>CAZYGE010000001.1:0-79734 GCA_964647535.1 uncultured Proteiniphilum sp.
ATTTTGTTGGTAATGACTGCTTCTTGTACAACATCGGCTAACAGAACCAATTCAGACGAGACAGTTAACCGAGATGACAATTCAACCCGACTAATGTCTTATAATATTAGAAATGCAAAAGGTCTTGATGATGTCACAGATTATGACCGTATTGCAAACATTATTAATAATTCTGATGCTGATATAGTTGGTATTCAAGAGTTGGATAGTGTTACCGGGAGGAGCAAAGGAGTTGATGTGCTGGGTGTTTTGGCAGAAAAGACCTCTATGTTTTCAACCTATGCTGCTGCAATTGATTACGATGGAGGAAAGTATGGTGTTGGAGTGTTGTCTAAAGAGAAGCCTATTAGTGTGACAAGAGTACCATTGCCTTGCAGTAAAGAACCGAGAATGCTACTTATTGTGGAGATGGAGGATTATTATTTTGGTAATACCCACTTCTCTCTTAATGAGGAAGATAGATTGAAAGCCGTAGAAATTATTAAAAATGAAACCGGAAAGTTGAATCCCGATAAGCCTTACTTTTTGGTGGGTGATATAAATGCAACTCCTGAATCGTCAGTAGTGCAATCTTTAGCGAAAGAGTTTACTTCTCTTGTTTCTCCGGAGGAGTTTACGATACCGGCAACTAATCCAAACAGAACTATAGATTATATTTTTGCTTATAATGCAAACGGTGATTGGGAGCCATTGAATAACAGTGGGGTAATTGCAGAGGATGTAGCTTCCGATCACCGTCCGCTTTATGCAGATGTTGATATTAGATAGCAGATGAAGCGCAAAATAATGCATTGATGCGCAAATTTAATACATTGATTTTACAATATTAACCTATATATTTGTGATTATGAGTTGAGCATAATAATCGGAGTTGATAATCTAGCTTTATTTTAGAATGCAAGTATATGGCTTAAATGCGATGCATTAGTAAAAGGTATTTAATCGGATGAATAACTATAAGTATATTTTTTTAGTTTTATCTATTTGCAGTAATTTGGCTTTTTCACAATCTAAAGTATCTGCTACTCGTATTGGTGACAGAATAGACATTACTATCAATGATAAGTTTTTCACAAGCTATATTTTTGCAGAAAATGATAAATATCCATTTTTTTATCCTGTGAATGGTCCTTCTAATGCCTCAGTAACTTCTATTCGAAATGCTAATTATCCGCATCACAGCTCCCTCTTTTTTGGATGCGATAAAGTAAATGGCGGGAATTATTGGCAGGAAGGAATAGAAAGAGGGCAAATTACTTCTCTAAAAGCAAATATTGTAGAGAGCGGCGGCGATAAAGTGATAATCGAGAATGAGTGTATTTGGCACCGGATAGATGCAGATGCACCAATAAAAGATAAACGTATTATTACAGTCTCTTCACCTGAAGAGGGAATATACCAATTGGACTTTGACATTACTATGTATATGCTGATGGATGTAAAGATCGAAAAGACAAACCACTCATTATTTAGTGTGCGTATGGATCCCGATTTAGCAGTTATCAATGGAGGCACAATGATAAATGCAGAAGGTCAAAAAGGTGAGAAAGAAACTTTTGGTGAAAGTTCCGCTTGGATCGATTTCCATGGAGATCGGTTTGGCGAAAAAGAAGGTATAGCTATCCTTCAACACCCATCTAATAAGTGGTATCCTTCACCTTGGTTTACTCGCGATTATGGGTTTATATCTCCTACTCCCATGTACTGGCCGGAGAACGATGAGTATACATTTATTCCAAAAGACGACTCTATTAAGCTTCGATACCGTGTAATAGTACACACTGGCGATCATCTCGAAGCCAATATTTCAGGAAATTTTGAAAAATATACATCTCAATAATATATATTTACAACATGCAACGAAGATCTTTTATAAAAACCGCAGCTATTACAGCTGTTGGTTCAACAGTTTTCCCAACAATTGTTCCTGCTTCTGTTCTAGGGAAAAATGCACCAAGTAATAAAATTCAAATAGGTCAGATTGGAGTGGGCAGAATTGCCCGTTCACACGATATGGCAGAAACCATCAAATACGATCAAGCACGATTTGTAGCTGTTTGCGATGTTGACAGCAAGCGCAAGGAAGATGGAAAAAAATATATTGATGATTATTATGCAAAGCAAAACGGTAGTAAGTCCAACTCGGATGTAAAGATGTATGAGAATTACATAGATATGCTTTCTGATAAAAGTATTGATGCTGTTATCATAAGTACGCCCGATCATCAGCATGCCGACTTGGCTATTCGCGCTGCAATGGCAGGAAAAGATATTTATTTACAAAAGCCCACATCTCTAACAGTTGAAGAGGGAAGAATATTGAGTGATGTAGTACGCCGTCATAACGTAATTCTTCAAGTGGGTACTCAG
Source organism: uncultured Proteiniphilum sp. (assembly GCA_964647535.1). Taxonomy (GTDB): domain Bacteria; phylum Bacteroidota; class Bacteroidia; order Bacteroidales; family Dysgonomonadaceae; genus Proteiniphilum. The sequence continues at coordinate 2,371 of CAZYGE010000001.1, forward strand.
CAACGCTCCTCTCCACAGTTTAGGATCGCAGCCGAGCTTGTAAGAAACGGAAGGATAGGTAAATTGCATACCGTTAAGATAGGATTGCCGGGCGACCCCTCCGGTCCTGAAGCTCCGGAAATGCCTATCCCGGATAATTTAAATTACGATATGTGGTTGGGTTCAACTCCTGAAGTTTACTATACAGAAATGAGAGTACATCCTCAGAATGGTTATGGACGACCGGGATGGCTGCGTAGTGAGCAATTTGGCGCCGGTATGATAACAGGGTGGGGACAACACCATTTCGATTCAGCTGCATGGGGTATGGATACCGAACATACTGGTCCTATTTCTGTACAAGCTATAGCTGAGTTCCCAAAATCGGGTTTGTGGGATGTGCATGGCGATTTTATGGTAAAGGCAGAGTATGAGAAGGGTATAACTATGTTTACAAGTGGAGGTTATCCCAATGGTATCAGATATGAAGGTAGCGATGGCTGGATATTTGTTTCAAGAGGAAGTTATGTTGCTTCGGCAAGTGATCCTGTTGATCAGCAGGCAAATTCTAAGGCACTTGATGCAAGCGATCCCAAGATATTATCTTCAACAATTGGGGAGAATGAGATTCATCTTTACAAAAGTGATAATCAACATGGTAATTGGCTCGATTGCATAAAAACCAGAGAAGAACCAATCTCACCTGTAGAAATGGGTCACAGAGCTTGCACGATATGTCTTATAAGCCATATTGCTATGAAGATACCGGAGAAATTAGAATGGGACCCTCAATACGAGAAGTTTAAAAACAACGATTACGCAAACTCTATGTTGCGAAGATCTCAAAGATATCCGTACGGTACTGATTATATTAAATTTTAAAGTAGATAAATTTTACAATGAATAAATTATTTCAAAGATTAACATTGTTACTCGCATTATTTATGATGTTATCGTGTAACAACCAAAATAGGAACTCCGATTCTGAGACTCATTCCTTCATTGGTGATGCGGGTGAAATAAAGTTGGTTGTGCTTAATCCGGGTCACTTTCATGCAAGTCTTTTACAGAAGTTCCCCCAACCTCAAGTGAATGATACTGTATATGTATATGCCCCCGCAGGTGAAGAGTTAGAGCAGTATTTGGCGAGTATTGATGCATATAATAGGCGTGCAGATAATCCAACTAATTGGGCACAGGTAGTGTATGAGGGTCAAGATTACCTCGAAAAAATGATTAACGATAAAAGTGGAAATGTAGTCATTCTAGCAGGAAATAACAGGAAGAAAACTGAGTACATTTACGAAGCTATTAATGCTGGTTTTAACGTTCTATCTGATAAGCCAATGGTTATAAACAGAGCTAATTATTTTTTATTGTCTGATGCTTTTGACAAGGCCGAAGAGAATGATTTATATCTCTATGATGTTATGACCGAGAGGTACGAGATTGTTAACAGTTTAACCCGAGAACTTGCAAATAACAGTGAGTTGTTTGGTGAATTACAGGAAGGAACTCCTGAAGATCCTGCTATTGTAATGCAGAATGTTCATCACTTTTACAAAGAGGTGTCGGGTGTCCCATTGGTTAGACCAGTTTGGTTCTATGATGTTGAACAACAAGGTGAAGGAATGGCTGATGTGGGAGTTCATCTGGTTGATCTTGTTCAGTGGCAAAACTTCCCCGATGAAGTAATAGATTATGATAACGATTTGGAAATTACATCTGTATCACATTGGCCAACCACGCTTACTTTAGATCAGTTTACACGTTCTACCAAGCTTGATGCATTTCCTGATTTTCTTCGAAAATATGTCAACGATTCTGTGCTGGAAGTTTATGCCAATGGAACAATAAACTATAAATTAAATGGCATAAATGTGTCTGTTACAGCACTTTGGAATTACGAGGCAGCAGAAGGCAGTGGGGATGCTTATAATGGACACATCAAAGGATCTAATGCAACCATCGAAATAGTTCAAGATGAAACTACAGATTTCATCAAACAGCTATTTGTTAAAAAAGCTAGCTCTGTTGATGAAGAGATATTCGATGAAAATATTTCCAAAGCTGTAAATGATTTGCAAGAAACTTATCCTTTTTTATCGGCCGAAAAAGTGTCGGATGGCATATACCAAATTGTTGCTCCTGTAGAATTTAGAAAAGGACACGAAGACTACTTTGGTATGGTGGCGGAAAAATATTTTGGGTTTCTCGTAAATCGAGATATGCCCAATTGGGAAATTGAGAATATGAAAGCTAAATATTACTTAACTACCAGTGCTCTTGAAAGTGTAAAGAATCAGAATTAAAAAATCAAGAGTAAAACTACTACCTGTTATATTCGATATCAATTTTAGGAACCGTCGAGAAGCTATTCCAGTAAGCCTCGGCGGTTTCTTTATTCATTTCACCATCAAATACAATCATGCGGTAAGAAAGGGTGTAATCCTGAAGAGGTCTGATATTCCAAGGTACATGACGGATCGGTACGAATTCGAAATAAAGATCACCTCTGCCGCCATTTGCATTCATTGGCCAAACCCTCATTGGCTCGGGGTGCTGGCGATTAAAAGGATGGCTCATAAATAGTATGCCTGAACGTTTCTGCGGAACGTCTGATTCGCCCTCTACAATACACCATCTGGCATGGCTCCCATCAGCATCTAGGCGTGTTTTGCCTTCCGATGTAAGAACGGAAGAGTTGTCTTTTACCCATCTCTCCGTTGCTCTGAACCCTATACCCCCGCCGTAACGGTAAGCATCTAATAATATTCCGTTAGGGAGGGGGCTATTCAGTGTTGTGGTGTAGTCAATAACCCATATGTCGGGGCTAACATTCCAAGCTTTAACTTCCAGAATCTCATTTAAAGCTACTTGGTCTTCTCCCTTATTTCCAAAATCCATATGCTGTTGCAGAACCTTGAATCCTGTGTAAACATCGCCGGAAGATCCTGATAAGAAAGATTCAAATTTGACAGTGCCTTCACCTTTTGCTAAGTTCCAAAAGTCTACTTCTCGTCCATCTATTTTAGTTAAAGTCCATGGACCCCAAATTCCATAATGGTGATAATGGTCGGGTGCTTGTACTCTTGTAAGTTCTTCGCCTCCAGGTGAATATAGAGGATGGATAAAACCCGATCTTTTGAAGAGTGGGTCTACTCCTGCGGGTGGTAGCATTGTTGAGTGACGATATTTTAACACAGTTTGATCTTGATGACTGATAATTAAATCATCGTCTGTTTTACTCAAATTGAATGCGGACTTATTATCATCTTTTTTACTAATACCGGGTTTTATAGCAAAGCGCCTAGTACTGTTTTTCTTAGATACACCATCTAAAATAAACCAAAGTTTTGGTGATGAACTGCCATCTAGTTGAAATGCAACTTCCCTCTCATTGCCATTAGTTAACTCATATAATATAATTGAGTCTGGGTCTATTTGAAAGTTTAATTTTGCCAAAGAAACCGAAACGGGTGCATCAATACACTCTTCTTGTAGTTTAATGGTGAAGTTGTTAATGTCAGATGCATAAACAGATAAAGCAAATAATGATAATATTAAAAGAGATATCTTTCTCATTTCTATAGATTTTAATATGTAACTTATCTTACAAAGATAAAAAGGTATTAGGTTAAAACAATATACGTTATTTGCAGGCACTTGCAATATGTTTGCTATTCAATAATCGAAGAACAATTTTTAGGCTTAAAAGTCTGATAGTTGTTTTATGTATGTTTTGAGCCCTATGGGTATAATAAAACAAAATCGTTGAGGCACATATATATGCAATCTCAACGATTTTTTATAAATTTTAAATCGGTTGATAACCGATCTTAGTTAAGTTATTTTGCTTTACCTTGGTTGGCAACTGCATCCATAAGCTTTTTGATTTCTTCTGGATCGCCAAGGAAGTAATCTTTTTGAAGATTCATGTTATCATCAAATTCAAATACATAAGGAACTGCAGTTGGCAGATTCAGACTTACGATATCTTCGTCAGAGATATTTTTTAGGTGTTTGATTATTCCTCTAAGGCTGTTTCCGTGAGCAGCTACAATTACTTCGTCATATTTTTCTTTCACTTCAGGAACTATAACGTCATTCCAATATGGTAAAATACGCTCTACAGTATCTTTTAATGATTCTGTAAGAGGTAGTTCATTTTTATCTATTCCCTTATAACGATCTTCTTGAAAAGGTGAACGTTCATCATCTTTTTCTAATGCACCTGGAGGTATATCGTAGCTCCTGCGCCATATAAGAACCTGCTCATCACCATATTTATCTGCAGTTTCGGCTTTATTTAATCCTTGAAGCATTCCATAATGTTTTTCATTTAAACGCCATGTTTTTTCAACAGGAATCCAATCGAGATCCATTTCATCAAGTACAACGTTTAATGTTTTTACCGCTCTTTTTAGGTAAGAGGTGTAAGCTTTTTCGAAATGAAAGCCCTCTTTCTTAAGGTAGGCACCTGCTTTATGTGCTTCTTCTATACCTTTTTGGGTTAGATCAACATCTGTCCATCCCGTAAATCTGTTTTCATTGTTCCATGTGCTTTGCCCATGACGGATTAAAACTACTCGTTTCATACTTTTATTTTTAATATGTTAGAAATTTATATCTATATGTTGATTTATAATGATTACTGCTTTATACAAAACTAATCAAAATAGCTATAACTTAGACGATTTGCTGACGTTTTTATTATTTTCTTCCATACGCTTGAGTTGGCGTAACTGATAGGTAAGCAAGAAGAAAGAGAGGATAAATGCAAATAAGTCAGATACCGGCATCGCAATCCACAGCCCATCAAGTCCAAAGAACCGTGGCAAGAATATTATGCCTGGAATCAAGAATATTAATTGACGACTCAGACTTTGTATTAAAGATTTAGCTGCAAATCCTATACTTTGAAAAAAGCTCGAGGATACGATTTGGAATCCAACAAGCGGCATTGCAGCTATGGCAATTCTGATACCTCTTTCGGTAATACTCAACAGTTCAGCGTCGGTAGTGAATGCCGATGCAAATACTCTAGGGAAGAACACCCCAACCAAAGCGCCACAGACGGTGATAATGGTTGCAACCTTCATCGAATATAAGAGAGTTTCACGCACCCTTCTGTAGTTGCCTGCTCCATAATTATATCCTATAATTGGTTGTGTACCCTGATTGAGTCCTAGAATTATCATAAGGAACATCATTAATACAGTATTTATAATACCATAAGCACCCACTGCCAAATCGCCGCCAAATCTGATTAACGTAGTATTCATAAGTACTGCTACTCCGGAAGCAGCCACTTGCATACTAAACGGAGACATACCAATAGAGATTATAGCTATAATTATTTTCTTATTAAGTTTTATGTATTTTGCTTTTAATCGTATTAAACTGCTCCGTTGCAGAAAGTGGTGCATCACAAATATCATCCCTAAAAACATTGATATCACCGTTGCCCACGCAACTCCTTCTATGCCCATATTAAATCCATACAAGAAAATAGGTGTGAGAATCAAGCTGAATGCCGCACCAATTAACATTGTAATCATAGCCTTCTTAGGATACCCTGATGCTCGCATCATTGCGTTGAAGTTGTAAGTGAGGCTTACAAATACGTTGCCGAGCAATACAATCTTTAGGTAATCATAGGCATATGGTAGGGTGAGGTCACTTGCGCCAAATGCTCTTAGAATTGGTTCAAGATATATTAATATTAATGTTATGAAAACTGCATTTAATATAATGGTGAGCAGTAATGAGTTGCCAAGTATCTTCTCAGATGTAAGTTTATCTCTTTTCCCAAGGCTAATTGAGATTCTGGCAGCCGCTCCTGAGCCCACAAGCATTCCTAAAGAGCTTGTAAGGTTCATTACAGGAAAGGTGATTGCAAGACCGGAGATTGCTAATGCACCTACACTCTGACCTATAAATATGCGCCCGATTACGTTGTAGAGTGCAGCAACAACTGTACCTACAATCCCGGGCAATGCATACTCCCAGACAATTTTGCTGATTTCCTTTGTCTGGAAATCTATTTCTTTTTTTGTTTGCAATATTTATTATTAATAACCTATTTTGAATCTTACAAATTTACTCAAATTTATTCACATAATGGTGATTTTCACCTTCTTTACATTTATCAACTTGCTCATTATTTAAATTGGACCTATTTTTGAAGATTAAAACTAATTCCTATGTTTAGAGGTAATTTACCATGTAAGAAATATCTATCATCTATTCCAAGTGTTAAACTGAGATTCTGGCTTGCAAGTCTTACCGTAGAACGATTAGAGAGAAAATATAATGATATCAATGAGCATCTGAAGAAGTTTAATAACTCTTGGGATGATGTGTTTTATGTTGTGCTTTCACGCAATTTCGGTTTCGGGAACAATACTGATGAATTTGAGAGGTTGGCTAATCGTCTGCCATATAAATATATACAAAAGCACAGCGACAGCCTTTTTCAGATAGAAGCATTGATGTTTGGTCAAGCAGGTTTGCTTGAAAGAAATGGCGGCAATAGTTTTGACATTCAAGATGATAAAGTAGATGATTATTATTTGAAATTACAAAACGAATATAGGTTCCTTGAGTCAAAGTATAAACTAAATGAATTCAAAAGAACGAATGATTATCAGGCAGTAAATGAATCTATCGAATTAAATGATTCTAAATCTAGAGTTTTAAAGACCTTAGCAATCCCGGAAATGCGAGTAGCTCAACTAGCTGCACTTCTGCATAAATCCGGTAGACTTTTTTCAACAGTTCTTGAAGTAAAAGACTACAAAGAGTTTATATCCTATATGCAAACTAAACCCTCTGATTACTGGCAAACCCATACCTCTCTAGGTAGAAAATCTGCGAAAGCTGATAAGTTATTGAGTGCTGCGTCGCTTGATGTTATTGTTATTAATACGGTTGTGCCAATACTGTTTGCTTATGGGAAAAAAGTTGCAAATGAATCTTACTGCCAACGAGCTATAGATATTTTAGACTCAATGCAACCCGAGAGAAATTATATTGTAAGAATGTTTTCCGAGGCAGGCCTAAAGGCTCAAAATGCGGCAGATAGTCAGGCTCTAATTCAGCTCAGAAGGGAGTACTGCGAAAAACGGCGGTGTGAATATTGTAGAATTGGAGGTAGCCTGCTTTCTTTAGATAAAAAGTGGACGTAGGCTGTTTTGAAAAAAATGAATTACATTTGTATGCTAAAACCAATTTATTCATCGAAATAAATTATGCTGAATAGGTTACTTTCTCTTTCTGTATGTATCTTCTTTACATTGGTGTTAATTCTGCTGATTAATTCCTGCGCAAACATTGCAGCACCAACAGGTGGAGCATATGATGTTGATCCTCCTGTAGTAATGAGAGCAAGCCCTGACTTTAACTCCTTAAATGCTACCCCTGAAAGAATTGAAATTGAATTTGATGAAAATATCAAAATAGAAAGCCCGTCAGAAAAGGTTATAATTACTCCTCCCCAACAAAATATGCCGGTAATACGCTCTGCAGGTCGGCGTGCCATTGTGGAGCTAAAAGATGATTTACTTCCCAATACAACCTATACAATTGACTTTACAGATGCAATTGTGGATAACAATGAAGCAAATCCCCTTGAGAATTTTGTATATTCTTTTTCAACCGGAGATCAGCTGGACACATTGTCTATTGCGGGAAAAGTGCTTAATGCCGAAGACCTAGAACCAGTTACTGGTGCGTATGTTGGCATACACTCAAATTTTGATGATACGGTGTTCACCAATATCCCTTTCGAGAGAATATCAAGAACTGATTCACGCGGAAGATTTATTGTTAGAGGCATGTCGCCCGGTAAGTATAGAGTTTTTGCACTGGATGACTTAAACAGAGATTACAGATATGACAATCCTCAGGAAGCTATTGCTTTTCTCGATTCAATAGTGACTCCTTCAACTTTGCAGTCAGTTAGACAAGATACTGTTTTTGCCGACAGTGTTACAGTTGATACCATTCTTACGGTTGATTACACCCGTTTCTTGCCCGATGATTTGGTGCTTGATCTGTTTCTTTCTGATTTCCAACGTCAGTATCTGCAAAGACACGAGCGCCCTCAGGCAAACAGACTAAATATATTTTTTTCAGCACCTACCGATCCTCCACACTTCACTCTACTCCAACCCGAAGTAGATGGAGACGATTGGTATATCCCCGAAAGGAATCTTAACAACGACACTTTAATGCTCTGGATAACAGACTCTATCGTGTATCAACATGATTCGATTCAAATGAGGATGCATTACTTTGAAACAGACACCTTAAATAGAAATATTATTGTTACCGATACTTTGAATTTTAATTTCCGACGCACTGAGGCAAGTAAAAGAGAGGAAGAGGAGGCAGCCAAGAAAGCTGCGGAAGATTCAATTCCGGTAATTAGGTTTATGAATGTGCAAACAAACATTCAATCTACCTTTGAGCTCTTCAACCCCATTAGAATAGAATTTGAACAACCCGTTATAAAGTTTGATTCCGCTTACGTTAATTTAGAGATTGAAGTGGACTCCCTTTTTGAGCCTGTGCCATTCCGTTTTCAACCAGATACGCTCAATCCACGTAAGTTTGTTTTACGACCAACGTGGGAGCCCGGTGCAAGATACAGGCTGTCAATAGACTCAGCCACAGTTTTTAGCCATTATGGCTTATGGAATAACAAATATGAGCAAACTTTCACGCTCAAACAGTTAGACCAATATGGAAACCTGCAAATAACTATAAGTGGTTTGGTTCAAGGTGAGAGCGCGTTTGTGGAGTTACTTAACAGCTCAGATAAACCTTTTAGGAGAAGTGCTGTCAAAGAGAACGTTGTGAGATTTCAGGACCTTCCGCCTGGTGAAGTTTACGCCAGACTCATAATAGATGAAAATGATGATGGCAGATGGACTACCGGAAATTACGAAGAGTTGCGTCAACCCGAAAAGGTTTATTATTATCCGGGAATGTTTGTAATCAGAGCATATTCTGATCATCTCGAGGAATGGGATTTACTTTCAACTCCACGAACAGAACAGAAACCGCTTGAGATAACAACGAACAAGCCACAAGAAAGACAAAGGAGAGACCCTAATCTGGATAGGCAGCAGCAACAAAACCGTCAAGGTTCATCATTCCCGGGAATGGGTGGTATGGGTGGCTTAGGTGGTGGCATGAGGGGAATGTGAATATCACAAGACTAATGCAATTAAAATTATTATGATAAAAAAAATCACTTCAATAATTTCATTACTTATAATGCTTTTTGTTTTGCAACCGGCAAATGCTCAGTGCAAAATAACCAATACAGCTTATAATAGTGGAGAGGATATTAAATACGATCTTTATTTCAATTTTGGAATATTCAGAGCACGTGCAGGAAACGGATCGCTCACCGCAACTGAATCTAACTATAGAGGGATAAACTCACTAAAAAGCGTGATGATATTAAATACATCAGGCTTAGCAGGTAACATTTATTCAGTAAGTGACACATTAACTTCATATGTAGATAAGAACATGCGTCCGCTTCTGTTTACAAAAGAAGCTCATGAAGGCGGAGATCACTCCATCGAGAGGCAATCTTTTACTTATGAAGGAGATAAAATAAATATTCGCACTCTAAGAAACTTCAATGGGGAAGAGAGATTTGATGAGGTTTTAACAACAGAAGTTTGTGCTTATGATTATTTGTCCGTGTTGTCCTTAATTCGCAATATGGACTTCTCCAAAATGAAAAAAGGCGAAAGACAACACATACAGTTTGTTGCGGGTAAGAAAGTTGTAAACATGTATGTTAACTATCAGGGTATAACCAACTTTAAGGCTAATGATGGGAAAAGATATGAGGTGATAGACCTTTCACTTACTATCCTTGATGATGCTTTCACTAATCAAAAAGAAGCCTTAAAAGCAATGCTTACAAACGATGAAAACCGAGTACCTGTAATGATTGATACGAGCCTCAATATCGGTTCCATTAAAGCTATTATGAAGAGTGCTACAGGTTTACGAAACTAAACATTAAAGAAGTTTATCTTTAAATATAGATTAAAATAATAAAATACGCCAAAAAGGGTTTATCTTTGTCATTTAACTTCGTTTTATATATTTAAATGGCAAAAGACTTTTCAGAGCAGTTAAATACTAATAAGATACCCGAACCTGCACTTCGTAGACTTCCGTGGTATTTATCTTATATAAAACTCCTCAAAACCCAAGGAGAAAGATACGTTTCAACTACACAAATAGCTAAAAAAATAGATGTATCAGCATCTCAAATAGCCAAAGATCTTTCGTTTGTAAATATTAGCGGAAAAACTAGAGTCGGTTATGATATTGATGAATTGATCAATGTTTTAGACACATTTCTCGGCTTCGGCGAGGTGCATAATGCGGTTGTTTTTGGTGTTGGAAGTTTGGGTGCAGCTTTGTTGTCAGACTCAGGACTGGAGCAGTACGGACTGAAGATTATTGCAGGCTTTGATGTAGATAAATCTGTTGTAGACACTAAAATACATAATATTCCTGTGTACCACTCAGACAGATTTGTGGAATTAAATAAAGAAATAAAAGCAGACATCGGTGTGCTCACAGTTCCTTCAGGAGTGGCGCAGCAGGTATCAAACTACATGATTACCGGAGGTATTAAAGGAGTTTGGAACTTTACACCTTTCCGCATTCGTGTGCCCGAAGGTATCGTACTTCAAAATACATCACTTTATGCGCATCTTGCCGTAATGTTCAATAGATTAGACCAATGAAGATATTTGCAATTGGGCTAAATTATGATGCCCACAATAAAGAGATGAAAAGAACGTTTGAAAGTGAAGAGCCCGTTCTTTTTATGAAACCAGATACTGCTCTACTTAAAAACGGAAAACCGTTTCTACTGCCCGATTTTTCTAGTAACATGCATTACGAAACTGAGCTCGTTGTTAAAATAAACCGATTGGGAAAAAATATTGCAGAGCGCTTCTCTCACAGATATTATGATGAAGTAACGGTTGGTATTGATTTTACTGCTCGCGACCTTCAACAACAGTTAAAAGAAAAAGGATTACCTTGGGAAATCTCCAAAAGCTTCGATAATTCTGCTGCAATTGGTGAATTCATACCAAAGACAGAACTCAAAGAAATCCAAAATGTGAATTTTCATCTTGATATTGATGGTGAGAAAGTTCAACAAGGCAATACTTCAGATATGATCTACTCTGTAGATAAAATTATATCATACATTAGCCAGTTCTTCACACTTAAGATTGGAGATTTAATATTTACCGGCACACCCGAAGGGGTTGGACCTGTGGTTATTGGCAATCATCTTCAAGGTTATATTGAGGACAAGAAACTGTTGGATTTCAAAATTAAATAGTCATTACCCTAATATCAAATAACATCCAAACATCATGTACAAAAAAATAGTAGTAACCGCTTTCTGCTTATTTTTATTGTTCCATAAAGGATTAATAGCTCAGGAGCAAGACTTTAACCCTATACTAACATCTATGCCATCTCTGCAAATAGCACCGGATGCAAGAGGTGGAGGAATGGGAGATATTGGAGTAGCAACAATGCCCGATGTCTATTCTCAGCACTGGAATGCAGCAAAGTATCCTTTTGTTACATCTAAGGGCGGTTTAGCATTTTCTTACACACCATGGCTTAGCAATATTGTCAGTGATATAAATATGTTGTATGCTTCAGGATTCTGGAAATTTGGAAACAATAACTTTAATGCACTAAGCGCATCAATAAGATACTTTTCCTTGGGTGATGTTGAAATTGCAGATCCTGCAGGAGAATTCTGGCAAAGTGTATCACCACATGAATTTGCCTTAGATTTAGCATACTCCAGAAGACTTACCCAAACTTTTTCCGGCGCGGTTGCCTTAAGATATATCCGTGCCGATTACTCTACAGGGGGCGATGAAATAACCGCAGGTAATGCTTTTGCTGCAGATATCGCAGGTTACAATGAGTCATATTTATATATCGGTCATTCTGAAGCACTTCTTGGACTGGGTTTCAACCTTTCAAATATAGGTACAAAGATATCTTACGACGGTGGTGAAACAACAATGTTTCTACCTGCAAATATGAGATTAGGAACTTCGCTAGGCTATCCCATAAATCAAATGAACACCATCACACTGAGTGTTGATATAAACAAGCTCATGGTGCCAACCCCAGAATTGGCTGGTGAAGATGAAACCGATGAAGAGATGTTTGACAGGATTGAAAGATACAATAATATTTCATCCATAGGTGGAATCTTTCAATCTTTTGGAGATGCCAACGGAGGATTTAAGGAAGAACTGCAAGAAATTATGTGGTCTTTTGGATTGGAATATGTATATAACAATCAATTTTCACTTCGCACCGGTTACTTCCACGAAAACGAGTTTAAAGGAAATAGAAGGTATATGGCGTTTGGAGCAGGGTTTAGAACGAACGCTTTTCAAATAGATGCAGCCTACCTAGTTTCAACGGCACAATCAAATCCGTTAGATCAAACACTTAGGTTATCTCTCGGGTTTGATATAGAGGGGTTAAGGAGTTTACTTGATTAGTTCAATTATATTTCATTTATTTCCTCACTATTATATCAACATACATTCAATCATTTTGTAAATTACATACTATGCAGATAAAAGTTGGGTTTGGTTATGATATGCACCAATTTAAAGAAGGTAGAAACCTAATTATCGGAGGTGTAAAGATTGATTATCATAAAGGTTTGCAAGGCCACTCTGATGCCGATGTTCTTATTCATGCAATTTGCGATGCCCTTCTTGGAGCTGCAAACTTGCGGGATATAGGATATAATTTCCCTGACACCTCTGCAGACTACAAAGATGTTGATAGTGGACTGTTGCTTAATAAAACAGTTGAACTGCTTAAAGAAAAAGGCTTTAATATAGGTAACATCGATAGCACTGTATGTGCGGAGCAACCCAAGCTTAACCCATATATTGATACCATGAGAAAAAGGCTCTCCTCGATAATGGAAATAAGTGAAAACGATATTTCAATTAAAGCAACAACTTCAGAGAAGATGGGTTTTGTAGGACGTGAAGAAGGTATCACAGCATATGCTGTTGTACTAATTCAAAAAAAGTAATCCATTAAGATAATGTTGAATAGAAAGTTTCGATCCAAAGGTCATGGTATTCACTCACCATTTGCTTTTGAAGTGATAACCAATGTCCTAAATTCACCCTATACGTACTACGCATTTACCGATATTCCCGAACAATACCCACATCTGACCGGTCAAACAAAAAGTGTTGTTAGATTCAATCGCATATCTTTTATGTTAGTAAATTATTTCAAAGCCAAATATGTATTGGAAATTAATCCTGGCAATGGAATAAATACAGAATTTATTACTGCCCCTTCATCACTAATAAAATACAATTCAACAGACTTCAAAATAGGAAATCCGGCACATGGATTGTACGATGCAATTTTCATAAATCTCCACGAGGAATATTTAATCACTGATACTAACACCGAGACACTTATCAAATCACTGATAAAGCTGTGTCATGATAAAAGTTTTTTGGTTATTAACCCAATCAATTCAAGGCTTAGCAAACAATTTTGGCAAACTATCGTTAAAGATAAAAGTATTTCTGTTACATTCGATTTGAAGTATACAGGCATTGCCTTTTTACGTTCATCGTATAGTAAACAGCATTATTACATTTAAGATTTTACAATTATGAAAAAAAGTATTATATATACCAAAACAGGAGACAAAGGTACTACAGGTTTGGTAGGAGGAATGCGTGTTTCAAAAACCCACATGCGACTCGATGCTTATGGCACTGTAGATGAACTAAACAGCTTTGTGGGATGGCTCAATTGCACTATAGAAGAAGAAGCAACAAAACAATTCCTTTTATATCTGCAGCATAAGCTTTTTACAGTAGGATCTTATTTGGCAACGGAAACCGAAGTCAAACAACCAAAAGAGGCAAGTATAATCAAAACAAATGATATTGAGCGTATTGAAAAGCAAATTGATATTATTGATAGTAAACTCCCCCGCGTAAACCGTTTTGTGCTTCCCGGCGGGAATGAAGCTGCATCAAGAGCACATATCTGCAGAACTGTTACTCGCAGAGTAGAAAGAGTTGTATATGATGTATCAGAAAATTATCCTGTTTCAGAAGAAGTGCTGATTTTCTTAAACCGTCTCTCAGACTACTTCTTCGTCCTTTCGAGATACGAAAGCAATAAAACATCAGAAGAAATCTTCTGGGAACAAGGCGATATATGAAAAGTTTTTATACATTTGCCGAAAATTAGAAAGTAAAATTTAAAGAAAATATCAATGTATTGGACACTAGAATTAGCATCTAAATTGGAAGATGCTCCTTGGCCGGCAACAAAAGATGAGCTTATTGATTTCGCTCAACGATCGGGAGCACCACTTGAAGTAATAGAAAACCTTCAAGAAATAGAAGAAGAGGCTGAAGTTTTTGAATCAATTGAAGATATATGGCCTGACTACCCTAGTAAGGAAGACTTCTTCTTCAACGAAGACGAATATTAAGCAGGACTCAGATCTTAATATCGTTCTTTTACAAAACAAAAAAAGGAGGCTAAGTTATAGACTTAGCCTCCTGCTTTTTTCAATTTAATCTGAATATATTACACCAGTTTATCAATCTTATCTGTAAAGTTTTTCTTAGGAGCTGCACCCACCACTTTATCCACTACTTCACCATTTTTAATAAACAGCACAGTAGGAATGTTCCTGATTCCATATTTAGAAGTGGTCTCATCGTTATTGTCAACGTCTAGCTTGCCCACAACTACTTTGTCTTTATATTCCTCGCCAATTTCATCAATGATTGGTCCAACCATCTTGCATGGTCCGCACCATTCCGCCCAGAAATCTATAACAACGAGTTTGTCTGATTGCAACACTTCATCAACGGTTGCGTCTGTAATTTGTAAAGCCATATTCTTCTTTTTAGTTCTTGTTAATTTATTTTGAAATCGATTTGTAAGTTATCTTTTATATAATCGATGAATTTTTTGTTTACCTGAACCTTTGTTTGTCTTGAAAATAATCTCACATTCATGTGAGGTTCATTGCCTATGATGTGGAAATATAACAATGAATTTCCTTTATTGTTTTTTGTTAGAGCAGATAATTCAACAACAGTCGAGTCATTAAGCTCATCTAGTGATATTTGCAAAGTTATTTTAGAAACCAATTTGTCTTTTACATCAGAAAGCAGATTTATATTAGATATCTTCAATTCATGTTCATCTTCGCGATACCTTCTTGGTTGCACCCTTCCTTCAATATAAATTGACAGTCCTGAGCGAGCGTATCTTCCAAATTTAATGCTATCTTCTCCAAATAATGCAATCTCAAAACTTCCCATATAATCTTCAACCTTGAAAATGGTAAAAGGATGACCATTTTTTGTTTGGCCTTCACGAACTGTGGTTACCATTCCTCCAAATGTGACATCTCTACCATTTAAACTCTCAATATTCTGAAGTTTTAAAGAATCCACACTGCAAATGTATCTGAGTATAAACTCATAATCATCTAGTGGATGGGCCGATAGATAAATACCAATAAGGTCACGCTCTTTATTTAATTTTTCCAAATCAGACCAATTTGATGCTTGCGGAATTTCAGGATGTGTAATAAGGAATGAAGTGTCATCACCAAAAAGAGAATTCATCGATCCAGTCTTATCCTGCTGAAATTTATTGCCGTAGCGCAAAAGCGTATCTATAAACTCCTCATCCTTGCTGTTTTTAGCAAAGAACTGCTCTCGTTTTATCTCACCAAGCGAATCATAAGCTCCTGACAATGCCAGTGCTTCAACTATTTTTCTGCTGCATGATGAGAGGTTTGCGCGTTCAATAAAATCAAATATACTTTTGTACGGACCATTCGCAAGTCGTTCATTTATTATATCTGTTGCCGCACCATGACCAACACTCTTAATGGCACCTAAACCAAAACGTATATGTCCCTCATTATTCACTGAGAACTTCAATAAGGACTCGTTCACATCAGGAGTCAAAACATTAATCCCCATAGACTTGCACTCATCCATAAACTTGGTGATCTCAGTAATATTGTTGAGATTGTTAGAAAGAACCGCAGCCATATACTCCGAGGGATAATTAGCTTTTAACCAGGCGGTTTGATATGCAATCCAGGAATAGCAAGTAGCGTGTGACTTGTTAAATGCATACGATGCAAATTTTTCCCAATCGGTCCAAATCTTGTTTAATATCTTTTCGTTGTATCCATTCTTCTTTCCACCACTCAAAAACTTCTCTTTAAGTGACATCATTTTATCAATCTGCTTCTTTCCCATAGCCTTACGAAGTTCATCAGACTGACCTCTGGTGAAATCTGCAAGTAAGCGCGAGAGAAGCATCACTTGCTCCTGATAAACCGTAATTCCGTAAGTTTCGCTCAAGTATTTTTCCATGATTGGAAGGTCATAATCTACCTTACCACCATGTTTACGTTTTACAAACTCCGGAATGTACTCCATAGGTCCCGGCCTATAAAGGGCATTCATAGCTATAAGATCTTCAAACTTACTTGGTTGAAGATCCTTTAGATACTTCTGCATTCCGGCAGACTCAAACTGAAAAGTACCAGTTGTCTGACCATTGCAATAGAGCTGATATGTAGTCTCATCTTCCATATCAATCTCATCAATATTAATCTTTATACCTCGGTTAACTTCTATATTGTAAATTGCATCCTTTATAATTGATAGAGTTTTAAGACCTAGGAAATCCATCTTAATCAAACCTGTTTCCTCGATGACGGAGCCCTCAAATTGAGTAACCAGTAGCTTCTGTTTTGTCTCCTTATCCTCCGCAGTACTAATAGGCACAACATCAGAAATATCGGTCTGCCCAATAATTACACCGCATGCATGAACGCCTGTGCTTCGCACATTTCCCTCAAGCATCTTGGCGTACCTTAGTGTGTCCTTAACCAGCGGGTCGCTACTGTTTGCAGCCTCCTTCAACTCAGGAACAAAATCTATTGCATTACCCAGATTTAGTTTTTTGTTTGGTATCCTATCGGGAACAAGCTTAGTAAGTCTGTTAGATTCTGAAAGAGGCAACTTATGCACACGTGCCACATCCTTAATAGACATTTTTGTTGCCATAGTGCCATATGTGATGATATGAGCTACTTTTTCATTTCCATACTTTTCGGTTACCCATCTTAACACTTTTCCGCGTCCCTCATCATCAAAATCGATATCAATATCCGGCATTGATATACGGTCGGGGTTAAGGAAACGCTCAAATAGTAAGTTGTATTTTAGTGGGTCTATATCTGTAATCCTCAAACAAAAAGCAACAGCTGATCCGGCCGCTGAACCTCGTCCTGGTCCAACCGCCACATCCATCTCACGCGCTGCATTTATAAAATCTTGAACTATAAGGAAGTATCCGGGGAACCCCATGTTCTTGATAGTATCCAGCTCAAAATTAAGACGTTCTTTAATTTCATCAGATAACTCCTCTCCGTACCGTTTCTTTGCTCCTATCATAGTTAAGTGCGCAAGAAAATCTGCCTCCAGCTTAACTCTGATTATCTTATCGTAATCGCCCAATCGATGAAATGTGTCTTCACCAAATTCCTCAATCAAATCCTGCTCACTATACCTATTGCGGTAATCCTCTTCAGTACCAAACTCAGGATCGATAGGGTAGAAAGGCATGAGTGGGGGGTTGTCAATAGTGTAAAACTCCACTTTTTCTGCAACTTCAAGTGTATTAGAGAGTGCCTCCGGAATATCGGCAAACACCTGATTCATCTCTGCAGTAGTTTTCAACCACTCCTGTTTAGAATACTTCATTCTGTCGGGGTCATCAATATCCCTGCCTGTGCTCAAACATATAAGTCGGTCGTGAGCATCGGCATCTTCTTCGTTAACAAAATGAACATCGTTACTAGCGATAATCTTTACATCAAACTTCTTTGCAATCCGAATAAGCTCTTTGTTAACCCTCTCCTGCATGGGAAAAGTCGTATGATCTGCATCAGGACGGTTAGTTTTATGACGCTGCAGTTCAATATAATAATCATCACCGAAAACCTTTTTGTACCACTGCACAGCCTCTTCGGCGTCATTTATTTGTCCCGCATCAATCTTACGTGAAATTTCACCTCCCAAGCATGCAGAAGAGACTATTAAACCTTCGCTATACTGCTCAAGCAACTCTTTATCAATGCGTGGTCGATAATAAAAACCTTCAGTCCAACTCTTTGATACTATTTTAATTAAATTTTTATAGCCAGTAAGGTTTTTTGCTAGAACAACCAAGTGCCAACCGCTACCGTCTACTTTGTCATTCATCTGAAACCTGTCACGTCGTGCAAGGTAGCATTCGCAACCAACAATTGGCTTAAATAGTTTTTCTTTGGTATCGGCAAGCTTTTTCTGTAATTCCTTTAGTTGCTCGTTTAAAGTATCATTGCTGCCGGCTTCATTTTCACTGAAACTATTGTTTTTTTTAAAAGCTTCTATTTTAGCATTAATCTTTTTTATTACAGCATTAACGGGTGCATTTTTCCTTGATGCGTAATTAAGAAACTCCTTTATGCCATACATGGCACCATGGTCTGTAAGTGCTATCGCCTTCATTCCGTCTCCGGCAGCTTTATCAATTAATCGTTGAATACTTGCCTGTCCGTCTAAGAGAGAATATTGCGAGTGAACGTGTAGATGTACAAATGGTTGCATGCTTTTTGAGTATATTTCCTTCTAATGTCTTTGGCAAATATACTCAAAAAAATTGCAAGGTATATTGCAATATTGTCAGAAGTTATGAACTAATGAGGCTATCTATTTGGGAATCAATATTGCTAATTTTATTAACGATATATATTAAACTAATGATTCTCCTTAGCAAGCTCTAACCAACTCCTAACCCTCCTTATTCATCTACGGTGTTGATAGGGAGTTGGTAAGGAGTTGATAGGGAGTTGGGAAGAGCTAAGTGCAAGCAAAATCCATGACTTTACACTTGAGCGATACACTATTACTGTTTATAGATGATTTTTTGATAAAATCTTATGAATTATCTATTTTCCTTAGCAATATGTTTGTTTATATAAAATAATTAGTACATTTGCATTCATAATCTCAAGAAGATATTAGAAATGAATAATTCAGTTTTTGCATTTACATTCGGTTTTTACTTTTACTTTAGTAAGTAAGGGCAGGATTTTATATGCATTAACAAAAAGATAATAACATATCAAACAAATAAAGTCCTGTCGATAACCGATAGGATTTTTTTTTGATAAAAAATTGAAATTAAAACATGAAAAGAGTAGCCATACAGGGAGGATTGGGGGCTTATCACGAGCAAGCAGCACGTGAATATTTTAGTGATGAGAAGCTAGAGATAGTTCCATGCGCTACTTTCCGTAATTTATTTGATGAGTCGGCAAAAGACCCCAATTTGATAGTAGTTATGGCTATAGAGAATACAATTGCGGGTGGCCTTTTACCCAATCATGATTTACTTAAACTTCACGATTTGATGATAGCTGGTGAGTATAAGCTTAGGATATCTCACTCATTTGCAGCTCTCTCTGGAAGTAAGATTGAAGATGTTAAAGAGGTAATGTCCCATCCTATGGCCCTAATGCAGTGTGAGGATTTCATAGATACACTAGAGGGTGTAAGATCGGTTGAACACGAAGATACTGCACTGGCAGCAAAAGAGATAAGTGATAAAAACCTCAAAGGTGTTGCTGCAATCTGCAGCTCTCTTGCCGCAGAAATGTATGGGCTGGATATTCTTGCCGAAGGTGTTGAGACCAATAAAAGAAACTTCACCCGATTTCTTATTCTTGCAAAAGACGAAATGCTTAGAGAGGTACAGAAAGAAAATGATATAAATAAATCTTCACTTGTTTTTGTGTTGCCTCATAAAGAGGGAAGTTTATCACAAGTGTTATCCGTTTTGTCTTATTATGATGTCAATTTAACAAGAATACAGTCTCTGCCGGTTATAGGAAGTGAGTGGGAGTATCAATTTTATATTGATCTTACATTTGATGATTATAATAGATATAAACAATCGCTTGATGCTATCGTACCACTTATAAGAGGCCTAAAAATTTTGGGTGAGTACAGAGAAGAAAAGCGTAGAAAAAAAGATTAGGCATTTTAATAGTAAAATAAAAAAGTCGTAAAATATTATGTTGAATATAGAACCTGCAGAACACATAAAATCAATTAAAGAGTATTATTTCTCGGTTAAGCTGGCTGAGGTTGCCCGCATGAATGCTGAGGGAGAAGATATTATAAGTTTGGCGGTTGGGGCTCCAGATCGTATGCCTTCGGATGATACAATTGACACTTTGAGAGAATTGGTGCTTAAAACAGATGTTCATGCTTATCAACCATACAGCGGTATTCCTGAATTGAGAAGAGCGTATGGTGAATGGTATAAAAGATTCTACAGTGTTGATTTGGGTATTGATGAAGTATTGCCTTTAATCGGTTCCAAAGAGGGAATTCTTCACACTTCAATGACATTTTTGAATGTTGGTGATGGTGTGCTTGTTCCAAATCCCGGTTATCCAACTTATAGGTCGGTTTCTAATTTACTCAGAGCAAATGTTATTGAGTATGATCTTGTAGAAGGTAATGGTTGGTACCCCGATTTTGATGCTCTTGAAAGATTAGATCTGTCAGGTGTGAAGTTAATGTGGGTAAACTACCCTAATATGCCAACCGGAGCAAATTCAAGCTATGATCTTTTTGAAAAGCTTGTGGAATTTGGCAAAAAGCATGAAATTGTTATTTGTCACGATAATCCATATAGTTTTATACTTAATGATAAGCCGATAAGCATAATGTCGGTATCGGGTGCAAAGAATATTTGTATTGAACTTAACTCGTTGAGCAAATCACACAACATGTCTGGTTGGCGTATGGGTGTTTTAGTGTCAAACCCTCAGTTTGTAAAATGGATACTAAAAACAAAGAGTAATATAGATAGCGGGCAGTTTAGACCGATGCAGCTTGCGGCTGTTAAAGCTTTGGATAATAGTGATGAGTGGCATGCCGAAATGAATAGCATTTATTCAGAACGACGTGTTTGGGCCGAAAAGATTATGGATTTACTTAATTGTAAGTTCGACAAAAGCCAGACAGGGCTATTTGTTTGGGGTAAACTGCCTGAAGGAGCAAAAGGGAGTGATGAGTTTATAAATGATATATTGTATAACGCAAAAGTTTTTATAACTCCAGGATTTATTTTTGGAACTAACGGTGAGGGGTTTGTGCGCATCTCACTAGGATCGTCTACAGAGAAGTTGCAGGAAGCATACAAAAGAATAGAGAAATATATAACTAACAATTAATAATATGAATTTCGAATCGATTTTATTACCCGGTATTGACGAAAAGAGACCATTGGTAATTGCAGGTCCCTGCAGTGCAGAGACCGAAGAGCAGGTTATGAATACAGCAAGAGAGGTTGCTGCTACAGGTGTTAAGATTTTTAGAGCAGGTGTTTGGAAGCCAAGAACAAAGCCGGGCGGTTTTGAAGGAATTGGTAGTGATGCTCTAAAATGGATGATGAGAGCAAAGAAAGAGACTGGTATGTATATGTCTACTGAGGTTGCAACAGAAAGGCATGCATACGAAGCACTTAAATATGGTGTTGATATGTTGTGGATTGGTGCCCGTACTGCTGCAAACCCTTTTGCAGTGCAGGAAATTGCTGATACATTAAGAGGTGTTGATATCCCTATTTTGATCAAAAATCCGGTTAACCCAGATCTAGAGTTATGGGTTGGGGCAATTGAGAGGTTGTATAACGCTGGAGTAAAGAAGCTTGGGGTTATTCATAGAGGGTTTAGCACTACAGATAAAACAATTTATAGGAATCTTCCTCAGTGGCATATTCCAATTGAGCTACAACG
Source organism: uncultured Proteiniphilum sp. (assembly GCA_964647535.1). Classification (GTDB taxonomy): domain Bacteria; phylum Bacteroidota; class Bacteroidia; order Bacteroidales; family Dysgonomonadaceae; genus Proteiniphilum. The sequence goes on from CAZYGE010000001.1 coordinate 24,347, forward strand.
CCGTTTCCCCGAATTACCCATTATTTGCGATCCGAGTCATATAGGTGGTGATCGTAAGATGATTCTTAAATTGAGCCAGCAGGCGATGGATTTGAACTATTCGGGTTTGATCATAGAGACTCATTGTTCTCCTGATGAGGCTTGGAGTGACAAGGATCAGCAAATTGATCCTTCTGAATTAAAGGAGGTGATATCTAATTTAGTTATAAGAGACACGGTTAATACTACAGAAGATTTGTCTGATTTGCGTGATCAGATTGACGATTTAGACAATGAGCTTCTACAGTTGCTTGCAAAACGTATGCGCGTATCAAGAGAGATTGGTCAGTATAAACTTGAGCATGATATGCCCATTTTGCAAACTAAGAGGTATGATGAGATTCTTACCGATAGGGCAAATCAAGGAGAGAGAATGGAAATGTCGGGAAAATTTGTAAAGCAAGTGCTAGAGTCTATTCACTCTGAATCTATACGTCAGCAAATGGTAATTATGGATAGAGACAAAAAGAAGGTTGTAAACGACGAAAAAGCACTGGGCTAATAAGCTGTTTGCAGAAAATATATAACTAATGAAGATTTTGATTCTCGGAGCCGGTAAAATGGGCTCTTTCTTTGCCGATGTGCTTAGCTTTGATCATGAGGTGGCAGTTTTGGATACAGATTCTAAAAAGATGCGTTTTATTTACAATACGCTGAGAATGACCAATCCTGCCGAGGTTAAAGAGTTTGAGCCCGAGCTGGTAATTAATGCAGCTACACTTAAATACACGGTTGAAGCTTTTAAGAATGTACTTGAGTATTTGCCTTCTACTTGTATTTTGAGTGATATTGCATCCGTAAAAACAGGGTTGGAAGATTTTTACAAAGAATGCAAGCTTCCGTTTGTGTCAACTCACCCAATGTTTGGACCAACCTTTGCGAGTTTGAGTGACCTTAGTACCCAAAGTGCTATTATTATTTCTGAATCGTCGCATTTGGGTAAGGTGTTTTTCAGGGATATGTACAAAAGCTTAAAGTTGAATGTTTTTGAGTACTCTTTCCGTGAACATGATGAGACTATAGCATATTCACTTTCAATCCCATTTGCTTCCACACTTGTTTTTGCTTCTGTTATGAAGCATCAAGATGCTCCAGGCACAACCTTTAAGAGGCATATGAATATTGCTCAGGGGTTACTTTCAGAGGATGATTTTCTTTTAACGGAGATACTCTTTAATCCTTATACTATTGAACAGGTTGAGAGTATTCGCAAAAAGCTTAAGGAGTTATTGGAGATTATCGAAAAAAAGGATTCTGAAGGGATGAAGAGTTTTTTAACCGATGTAAGGAAAAATATTGAGTAGGTTTTAGTTTTCAATATATATTCTTATAATTTTTGCATCGGTTTCAGGTCTGCTTTTCCCATCTACCGGGAGTGAGGCTATTTTATCTATTATTTCAAGTCCTTTGGTTACTTCTCCAAAAACTGTGTACTCCCCATCAAGGTGGTGTACACCACCTATAGTGCTGTAATCTTCTTTAAGACCATCGGGCCAAATGAATTTGCCCGGCGATATGGCATAAAGAGAGTCAACTATTCCCATGACAGAGTCTAGCAGGTTGTTAAATCCATGTCGGTCGTCAATCTTTTTGAGGCTATCCAATTGAGGTTTACTGGGAGAGTAGTGGGTGCGAATAAGTTCATTTTTTATTGGAACGTTTACTGCCATCTCCATTGTGTCGAGACGTCCTTGGGTGTATATTTGTCCATGAACAATGTATAGTTGAGATGCGTCAGATTTCTTTTGAGGGTTCTCTAAATCGCTTCTTCTGGGTGCGGCAAGTGCTCCTTTTTTGTGGTATCTGTTTTCTCTGAACTCCGGCATAAGGTCCATATCTGTTCTTCCGCTGCCAATATCAAACCCCTGCGGTGCATTGCGCGAATCCTGAGCGCCTCCCTGAATCATGAAGTTCTCAATTACTCGATGAAACAGTGTGCCATCAAAATATCCTTTTTTTATCAGTCCTAAATAATGATTGCTGTGAACGGGTGTATCATCATAGAGGATTGCCTTCATTGTACCGAAGTTAGTTTCTATTACAATGGTTGGGTAATTTGATTGTGCCTGAAGTAGTGTGGCACTTATAAATATTGCCAGTATTAATATATTTCGTTTCATGATGTTATCAGTTTGGAGCTCTTTTGAATAAGTAAAACGCTATTCCGCTAAATATAATATTTGGTATCCAAGCAGCAATAAAAGGGCTCATACCCCCCTTAATTGCAAATGTAGAGCTTATAGTCATAAATAATATGTATGCCATGCTTAAACCAAGGCCTATACCAATGTTGAGTCCCATGCCACCTTTAACCTTTCTTGCAGATATAGAGGCTCCTATGATAGTTAGAATGAATGCAGAGAATGCCATAGCAATTCGTGAGTGGTACTCAATTTGAAACGGCTGTATGTTGCCCATCCCTCGTTCTTTTTGACTTCTTACATATCCTCTGAGTTGTGGTGATGTCATCATTTGTTGGTCTGTTCCTGCAATTATAAAGTCGTTTGGAACAATTTGCAAGGTTGTATCTATTGAAGTGCCGGTTGTGATTGTTTCATTTATCCCATCAAATTCTCTTATTTGATAGTTTCGTATTGTCCATTGGTAAGCAGAATCGTATCGAATGGATTGTGCGGTGAGTCTGGAGTTAAGGTTTAAACTATCGAAATGATCTATGGAGAAATTGTATCCTGTGCTGCTAGCCATATCAAAATTCCCAAAATATACTATGGTTCCGGGCCCTATCTTAAATTGGATGTCACGATCGCCGGTTTTCTTTTTTCTTGGGTCAATGAAGTTTTGCTCAAATTCAATGCGGACTGCATTGGCCTCAGGTATGATATAACTTCCAAATACAAATGTTAATATACCAATTACAAATGCCGATATCATATAGGGTCGTAAAAATCTTTTGAAGCTTATGCCCGTTGAAAGGATGGCTATGATTTCGGAATTGTTTGCCAGTTTTGAGGTGAAGTAGATTACGGCAAGGAATACAAATAGTGGGCTGAACAGATTGGTGTAGTAGGGGATGAAATTGAGGTAATAGTCAAATATTACTCCTTGAAGTGTGGCGTTGTGGGTCATGAATTTATCGATTCTCTCATTGATGTCAAATACAACAGCAATTGAGATGATGAGTACAATCATAAAAACATAGGTTCCGAGGAACTTCTTTATGATATACCAGTCTAATCGTTTAATATATTTATTCATAACCTTCTTGTTACATTTTCAAGAACTTTTGGTTTCCACTCAGAGAAATCTCCTGCTATTATATGTTTTCTGGCCTCTTCAATAAGCCATACATAGAATGCTAGATTATGAATTGAGGCAATCTGAAGCCCCAATATTTCATTGGTGTTTATAAGATGACGAAGGTAGGCTTTGCTATAGAGGTTGTCAACAAAAGATGCTCCATCTTCTTCAATTGGAGAGAAATCATTTTTCCATCTTTCATTACGCATGTTTATAACACCTTGTTTGGTGAAGATTTGACCATTACGACCGTTTCGGGTGGGCATAATGCAGTCAAACATATCTACTCCTCGTTCAATGGCCTCAAGCATATTTTCCGGTTTGCCTACTCCCATTAAGTAGCGGGGTTTGTCTTTTGGTAGAATCTCATTTACAAGCTCTACCATTTCATACATTATTTCGGTAGGCTCTCCAACAGCTAGTCCGCCAATGGCATTACCATCTGCTCCTTTTGATGCTACATTTTCAGCAGCACGTTTTCTAAGATCGGGGTATACGCAGCCTTGCACTATTGGGAAAAGTGATTGTGAGTGACCGTAAGGACATTCGGTTTCATCAAGTCTGGTAATGCATCTTTCAAGCCACCTTTCGGTGAGCTCAAGCGATTTTTTTGCATAAGCATAGTCTGCATCGCCCGGCGTGCACTCGTCAAATGCCATTATAATATCGGCTCCAATTATTCGCTGGATATCAACTACTTTCTCGGGTGTAAAGAAGTGTTTGGAACCATCGATATGTGAGCGGAAAGCTGCACCTTCTTCCGAAAGCTTCCTGTTTTCGGTTAATGAAAAGACCTGAAATCCGCCACTGTCGGTTAACATGGGTTTGTTCCAGCTATTGAACTTATGCAGCCCGCCGGCGCCACGGATTACTTCTAGTCCCGGACGCAGATATAAATGATAGGTGTTGCCCAATATAATTTGAGCACCTATATCTTCTTTTAGTTCGCTGACATGTACGGCTTTAACGCTCCCAACTGTGCCTACAGGCATAAATACAGGTGTTTCTACCTCTCCATGGTCGGTAGTTATTTTTCCTGCTCTTGCGTTAGATTTGGAATCTGTATGTAGTAATTGAAACTTCAAATTGGTCTGTTTGTCTTCACTTTAAAGGGCAAAGATAAAATTTTTGCGGCAATGAATATCTATTAATTAGCATTAAATGGAATAATACTGTATTTTTGTCTTTGTATAAACATTAAAAGAATCACATCAATTATAATATTATGGATATTAAACCTGATTTAACGCAGAGAAAGCCCGACTGGCTTAAAATTTCGCTTCCACAGGGGAAAGAGTACTTAAACGTTAGAGATGTTATAGCAAGAAAGAAATTACATACTATATGTGTTAGTGGTAAATGCCCTAATATGTCTGAGTGTTGGGGTAGGGGCACTGCAACTTTTATGATTTTGGGGGATGTATGTACACGTGCTTGCCGTTTTTGCAATGTGAAAACAGGTAGTCCTCAAGGGATTATAGATTGGGATGAGCCAGAGCGTTTGTCTGAAAGTATAAAGAGCATGAACCTTAAGCACGTAGTGCTAACGAGTGTAGATAGAGATGATTTACCTGACGGTGGTGCGGAGTTTTGGGCTACAACGGTGAGAAAAGTTAAGGAGGTTACACCTGAAGTGACAATTGAGACTTTGATACCAGATTTTAATGGTGTTGAAGAGCATATTAATCTTGTAATAGACTCTGGTCCTAATATCGTCTCTCATAATATGGAAACAGTAAGACGCTTAACACCTAAAGTGAGGAGCAGAGCCAAATATGATATAAGTCTGAAGACTATCAATACAATTGCACAAAGCGGAAAGGCTAAGCCAAAATCGGGTATTATGGTTGGGCTGGGTGAGACTGAAGCTGAGATAATCGAGACTATGGACGATCTTATTAGTGTTGGTTGCAAGGTGCTAACTGTGGGTCAGTATCTTCAGCCTACCAAAAAGCATTTGACAGTGAAAGAGTATGTGAAGCCTGATCAGTTTAAAAAATATAAGGAGATAGGGCTTGAAAAAGGTTTTCAGTTCGTAGAAAGCGGTCCGCTTGTGAGATCTTCTTACAGAGCGGAAAGGCATATATAAGATAGAAGTATTTTTGAGCAAGGATGTTTTATGAGTAAGAGTGTGATTTTTGAAGATCTTGGTCGAATCCGTTATCAAAAAGCTTGGGATTATCAGGAAGAGATTTTCGAAGCATTAATTAAGCAAAAAAGTTTAAGGGCTGAAAGTTACAAAAAGAGTTTATCTCTGGTAACTCCCGAAGGTGAAAGCGTAATGGAAGATACTGTTTCTAACAAACAGTATCTTCTGTTTTGCGAACATGATCATGTATATACCCTTGGCAAGAGTGGTAATAAGCAGAATTTATTGATTGCAAGGAGTATATGTGAGAGCCGGAATATTGATTTGCATGAAATAAACAGAGGAGGGGATATAACTTATCACGGTCCCGGACAATTGGTTGCTTATCCAATTATCGATTTGGAAGAGTATAATATTGGGGTGAAGCAGTATGTACAGATGCTGGAGGATGTTGTGATAGAAACTTTGAAGCCTTTTGGCATAAAAGGTGAGAAAGATGCGAGAGCTATGGGAGTGTGGTTAGATTCGAGTAATCCTGTTAAGGCGCGTAAGATTTGTGCTATAGGCGTGAAAGCAAGCAGATATGTTACTATGCACGGACTTGCATTGAATGTTAATAGTGATTTGACATACTTTGATTATATAAATCCATGTGGATTCACCGACAGGGGTGTAACATCAATGGAGAAAGAATTGAATGCTCCGGTAGATTTCATAGAAGTGTCTGAAAGTATGAAAGATGCGTTTGCTAAAGTTTTTGGTATGAGATGGTCTAACCCTTAATTATTTTTAACCACAAATCATTATGAAACCGCTTTAACATTCTTAAATTTGTATTTCAAGAAACAAACATAGAATTAACAGTTTGCATATGAGCCAAGTTGCCGATATTAAAGAATTAAACGAGAGAATTGAGCAAAAGAGTGCCTTTGTTCAGACACTGGTTACAGGGATGAATGGAGTTATAGTTGGTCAAAAGCATTTAATAGAATCATTGCTGATTGGATTATTGTCCGATGGTCATATTTTGCTTGAAGGAGTACCCGGATTGGCCAAAACGCTGGCGATTAAAACTATGGCTGAGTTGATTGATGCTAAGTATAATCGAATACAGTTTACGCCGGACTTGCTGCCTGCGGATGTTGTAGGTACTATGATATATAGTCAGCGAAATGAGGAGTTTGTGGTAAAACATGGTCCTGTGTTTGCAAATTTTCTTCTTGCAGATGAGATAAACCGTGCTCCTGCAAAAGTACAGAGTGCTTTGCTTGAGTCTATGCAGGAGAGAAATGTAACTATTGGTGATCGGACATACAAACTGCCGGAACCATTTCTTGTAATGGCAACTCAGAATCCTATCGAACAGGAAGGTACTTATCCACTCCCTGAAGCACAAGTTGACCGTTTTATGCTTAAGGTTATAATCTCATATCCATCCAAAGAGGAAGAGAAGCAAATTATTCAACAAAATATATTTGAACCTGTCGGAGTTGACAGGCCGGTTATCACTACACAGGAGATTATTGATGCACGCAAAGTTGTGCGTGAAGTTTATATTGATGAGAAGATTAATAAGTATATTGTTGATATTGTTTTTGCTACAAGATTTCCCGATCAATATGGTATGGCCGGATTAAAAGATATGATTGAATTTGGCTCATCTCCACGTGCTTCTATCAATCTTGCGCTTGCCGCTCGTGCATTTGCTTTTATAAAACGTCGAGGTTATGTTATACCGGAAGATATTCGTGCCGTTTGCCACGACGTGCTTCGTCATCGTATTGGATTGACTTACGAGGCAGAAGCTAATAACCTTACTTCAGAAGAAATTATCAGCGAAATCCTTAACAAAGTTGAGGTACCTTAAAAGGCTGAAAAGTGTATGGACACTACTGATCTATTAAAAAAAGTTCGACATATAGAAATTAAAACCAGAGGTTTGTCGCGCAATATTTTTGCCGGTGAGTATCATTCTGCGTTTAAAGGCAGAGGTATGGCTTTTTCGGAGGTTAGAGAATATCAGTATGGTGATGATATGAGAGATATTGACTGGAATGTAACAGCTAGATATAATAAGCCTTTTATTAAGATTTTTGAGGAAGAACGTGAACTTACAGTTATGCTGCTAGTTGATGTTTCTGAGAGTCTTGGTTTTGGATCTAAGTCTGTTTTAAAAAGGGATATGGTTGCAGAGATTTCCGCAACACTTGCTTTTTCGGCAATTCAGAATAATGATAAAATTGGCGTTATTTTTTTTAGTGATAAAGTAGAAAAGTTTATACCACCTAAGAAGGGTAGAAAGCATATCCTATTTATTATACGTGAGATTCTTGGTTTTGAGCCTGATAGTAATGGTACAGATTTAAACATGGTTGTAAGATATTTGACTAATGCCATTAAGAAGAGATGTACTGCTTTCTTAATATCAGATTTTATTGATCAGACTGATTACAGCAAAGCTTTACAAATTGCCAACAACAAACATGATATTGTAGCCATACAAGTTTTTGATGAGTTAAGTGTGAATCTTCAATCGGTTGGTTTGATGAAGGTTACCGATCCTGAAACTGGTGAGAACAGGTGGATTGATACATCTTCTAAAAGAGTGAGAAACAGTTATAATGTCTGGTGGAAGAAGTTGCAGACTAATAAAGATATTGCATTCAGGCAGAGTGGGGTAGATAGTGTTTCAATTTCAACTGAAAGTGATTATGTTAAGTCACTACTTCAACTTTTTCAACAAAGGAGAAAACATTGAATAAGAAGAAACTACATATTATTTTGTTTAGAGGAGCAGTGCTTATTGCTCTTTCACTGTTTTCTGTAGCTAATATAATGGCACAGAAGGCGTCGGCGCATGCAACTATTCAGCCAACAGAGATTATGATTGGTGAACAAGCGTTGATTAATTTGAAGGTTATCAGCCCAAAAGATAAAATGATCTCTTTCCCGGTATATGATGAAGAGATTATTCCCGGGGTTGAAGTGATTACTATGTTACCCTCTGATACTCTTATTGAGAATAACGTAATGACGCTTAATTTTAAGTATGTTGTTACTTCGTTTGATTCCACATTATATCATATTCCGTATATTCCAATTTTTGATGGTACTGATACTATCTTTTCAAATTCGTTTGGCCTAAAGGTTACTTCTCCCGAACTGACAGATTCAACTCTTAATTATTTGGAGAAAATTAATCGTGGAGAAACAGATTCTATTGACTTTCGACAGCTTCAGATCAACGATATAAAAACAATCAGAAAGGCGCCGTTTGTGTGGTCAGACTATCTATGGATTTTGTGGTTGGTATTAGGTATAGGATTACTGCTAGCTCTAATTGGATTTATTGTTTATATGCTGGTTAAGAAGAAGAAAAAAGGATATATTTTTAAACCACCCGTTGTATTGCCCGCACATGTTAGAGCTGTAAATGCATTGGATAAATTAAAGGCTGAAAAGATATGGCAGCAAGGCAGAGAGAAAGAGTTTTATATAAAGCTGACAGATGTACTTCGTCGATATATTTATGAACGAGGAGGTATAAATGCAATGGAGATGACTTCGGGTGAAATTCTGATCGAAATAAGAAAACTGGCAGAAGTGGATTCTGTGTATGATAATTTGAAACAAATATTGAGTACAGCCGATCTTGTGAAGTTTGCAAAGTATAAGCCATACCCCGATGAGAATGATTTGAGTATGGTGAATGCGTATTTTTTTGTGAATCAGACTCGTGAACCTGATCCGGTGCCTAAGGAAGAAGATTTGAATAAAGAAGATAATAATAATTAGTAATAATGACATTCTTAAACCCTGAATATCTATATCTTTTACTGCTGCTTATTCCATTAATAGCATGGTATGTGATTAGATTGTCTAAGGCTCAGGCTTCTTTTAAGCTTGCATCTTTAAGTGCATTTAAAGGGGTTAAGCCTGGCGCTAGAGTATATTTGCGTCACCTGCCTTTTGCATTGAGGGTTATGGCTATTGCTTTAGTTATTATAGTAATATCACGTCCTCAATCCATTGACAGTTGGGAGGAGACAGAAACTCAGGGTATTGATATTGTTATGGCATTGGATGTTTCAGGTTCTATGCTTTCACAGGATTTGCAACCGGATCGATTGCAAGCTGCCAAAAAGGTAGCAGCCGAGTTTGTTACAGATAGGAAGAATGATAATATAGGTTTAGTGGTGTTTGCAGGCGAGAGCTTTACTCAGTGTCCTCTTACTACCGATCATAAAGTGTTGCTGAACCTTCTTAATGAAATTGAGTTTGGTATTATTGAAGATGGTACCGCAATTGGTTTGGGTTTAGCTACATCTGTAAACAGGTTAATGAGCAGTGAGTCAGATTCAAAGGTTGTGATTCTGCTTACAGATGGAACAAATAATAGAGGGCAGATCGCACCGCTTACAGCTGCCGATTTGGCTCGGTCATATGGCATACGTGTTTATACGGTTGGCGTAGGTACTACAGGTATGGCACCAACGCCGGTTCAAACACCGTTCGGTGTCAGAATGCAGAACTTACCTGTTGATATTGATGAGAAAACTCTTACAGAAATTGCGGCAATGACGGGTGGTCAGTATTTTAGAGCACAGGATACGGAGGGTCTGAGACAGGTATATGAAGAGATTGATGAAATGGAGAAGTATCTTATCAGCGTACAGAATGTAACTCAACGACAAGAGATGTTTCTGCCATTTGCTTTAGCAGCACTTGCCTTAATTTTATTAGAGCTGCTATTAAGAAGAACATGGTTAAGGAGTATTCCTTAAAAATATAATAAAACAAGTAGAAAGAAAATGTTTAGATTCGGAAATCCGGAATTTTTATGGCTTTATTTGGCAATGCCACTTTTGCTTGCCTTATACGTTTATCTGAACATAAAGAAAAGGAGAGATGTACAGAAGATGGGTACGCTTTCTACTTTGAAAAGGATGATGCCCGAACTGTCCCTTAAGCGATCCTATCTTAAGTTCTGGTTGATATTTGCTGCAATATGTGTCGGAATCTTTATAATAGCACGACCTCAGTTTGGCACTAAAGTACAAACAGTGGAGAAAGAAGGGATAGAACTTGTTATCGCAATAGACGTTTCTAACTCTATGATGGCAGAGGATGTTTCACCAAATAGACTTGCGCGTGCAAAGCAAATATTGTCTCGCATGATCGACGTTAGAATGAATGATAAGATCGGGCTGATTGTTTTTGCTGGTGAGGCTTATGTGCAGATGCCCCTAACTTCAGACACTCAGTCTGCAAAGATTTTCCTGAATTCAATTGATCCCAGCTTGGTACCTATTCAAGGAACTGCAATAGGCGATGCTATTAATCTCGGGTTGAATTCTTTTTCTAGCGACCAAGAAGCAAGCCGTGCAATGGTTATTATTACTGACGGTGAGGATCACGAAGGGAATGCCGTAGGAGTTGCCACCGATGCTGCTAAAAGAGGCGTGCAGATAAATCTAGTTGGTATTGGGACACCCAGTGGAGCTCCGATTCCTACAGTTGAGTATGGAGCGAATTTTATGACTGATAGCGAAGGTAATGTGGTTGTTTCAAGATTGAATGAACAGATGAGTATGGAAATAGCTCAAAGTGGAAAAGGATTGTATATAAGAGCTGATAATAGTAACAGTGCAATACAGGCGCTTGTTTCACAACTTGATGAACTGGAAGCAACTACCACATCCAGTCTGTCATATTCTGAATATGATGAAAAGTTCACCATTTTTGCATGGATCCTGCTCGTTATTCTTTTAATAGAGATACTTATTTATGACAAGAAGAACTCAATATTTCGTAATATCAGAATATTTACTGAAGATTGAGAACTGTCTGTTATTAAGAGCCATCTGATATAAGTGTGCCACAAACAGAGTATAAGAAAAGTAATTAATTAAATGAAGGGTAGTACAAAATATATATCGATTTGTTTTATGTTGATAATGATTCCTATAACTTTGTCAGCACAAAAAGAGGTACGTAAAAACATAAGGAAAGGAAATAAAGAGTATAATGCTCAAAAGTATTCTGATGCTTCTTCCTTTTATGGAAAAGCTGTTGAAGAGAACCCTACCTCACAGGAGGCAAACTATAATCTTGGGAATACGTTTTATAAACAAAAGGATTGGGATAGAGCAATAGAATTTTATAGTAATTCTAATGCTCTTGAAGAGGAAGAGCCTTTGAATGTATCAGCAGGTATGCATAATATAGGTAATGCTATGTTGCGAAAGAAGGAGCTTAATGAGGCTATGGAAGCGTATAAAATGGCATTGAGACTTAATCCCCAAGATGATGAGACACGATATAATCTTGCTGTGGTTCAGAAAATGATTCAAGATGAAGAACAGCAACAAGATGATGGAGAAGATGATCAAGAGCAAGATCAGCAACAGGAGCAGCAACAAGATCAACAAGAGTCGCCTCAAAATCAACAGGATCAAGAGAAGCGACCTGAGGAACCGGAAGGTCCCGAACAAATGTCACGAGATAACGCTCGCGCCATGCTGCAAGCTATAGAACAAGATGAGCGTGAGACACAGGAGAAAGTTCAAAAGATTAAAGCACAAGAAAGAGAAGAGCAGGCAGAAGAGAACAGAAGACAAAATAAAAATTGGTAAGTTATTTCTTACAATGAATAATATAAAGCAGAAATATAGAATTCTTTTTCTACTAATTGGTTTACTTACTGTGAACATTTTGGATGCAGCTGCGCAAGTGAAGTTTGAAGCATCTGCACCTGCAACTGTTATTGAAGGAGAACAGTTCAGATTGAGTTATGTTTTAAATCAAGAAGGAAGAGATATCAGATTGCCAGATATTCCCGATTTCGATGTTTTATTTGGACCAAGCACATCTACCAGTTTTAGTCAAAGAACGATAAATGGAAAAACTACATCAGAAAGGTCGGTAACTTATACATTTATTCTTGTACCCAAAAAAACAGGCAATTTTACTATTAAACCTGCTTCAATCACAGTCGATGGCAGTAATTATAGCTCCAACTCACTAAATATTGAAGTTCTGCCTCCCGATCAGAAATCATCTCAGAGTGGAGCAGGAAATAGAGGTGAAAGCGGAAGCGGAAATAGTCCATCAGCTCCTGGTTCGGCTACTGTATCAGAAAGTGATGCATTTATAAGAGCAATTCTTTCAAATAACAATCCATATGAACAAGAAGGTTTTACAGTAACTTTCCGACTATACACAACACTCAATGTGGTAAACTTCGGTAGAATACAATTTCCCGAATTTGAAGGATTCATGGTAGAGGAAGTTGATATGCCATCCAATCAACAATTGAAAATGGAAAGGTATAATGGTAGGAACTATTATACAGCAGACTTGCGTAAAACATTATTATTTCCGCAAAGATCAGGACAAATTACAATACCATCCGGAGCAATTGAGATGGTCTTTTCAGTACCTTCGGGTAGGAGTGTTTCTACCTTTTTTGGTTCACAAGAGTTAATGGCTGATGTTAAAAAGAATATGGTGACAAACCCTCTTAACGTAAATGTCAGACCCTTACCCGGAAACAAGCCACAGAGTTATGCAAATGCCGTAGGAACTTTCACTCTCGATCCAAGCATAAGTTCAACTGAGGTTAAAGCTAATGAAGCAATAACACTTAGGTTAGAAATCTCCGGAACAGGTAATATGAAGTTAATACGCAACCCCGAAGTTGAACTACCGAATAATTTTGAAGTATATGATCCGGTGGTAAATAATTCATTGAATGTAACTACTAATGGGTTAACAGGTATAAGAGTGATAGAGTATATGTTTATTCCAAGGTATGAAGGCAGTCACACAATTCCCCCAATAGAGTTTGGTTATTTCGATCTGAACTCAAATTCATATAGAACTCTATCAACACCGGAATATAATCTGGAGATTGCCAAAGGAGATCCGGCCAGTTCATCAGCAACTAGTTTCGTCAATCAACAAGATGTAAGAGTTGAACAAGATATTCGCTTCCTTAAGACAGGAGAGCCCGAATTTGTTTCAATCAGTAATTTCTTTGTAGGTTCTTTTAATTATTGGTTATGGTACATTATTCCTGTTTTACTCCTAATTGTAATCTACATATTAAATAGAAAGCAGGCTAAAGAAAATGCCAATGTTGCATTGATGCGTAACAGAAAGGCCAATAAAATCGCAATTAAACGACTGAAACTGGCCGAGAAGTATCTTAACAATCAGAATAAAGAAAACTTCTATGATGAAGTTCTCAGAGCCATCTGGGGCTATTTCAGTGACAAACTATCTATTTCGGTAGCAAAGCTTTCAAAAGATAATATCGAAGCCGAACTTTCAAAAAATGATATAAGTGATGAGCTTATTCGCAAATTTATGAATATCCTAGATACTTGTGAATTTGCAAGATACGCACCTGCCGAAAGTGATGTTGAAATGAGTAGGGTTTATAATGAAACTGTTGAGGCTATAGGAGAGATGGAAAGCAGACTAAAGAAGAATAAATCAAATAAATTGTCGTCGCTCAGTATTATTATATTACTTATGACTCTTATGTTCTCACCATTATCGAGAGGACAAGAGAACACAGATAGCGAGCTTTTACAGTCAGAAAAATTAGAGGTCGCAGAAGTCAGTGACGAGCAGGAAATAAATAATTTGGCGCTAGAAGCTTCAGAAGCATACAGAAATCAAGATTTCAAAACTAGTATAAATTTATACGAGCAAGCAGTGGAACTCGGAATAAGTGAAAATAGAGCTTCAGCACAAATACATTACAATTTGGGTAACTCTTATTTTAGAGATAATCAATTAGGTAAAGCAATACTTAATTATGAGAGAGCACTACTTCTGGATCCGGGTAATGGTGATATAAGACATAATCTACGTTTTGCAAATAACCGCAAAGTAGATCGTATTACACCTGCCGGGGACATCTTTTTATCAAACTGGTTCAAAAGTGTTAGAAATCTGTATAGCTCAAATGCGTGGGCTACAATTGCAATAATTACTTTTGTTTTATTCTTGTTGTCAATTGCCGTTTATATCTTCGTGAGAGTTTTATGGGCTAGAAAAACTGCATTTTATTCAGGTTTTGTTCTTTTCTTTTTTGTAATCATATTTAATATCTTTTCTTTTAGTCAAAAAAGAGAGAGAGTTAGAGGCGATAGTGCTATCGTTATGGTAGGCGCTGCCCGTGTGAATGCATCTCCCGATGACAATAGTAATGAGCTTTTTGAACTGCATGAGGGTACAAAAGTAAGGATTAGGAGTAGTGATGGAAGCTGGTATGAAGTTGAAATAGACAATGGTAGTGTAGGCTGGACCAGAAATGAAAATATTGAGATAATTTAAATAGTTTCAATTGATATACTCATCTGAAATATGAGAGATGCTTTAGACAAACTTTTACCACTTGAGCGCAATCTCTTTTTTGCTCTAAACGGTAGTGATTCTGTAATTTTAGATAATATCATGTGGACCATATCGGGAAGATTTGTATGGATCCCTTTGTTTCTCTTCATAATTTTCATATTCTTCTATAAAACACCTAAGAAAACGGCTTTCCTAGTTACGATATTCTTTATTCTTGTATTTGTAGTGAGCGATCAGGTCTCTTCTTCCTTATTTAAACCTATGTTTGAGAGATTTCGCCCTACTCACCATCCCGATTTTATGGATAATGTGGCTATTTTAAATGATTACAAGGGAGGAAGATATGGGTTTATTTCCGGTCATGCAACCAACTCTTTTGGTTTGTCTGTTTTTCTTTCATTATTATTTAGATATAGATGGATTACAGTAATAACGCTTTTTTGGGCTACGCTTAACAGTTATACTCGAATCTATTTAGGGGTTCATTTTATTTCTGATATTATAGCCGGGATGATAATGGGATCATTGCTGGCTGTTATCCTATATTTGATATACAGCTTAGTCAAAAAACATATTTTAAAAACCGAGTCCTTGCATAACAATCACTCCATATACAGTGTCGAAAAGAGTAGGATACTTTCGATATTTATGATTAGCTATATTGCAATTCTAGTAATCTTTAGTTCACTATTGTCAACTTTACCTCACTAACCAACGTTATAATATTTGAATCGAAACAATTTCGAAATAAAATCATATTATAGTTTGGAATTTCTTTTTTTTTGATTAAGTTTAGGGCATTATATAAGTTCCAAACGAAGTATTAAACATAAAAATAAGAAGCCATGGCAAGAACAATTTCATTTAACGATTTAAGGGATTTAAAAGATAAGCTTCCCGATGGGAGTATCCGCCAAATAGCTACAGAGCTGGAGATGAAACCAGAGACAGTAAGAAACTATTTTGGCGGATATAATTACAAAGAAGGAAGAAGTGCAGGTATACACATTGAACCAGGACCAGATGGTGGTATAGTTGTTCTTGATGATACTACTATTTTTGATAAGGCATTAAAAATATTGGGCTTAAACGATTATCCGGAGCCCGATGCTATAGAGGCAGAACCAGCTACACAAGTTGAATAGCCATATAAAGTGACCCAATACTTGATAATATAAAAATCAGTATTGGGTTTTTTGTTCCCTGTATAATTGCACATCTATTTTATGTGTTTAAAATATGTATTATGCAAAGAGATAAAATTGACAATCAATCAAACGGTGACAAGTTAGTAACAGTAGCTATTCATACACATGAAAAAGCGCAAGTATTAAAATCTATACTAGAATCTGAAGGAATAAAGGCAGTTTTACACGGTATAAACCTAATTGAACCTTCCATCGCCGGCAGTGTACGCGTGAGAATTAAGGAGAGTGATTTGCAGTCTGCGCTTAGGGTAATTGAACAGGTAGACTTCACCTCCAACAACAAACAAGATTTAGATGATGAATATGCTTTAGGTGATAAGAATAAGAAGCCTCAATCGTCAAATGAGGTTTTGATACCTGTAGACTTTTCGGACTATACACTGCTAACTTGTGAATTTGGATTCAAACTGGCTCATGATCTCAACTGTAGTGTGAAATTAATGCATATATTCTTCACTCCTTTCTATCCTGCAGCAATCCCATTTAGTGACGCATTTGCAATGCCGGCCACAGATAAGGATCTTTATCAGGATATAAGAGATAAAACTGAGAAAGATATGAAAGCTTTACACCAGAAAATTGAAGATCGGATAGTAGACGGAACATTACCAAATGTACCTTATACCACCACATTAATTGAAGGACTACCCGAGGAGGAAATAATTTCATACTCTAAGAAATACAAGCCGGAAGCCATTGTTATGGGCACCAGAGGGAAGAACGCTCAAGAATCAAATTTAATAGGTAGTGTAACCGCTGAGGTTATGGATGGATGTAGAACACCCATTTTTGCAGTTCCTGAAGATTCTAAGGTCAGGAATATTTCTGAGCTTAAGAGAATAGTATTCCTTACTAATTTTCAAGAAAGAGAGTTTGATGCCTTTGATATAATGATGAAGTTTTTAAAACCATATCCCGTAAAGCTTTATCTTGCTCATTTGGCAAAAAAAGAGGATGTATGGAATGAGATAAAGTTATCCGGACTTCAAAAATATTTTACCGAGACATATCCTCATTTACAAGCTGAATATCGATTAATTGATCAATCAGAAAGCTTAGAAGAGTCTATTGAAGATTTTATAAAGAAAAACAATGTTGATATGATTTCTCTTTCAAGTTCTCGAAGAGGAATATTTGCAAGGATGTTTAACCCGGGTATTGCACGTAGAATGATATTTCACTCTGACACTCCTATGTTGGTGATAAAAGGGATGTAATTAGGGTAATAATTAATAGGCATAAAAAAAGGATTTCAGCGTTGATGAAATCCTTTTTTTATGCCTGAATATTTTATTACAGACCTAATTGAGTCTTTACTTCTTGTGTAATGTCTTTCGCTGATGGATTAACATAAACAATAGGTGATTGCATTGTTGAAACATCAAATACATAAGTGTAGCTGTTTGAATCTCCTATTTCTTTTATAGCATCGGCTATTTTTTCATTCAGCGGCTCTAAAAGCTGCTGTTGAAGTTGCTGCATTTCCTGTTGACTGTTTTGAAGAAATAGCTGATATCTCTCTTGAATAGATTGGAGCTGCTTTTGCTGATCTTGTAGAAGTGATTGAGATGCAGATGCTGCTCCTGCTTCAAACTCTTCTGATTTTTTGTTGAATTCTTCAATTAAAGCCTGCCCATTTTTGTTTATTTGCTCTTGTTTTTCTGAAAGTTGTTTTTCAATACTATTCAGTTCGGGCATGGCCGCAAATACTTCTTGAGCGTTGATGTATGCTATTTTCACATCTTGAGCTACAGCGGCAATAGGAGCCAGAGCAATAAAAAAGATTAGTAATTTCTTTAACATGATTATTATTTTACAATTTAAATATTTCTAAAAATTTGGATACAAATATAAATGATTTATCTCTAATAGCCTAACCTTAAAAGCACTTCGTCACTAATGTCTATGCTTGGCGATGCAAAAATAACCGAAGTGGCAGAAGCTCTGTCAATTACCATACTGTATCCTTGATCTATGGAGACGTCTTTCACTGCTTCGTAAATATTATCTTGGATAGGTTTTATGAGCTTTTCTTGTTGTTGAAATAATTCACCTTGAGCGCCAAAGTATTGATTTCTGAGTTCTTGAATTGCATTCTCTTTAGCAACTATCTCATTTTCTCTTTTCGTTTTTTCCTCTCCTGATAAAAAGGATAGATCTGCTTGATATTTTTTATACATAGCGTTCACCTCTTCTACTTCCTTGTCGATTATGCCTTGCCATTGTGTCGATAGACTTTCTATCTGTTCGTTTGCACTTTCGAAGGATGGAATCCTATTAAGTATATACTCCATATCTATCAGGGCATATTGTTGAGCCCATATGGTTCCTACAGAGATGGTAAGGAACATGCTGATTAATAAAACAATTTTCTTCATAATTCTGTCTGTTTAATTCTGTTACCTAAGACTGGGTTAGTATAGAAATGTTTATTATCGACACGGTAAATAATGTTAAATAATCATTGAGTTAGAATTCTTGTCCAATTATAAAGTGGAACTGGCTTCCGCCTCTATCTCTGTAGCCTGTTCCGATTACTGTATCAAACCCGTATGCCCAGTCGATACCCATAAGTCCAATCATTGGAAGGAATATCCTAACACCTGCACCTGCTGATCTTTTCAGGTCAAATGGATTAATCTCGCTTAAATTCATCCATGCGTTTCCGGCTTCTAAAAATGCGACACCATAAATAGTTGAATTTGGCTCAAGAATAAACGGATAACGGAATTCCAGTCCTAATCTTGTATAAGCACGCGACTGCATCGCAATTGAGTTGTTCTCGTAACCTCTTAGTGCTATTGTTTCCGTAGCAAAACTACTTGTATAACCGGTCATACCATCACCACCCACATCGAATGTCTCAAAAGGAGTGAGTTTGTTTTTATTATAGTGGCCTAGTACTCCAAATTCGGCTCTTGTTGCTATTACCGGAGTTCTTGTTACGGTTAAAGGAGTAAGTGGAGTGTAAGTTCTCATTTTCAATTTCCACTTGTGATACTCATTCCATCTATACTTTTTATTATCAGTGTCTGGCATTGCTTCATAATCGTTGCCATCCCACAGTGAAAACGGAGGTGTTGCATCTACACTAAGAGTGAACTCCGAGCCTGTTCTTGTATAAAGTGGATTATCTATTGAAGTTCGTGATAATGTTAAACCAAATGTAATACTATTACTCACACCTGTTTGGAATGGGAAACGGTTATATGACCAATTCTTAAGTCCGTATCTCTGATAACCCAACTGTGCCATTATCTGAAAATAATCATCTGGCCATTCCAGCCTTTTACCATATCCTAAAGATGCTCCAAATATATTGAAAACCTGATCAGGGTCGGCTGCATATTCTGCAAGATCTTGCATGCCGTAGCCATATCCACCGCCATAACCATATCCTCCACCGTATCCACCGCCATAACCCGGATAACCACCGTATCCACCGTATCCACCACCATAACCCGGATAACCTCCATATCCATACATATAAGGATTGGTGTTTTGTTGGTAATAATCAGTATTTAAACCCGTATATCTCGAATAGTAAAGGTTCATCGAAAGATGGTTTGGTCTTTTACCACCGAACCAAGGTTCAACAAATTGGAACTGGTATGACTGATAATATCTTCCGTTTGTTTGTGCACTTAGTACGAGAGTCTGACCGTCACCCTGAGGAATTATACCTCTATGCATTTCGGGGTTAAGCATATTTCTGAGAGAAAAGTTATTCAGTCTCAAGCTCAATTTACCAACTAAACCTGTAACACCCCAACCGGCAGAAAACTCAATTTGATCGTTTCCTTTAGATGTAAGAGGATAAGTTATATCTACAGTACCATCTTCGGGGTTAGGGTTGATACCTCCGGAAATGTCTGCTGAAAGTGCCTCAGGGTCGAAATGACCTGTTTGAGCAATCTCACGTACCGACCGTAATAAATCATCCTTACTAAATACAGCTCCAGGTTTAGTTCTTAACTCTCTACGAATTACGTCCTCGTAAAGCCTGTCGTTACCCTGAATCATAACTCTTTTAATTGTGGCCTTTGGTCCTTCCACAACTCTTAACTCCAAATCAATTGAGTCGTTTTCAATATTTATCTCTATTGGATCAATGTTAGAGAAAAGGTACCCGTTGTTTTGATATAGATTTACAACAGCATCTTCATCTACAACCAATCTCTCTAAAAGTTTTGTCTGATTATAAACATCTCCCGATGTCATATTAAGCAACATAGAAAGTTGAGTAGAAGGGTATTGAGTGTTTCCTACCCAATTTATTGAACGAATATGATAGAGTGGTCCCTCTTCTAGTTCAATTTCAATATTTACTGTCTTTTCATCATGCTTGTATACTGTGTCTCTTAAAATCTCAGCATCTCGGTAACCCTCCTCATGATACTTTCCAATAAGATTTCTTTTGTCTTCTTCATAAAGCTCTTCAACAAACTTCTTAGAACGGAATAAGTTGAGAAGTTTACCTCTCTCATTTGTCTTTTTCATTGCTCTTTTTAGAGAACGATCGGATAGAGCACTGTTACCTTCAATATTAATATTGTTTACTTTGAGTTTTTCTCTTTTATCAACTGCAATTTCTAAAATTACCTGATTTCTATCGGTTGTGTCGGGATGTTGAATAAGTTGCACTTCAGCATCTCCAAAGCCTTTCTCGTCGTAATAGTTTTTAATTAAAATCTCGGCCCTGTTTATCTGGGGAGGTGTAATCTGGTTTCCTTTTACGAAACCTATTTTTGCTTCAATGTCATCTTGTTCACCTTTGCGCATTCCTGTGTATCGGATATCAACTACTCTAGGTCGATCTGTTAACTGTATCTCCAGCCAAATGCTATCTCCATCAATCTTATTCTGAAGTATTTTTACATCAGAAAAGAGACCCTGCCGCCAGAACCTCTTCAGAGCGTTTGAAATATCTTCTCCCGGAACTTGAATTTCTTGTCCTTTAGAAAGACCTGCAAAATTGATAAGTACAAACTCCTGACCTGCGTACATTGTTTCCTCCACACCTGTTACGGCAATGTCGGCTATAAAATATTTTTTTGGAGGTGCAGTATAATTCACATTATCATTGGTTTGTGCCAATAAATAATTGTGTGAAATTAATGTGATTAACAGAAGTAAATTTAGTATTCTCTTCAACATTATTATAATTTCTTTTCGCTTACTTGTCCGTCGTATTCTATTTGTTCGCTTATCTTGCCAAATCTTCTTTCACGTCCTTGAAAATCAATAACAGCTTCAATAAGATCCTTTTCTCCAAATTCCGGCCAAAAAACATCTGTAAAGTAAAATTCGGTATAAGCACATTGCCATAAAAGAAAATTACTGATTCGCTGTTCACCACCGGTTCTAATTAATAAATCCGGATCGGGAATATTACGGGTAGTAAGATACGTACTAATGGTTTCTTCACTTATATCTTTTATGTCTAAAACACCGTTTATTACATCCTTTGTAATATTTTTGGTTGCTTCAGTCAACTCCCATTTAGAAGAATAACTCAAAGCTAAAACCAAGGTTATCCGTTTTCCTTCTTTCGTTTTATCTATACATTCAATAAGTGCGGCACGAGCATAATCAGGGAGACGGTCAATATCACCTATACACTCAATCCTCACACCATTTTTTATCATATCATCAGTCTCCTGGCTTATGGCATATACCATAAGATCCATAAGTCCGTTAACCTCATCTGTCGGTCTATTCCAGTTTTCAGTGGAAAAAGCGTACAAAGTTAAGTATTTTATTGATATATTGGAGGCCGCATCAACAATCCTATTTATCGCTTTAATACCTTCTTTATGTCCTTCACCTCTTTCAAACCCTTTTGCGGTAGCCCACCGACCATTGCCATCCATAATGATAGCTACATGTTCCGGCAGTCGGTTCTTATTTATATTGTCAAATAACGACATATTTTAATGGTGCAAAATTATTACATTTCCCGACATGGGTCTTCTCGTGTACTAAACTCCCATGTTATAAAAATCATACTCAATGAATACCAATCTTTATTTTTTAAAAAACTGCTACTGATTCCGTAGGGCGCATCTAAGCTCCACTCCGACTCATTACTTGTCACATCAAAATCATCTGAAAACAGTTTACGCATAGAAAACTCTACACCGATATTCAACCTGTTTTTTAATTTATATTTAAAACCCACACCAAAGGGAATATTAAGACCTATGAACTCTTTTTCTCCGCTGGCGTATGTTAAACCGGCACCTGTGAAAACGTAAGGTGAATATGGTTTAGTACCTATATAGTCATATTTGTCGCTATATGGCATAAAATTAAACTCCACCTGAGTTCCAATATCTACAAATTTGCGGTTGAAAGTGGCGTTCTGTTCAAAAGGATATTTATTTTCCGAGTCAAGGCTGTTTCCTGATACACTTCCTGTAAAAAGGTTCGCTTTAACCGACCAGTGAAAAGTTGCGTTGTATCTAAACAGTGCTCCACCTGATAATTTTGGATTTAAGAATAGTCTGGTTCTATTTGCATCACCCATATAAAACGAACTTCCTGTCGCTCCTCCTATCTCGTACTTGTATTCTTGAGAGAATGTTTTTTCAGAATAGAAAAAAGTCAGTGAAATTGTAAAAATTAGGATGATTAATCTTTTAATCCTGTGCAAATTTATTAATTCTCCCTCTCCATACATCATCAATTTGGGTCTGGGTTTCAGATACTCCTCCGAATATCCATATGTAATTGTCTTCATCGGTCAAAACCGATGCGCTTTTTCTAAAAGCCATATCTTCAGAAAGTGATTGGTTCTCCTCTGTTAATCTCCATTCAAGTCCAAAATTGCGTGAAAATAACAGACTGTTTTCTCCGCCTGAGTTAATCAACAAATAAAGATTTTGATCGTAGAAAAATAGAGAACTATCATCTAATGAACCGGAAGCTATATGTTTAGTTTTCAAGTCTGAGATTCTCCCATTCATCTCCTGAATAATCCATATATCATTTCCACCTGCTATAACTATATATTTCATAGAATATGAAGATGGATTGTCTATACTTACAGAAGAGAAATCTTGTATAGGCAAATCACTCGTACTCGTATTGGAGTTTGAGGCAAACTCCATAATATGAATACTTGTAAAGCTATCAGTTTCTGCAAGTTTAAGAGTCTCATTATCATTTACCATTATCAATAAATCGCCCTTAGTAGCAGACGGTAATACTCCATAAATAGCTACAATAGGATATTCTGTTTGAATTTGTGACCATTGATAGCCATCACCTGAACCATAAACCTTGTTGTCTTCGTCAATTACGTATAAAGAATTTCCTGATGCAGTAAGAGATGACAATTGCACTGATGGCGGTAATCCCATTACATTTTTAGGAGTCCAGTTAACCCCATCACCAACAACAGATGACGTAGAATTAACAGCATTGCCGGCAATAAAATAGGTTATAAATCTATTGTTGTAAGTAATTGTTTTTTGATCTGCAATAGTTGATGATATATAACCGTCTGAAACATTCTCCCAGCTTAAAACATACGGATCAGTTTGATGGGTATGCAAGCTGAAATTGTAAGTCTTGGTAGTTTCACCATCCGAAGCGGTTGTCTTTATTCTATATAATTTATTTATTGCAACAGAGTCAGTTTGTCTCCAACTATAATCGGCGGTATCGCTAACACTAATGGTTACATCGCTCAATTGAGAGTATGCGCTTGCGCTACTGATGTTTAGTATAACACTATCGACATGGAATAGATAAGGTAACGGTTCCGTATTGAATATACGTCCATTAACCTGATCAATAGTGAAACGCGTATTGTTTAGGATATTATTAGTGTCTGTTCGTGAGACAATCGAAAAAGAGTAAATCTGTGCATCGGGCGAATATTCAAAATCCACATCGTCGGAAGAACCAAGACATGAGGAAAGTAATAACATATTCATGATAATACCCAATGTCAAGAGGAAATATTTAGACTTCATTTGTTTCAATAATATTGTACTCAACTTTTTAATACCTGCAAAAGTATGAAGATTTTTCTCTTTAACCATATTAAAATGAATATTTAAAGAATATTTCGAGTAATTTTTCTCTTTAATAGAAACTGAGATGAGTTTAGATACTGTTTTACTTCAATTTCACTTCCGTGAATTTCAGGAGCCTTCACTCCCGATGAAAGTGTCATATCCGCAACCTCAATATATGCTTCATCCCATAAATTATTTTGTATAAAACTGGCAAGAAATTTACTTCCGCCTTCAACTAAAACAGAATATATATTATTTTGGTACAAGTGATTTAAAATCTGTTTGTTGGTTTGTTGAGAGAAGTCTATTTCTATAAAGCTGAGATTAGGTATATGCTCAGATAAAACCGGTGTAGCTTCAGTAAAAATAATGGTAGGTGTTTTGCCGTCAAAAATCATATGATTTCTGGGAATTTTATTTTCTCTATCAATAGCAATTCTTGTTGGATTTACACCATACCATTTTCTGGTTGTAAGCTGCGGATTATCAAGAATTGCCGTGTTAGTACCAACTATAATGCCTTGTACTCTAGCTCGAAAACTATGCACAATTGTGTGTGTCAACTTATTGGAGATGATTACAGGCCGGAGGTTGTCATCCGGAGACCTATGTGAATCAATGAAACCATCTTTACTTTGTGCCCATTTTAGCACTACAAATGGCCTCGAGAGCTCATAATTAGTAAAAAAGAAACGGTTTATATCACGAGCCTCCTCTTCCAATACTGATTCTATAACTTCAATACCTGCATCTCGCATCAACTTAACGCCTCTGCCTGATACTTTCGGATTTGGATCTTTAACCGCAATAACAACACGAGGTATTTTTTTTGAGATTATAAGTTCTGCACAAGGAGGAGTTTTACCCTGATGTGCACATGGCTCTAATGAAACATATAGAGTAGATTCTGTCAAAAGCGATTGACACTTCACCGAGTTTATTGCATTTACTTCGGCATGAGGTTCTCCAAAATGCCGGTGGTATCCTTCACCAATGATTTTGTTATTATGCACAACTACTGCCCCAACAATCGGGTTGGGCTTAGTAAATCCCTCTCCTTTGCGTGCAAGTTGAAAGCAACGCTGCATAAATACCCTATTTTGACCCATTTTATTTACCTTTGTTTTGTAATGTATCGCTTACTAATAAGCGAACAAAAGTTTTATATTTCAAACCGAATGAATAGCAATCTACAACATTTTACTCAACATATTAAGCGACAATTAAATGAATTGTATTCACCATCAGAAATATCCTTTCTTACTCGTATAATTCTCGAAGAGGTATCTGACAAAATTAATAATTTATCTGATGCAGAGCAGCGTAAGTTCGAAGATATTGTCTGGAGACTTAAAAATAGTGAGCCCATTCAATATATATTAGGCAAAACAGAGTTTTATGGTCTAACATTTCTGCTTAATCAAGATGTCCTCATACCTCGTCCGGAGACAGAAGAGTTAGTTGACTGGATTATTTCAGACAACAACTACGAATACAGCACCATTCTTGATGTTGGAACCGGAAGCGGCTGTATATCTGTAACATTAGCAAAAAAGATACCTAATTCTTATGTATATGCGTGGGATATATCCAAACCGGCCTTGAAAGTCGCCACAAAAAATGCAGCAATAAACAGTGTAGACATTCACTTTTCTAACTTAGATGTATTGTCTGACGAGGATTTAAAAACTCATTACGATTCCGTTCTGAAATATGATATTATCGTCAGCAACCCGCCTTATGTAAGAGAAATGGAAAAACAGGAGATGGATAAAAATGTACTTGAGTTTGAGCCGCATATTGCTCTTTTTGTTCCCGATGACAATCCTTTATTGTTTTATAAAAGAATCGCAGACGTAGCCCTAAAAATGCTAAAAGGTGGCGGAAAATTGTATTTTGAAATAAATACTGCATTTGCTAATGAGCTAATTGATGATTTAAATAAAAGAGAATTTATAAATATTGAGCTAAAAAAAGATATTTCGGGCAAAAATAGAATGATTAAAGCCGAAACTCCACGTAGCTCCCCCGCAATTACTTCGGATCATCCTTATAGATAGCTTATACATAGCTCGTTTTTATATAAGCTATGTATAACCCATCTATAACCCATCTTAGGGCTAATTGATGAGTTTTCGCTTTTAATATTTCTTGAAATTTATAAAATTTAGAAATATCAATTAATTATATGAACAAAAGAAATAGAGTAATTTCAGATGACCAAGCATATTCAAGAATGACACAAGTTTGTGCCAGGAAAGAGTATTCTCCTTATGATATATCTCTCAAGTTAAACAAGATGGGTATTGAGCGGGAAGCTATAGAAAAGATTATTTTAAGATTAAAAAAAGAGAACTACCTCAATGATGAAAGATTTACAAGAAGCTTTGTAAGTGATAAACTTCGATTTAATGGTTGGGGCATCAAGAAAATTGAGTTGTATTTAAAACAGAAACATTTGCCGCAGGAGATTATTGATAAAATTTTTGAAGAGTATTCTTCAACGGAGCTAAACGTGTCTCTAAAACCTATTCTAGAAAAAAAATGGAAGCAAATAAAAGGTGATTCAGAATATGAGAAAAAAGGTAAACTGATAAGATTTGCATTAGGTAGGGGGTTTGCCATGAATGAGATTATCAAATGTATGAACAGTATGAACCTAGGTTATATAAATGAGGAGTGATTACAGATGATCTTTTGCGCCTATTCTTACCGGAAATATGTGTAGTTTGCGGTGTGGAACTTCTAGAAATGGAAAAAGGTGCGTGCCTTAAATGCTTGTATAAACTGCCGAGAACAAATAATTTCAAGAAAACGGAAAATTTAGTTGAAGAGCATATGGCAGGGAGAATACCATTTGAAAGAATAGCTACTTTTTCTGTTTTTACCGAAGAAGGTATATTGCCACCAATGATTCACCATCTTAAATATCGTTATAGAAAAGATATTGGATTGTTTCTTGGTAAAATATTTGGTGAAGATTTACTGGGAAGTGACTTCCTTGCTCCAATAGATCTGATTGTTCCGGTTCCTCTTCATCGCAAGAAGAGAAGAAAACGAGGGTATAATCAAGCAGAAATAATAGCTCGAGGAATATCAGAAATTACAAAAATTCCCGTTTCTGTAAACAACCTCATTAGAGTTATCAATAACCCTACTCAAACTAAACAAACACAATCAGAAAGATGGGAAAACGTTAGAGATATTTTTGATGTGAAGGATGTGAATATGTACCGTAACAAGCACATTTTACTTGTAGATGATGTTATCACTACGGGGTCTACAATAGAGGCATGCACTATTGCATTGCATAAATGTTCTAACCTAAAAATAAGTATTGCAACAATTGGTGGGGTTCTTTAAAAAAAACACTATTTTTGCAACCAATGACTTAAGACAGATAAAATGAAAAAAGTACAAAAACTAACTGCCGAAAAATTGTTAAAAGTAAAAGCTATAAAGTTGCAACCATCTAATCCATTTACATGGGCATCTGGTTGGAAGTCTCCAATATATTGTGACAATCGCAAACTCATGTCATATCCTGCAATACGTAATTTTTTAAAAGTAGAGTTTGCCAGAATTATATTAGAAAATTATCCTCAAACGGATGCAATCGCCGGTGTGGCAACAGGAGCAATCGCTCCTGGAGCATTAGTGGCTGATTTGCTAGACTTGCCTTTTGTTTATGTAAGGTCTGCTCCAAAAGGACATGGTTTAGAAAATATGATTGAGGGAGATTTAAGACCTAAACAAAAGGTTATTGTAATTGAAGATCTTGTATCAACCGGAGGTAGCAGCTTAAAAGCAGTGGAGGCCATTAGGAATAACGGCTCAGATGTATTGGGAATGTTGGCTATATTCACATATGGTTTTGCTCACTCGATTGAGAATATGCATGAGGCCAGAGTTGATCTTACAACTTTATGTAATTATGATGCTATATTAGATGAAGCGCTAGCTACAGATTACATTGATGAATCTGAATTAAAAACATTGCAAGATTGGCGTAAAAATCCCGAGAGTTGGGGTCAACCGAAGAAAAAATAAGTAATGATTGAATTTAGTAGTGATTTAAAAACTATTCCACATACAGACCGAGATGTTTTCAGAGTATTATCAGATCTTAGAAACTTAGATCTGATAAAGAATTTGATTCCTGAGGATAAGGTTAAGGATTTCATTTTTGATAAAGATAGTGTGTCATTTCGTGTAGATAACATAGGAAAGGTTTCTTTTATTGTTATTGAAAGATTGCCGGATAGTTACGTAAGATTTAAATCAGAAAAACTGCCATTTGAAGTTTTCTTAGAGATACAACTCCAAATGAAATCGGAAGATGAAACAGAGTTAGTTATGGTTGCTAAATCAGATTTGAACCCTTTTATGAAAAGTGTTGTAGAGAGACCTATGAGAGAAGCTGTAGATAGTATTGCAGAAGCAATGACTCAGCTTCCTTATGATCAAATTTAAAAAAATACCGGATGAACTCTTCACAGAGGTCATCCGGCTTTTGGAAAATCAAAAAAGTCATATAAGAAATAGAACTAATTTATTGTGGTTTTTTCTTATATTCTAATAGTACTCATTTGATGTAATAACAGGTATTGGCATTTCTGCTATCTCTTGAATATTCTCGAGTCTGTTATACCTGTAAATAACATCATATATTTTTTCCTCTGCATTATTGTCTGCTCCTTCTTTCCATTCATTAACTTTAATTGAAACTTTAACAGAATCGGCGTCATTAGTTCGTAATGGTCGTAAATCGAAGCATACAT
The DNA here is from genome assembly GCA_964647535.1 of uncultured Proteiniphilum sp. Taxonomy (GTDB): domain Bacteria; phylum Bacteroidota; class Bacteroidia; order Bacteroidales; family Dysgonomonadaceae; genus Proteiniphilum. Next base: position 53,118 of record CAZYGE010000001.1, read on the forward strand.
ATCCTTCAAACAACCGTTCCGATTTACTATCATAGGAGTTATGTTTGAATTCAAGTTCAACTATATCTGACTCCGATTTAGGCTCAAGTTTGTTGTCAACTAAATTCACGAAGTGTGGTTTTACACCCCCGTAATTAAAATGAAATGAGACATTTAAATAATCGCCTCCCACCCAAACGGCATTTGTTTTAACCGGATCATCTCCAATAATCTCCTTGTTTTGAGTATCCAATTCAATTATATCTTTTGTAAGTAATTCCCAAAGGTCATTCACCTTGATATAATGATCAAATCCATCTCTTGCCTCTGAGAGAATTGTATAGTTTAATAAAATGCGCTTATCGTTTGTGGGAAAATAGTTAATTGTAGAAGCAGCCGGCCATAATCTTTTGCCATTATCAAGACGTATAGAATAACTATTATTTCCTTCAGGAATTACAGTGGCTATATCAATACCAAAGTTGCCCAAAGATTTTGAGTTATCATCACATCCAATGTTTATCAACAAAATTCCTGTGAATATAATGGTTATTATCAGGAGTCTTTTCTGCATACTAAATCATATATTTCAATTATGGTTTATATGACAATTTATATGATAGATGCAAAAACTCAAAAAACGCTGCATGAGATAATCAGATAAACAGATGATTAACATTGTTTAACCGTAAGTTTTCCGATAGCTCGTTCCGATGCTTATAAATCCTTTTTCAGTCTTCTAAGCTTCGTTCTAAATGTTCCACGTTTTGTATATGTAATTCTTCCGCACGTTCAACCGCCAAATGTATGTTTGAACATATGTTTTCTCTTCCCACTATGTCTGGGATATTAGATTTTTCAATTTTTTTTCGAACGTCGCTATTGACGCCTGATAATATGACCTGTATTTTCTCTTTTCTGGAATTGCTGCAAAGTATTTCGAGGTTATTCAATCCTGTTGAGTCAATAAAAGGTACTCTCCTCATACGGATAATTCTAATGTCGTGATGCTTGCCGGAGAGTCGCATTTTCTCATCAAATTTATTGGCAACTCCAAAAAAGAAGGGACCTCTAATTTCATACACCTCTACTGTATCGGGGAGTTGTAGAACCTCATTTTCATCTCCGTTACTTTGTGTTTCGCTCTCTGTACTAAGATCCAGCTCGCCTGTTGTATGCGAAACTTCTGTACTCTCGTTCAAGCGTTTCAGAAATGCGAATACTGCAAGAAGAAGTCCAACTGCAATTGCTACAGTTAAATCGATAATTACGGTGAGTAAAAAAGTAGTTAGTAAAATTGCACGTGTAGATGCCGACTGCTTAAAAAGGGAAACGAAGGTACGCCATTCACTCATATTGTACGCCACAATTACCAGTATACCCGCTAAACATGCCATTGGGATATGTCTGGTAAGATCTCCGAGAAATAAAACTATCAACAATAACACAATTGCATGTATTATTCCTGCGACAGGAGTCCTGCCACCATTGTTTATATTAGTCATAGTTCTAGCAATTGCACCCGTAGCAGGTATCCCTCCGAAAAATGGTACTATCATATTTGCGGCTCCCTGTGCAACTAGCTCCATATTGGAGTTGTGTTTTTTACCGGTAACACCGTCTGCAACTGTAGCGGATAAAAGAGATTCTATAGCACAAAGCATTGCGATTGTAAATGCAGAAGGAAAAAGGATTCTTATACTTTCTAAGGATATAGAGAGTTGTTTAATTTGCGGTAGCTGATTTTGGATAATGAATCTGTCTCCAATTGTTTCTATGGCACCTATATTTGCATAGTTGTTCATAAAATAGACAACGACTGTCATTACAATAATTGCTATAAGTGAACCCGGTACTTTCTTTGATATTTTAGGGGTAAGTATAATTATTCCTACACTGGCAATCGCTATTAAAGTTACCCACAAATTTATGGAGTCGAAATTGTTAAGATATATTGCCCATTTCTCGATAAAACCCGAAGGGAGTACGGGTGTGGTTAGACCGAAAAAATCTTTTATCTGTGTTGAGAAAATTGTTAGCGCAATACCGCTTGTAAATCCCACTACAATAGGATATGGAACAAACTTGATAATTGAGCCAAGTTTCATAAACCCCATTAGAACGAGCATGATTCCTGCCATAAAAGTGGCAATGGCCAAGCCCTGAACACCATACTGTTCTACAATACCGTAAACAATAACAATGAAAGCTCCAGTTGGTCCACCGATCTGTACAGTGCTGCCTCCCAAAAATGATATAATGAAGCCGGCAATAATTGCAGTGTAAATTCCTTTTTCAGGAGTTACTCCCGAAGCTATTCCAAAGGCTATTGCAAGAGGTAACGCTACAACACCAACAATTAATCCTGACATCAAGTCTGCCATGAATTTCTCTTTGTTGTAGGTCTTTAAAGTATGAACAAGGGTGGGTTGAAAAGAGTCTAAAAAATTTATTCGCATAAATCCTATGAAATGAATGTATTAGTGCAAAGATAATAAAAATATATTAAACTATTCCTTGCTCTACCAGTACACACACTCTTTCAGTCATTCGATCTTCGTCAGACGGGTTATATCTTACCTTAAGATTATTGCCGAAAAGCTTGGCAAAAAGGTTCGCAGACCATGCCTTAAAACTACCCATAAATGCATCTATGATGTGATATGAAGAAGAGTTAGTTTCTCTATCCACAAGTTTCATTAGTAAATATCCCTGTGATCTGGTTAATTTTTTCATTTTGGGAGTATATTCATCCATCAGATATTTTTCCATCTGGTTTAGATGTTGTTGCCTTACCTTATCATTAGGTAAAGTTTCCATATACTCGTAGGTTTCTGTAATAATGTTTGCAATTTCTTTGGCGTAAGGCAGTGTTTTTTTTACATCACGTATCAGTTTGGAGTATGCTACCTGTTCCTTGGTGCTCCTGAATTTCATTGGCGAGTATTTTACAAAATCGCCCAACCACATACAAGCTATTGTGTCACCTTGAGAAACCACTGCGGGATAAACATTGGGCATTAGGTATAGAGTTGAAACTGGTATTTTTGAGTCCGGGTTTATATTTGCCGCATAATAGTCTTGAGCTGTTACCATGGTTGATAAAAGCAAAGTAAAAAGTATTAATAAAGTGCAGACTCGTCTTTTCATAACGCTACAAAGATAATAAGTAGTTTGAATTTATGTCGTAATTTCTCGTTAAGTGTCGTTAATTAACTATCAAGCCTTAAGAATGTTAAGAGGAGTAATGGATGAATATATAGCAAATATAAAGATAAATAACACTGTTAAACTAAGAATGTTCTTTTTTTGTTCGAATCTAATGATAAATTAATGTACTTTTGAATATTAGAAAAGAACAAGAAGCATGATACATAATCACTTAGGGGAGATGATTCATAAGCAGTTGGAAAAATATATTAATAAAACTGCTTTAAAATATCAAAATTCTGCTGGAGAATGGTCCGATTTATCCTGGATAGACTTCTCTGATAAAGTAATGAAGTCTGCTCAAGCAATGGCAGAGATGGGAATAAAGCCAAATGATAGAATTGGTGTTTACTCTCAGAATATGGAGAAATACTTGTTTGCAGACTTTGCAGCATATGCCAACAAGGCTATTGTGGTTCCTATGTATGCCACATCTTCTCCAAGTCAGGTGAAATATATTGTTGAGGATGCCGAAATAAATTTAATATTTGTTGGAGAACAGTTTCAATATAATAATGCTTTTAAAGTACAACAAGAAAGTACTGTATTACATAAAATAATTGTATTTGACCGTAACGTTGTTATAAACATCAATGATAAAACTTCAATTTACTTTGATGATTTTATAACTACCGGCGATAACTCCGAAGCTTTGTCGTTAGTTCACGCAAGGATGAAGCAGTTAAGCGAAACAGACATTGCAACAATTATTTACACTTCCGGTACAACAGGTGATCCAAAAGGTGTTGTGCTAACTCATTCAAATTATTTAAAAGCTTTTGAGATTCACGACATCCGAATCACAAATATTTCTGAGAAAGAACTTTCGATGTGCTTCTTGCCATTAACTCATATATTTGAAAAAGCATGGACATATTATTGCCTATCTAAAGGTATAACTGTAGCGGTAAACCGAGATCCTACTCAAATTAGAAAAACAATAAAGGAGATTCGTCCTACACTTATGAGTAATGTACCAAGGTTTTGGGAAAAAGTTTACGAAGGTGTAAAAGAAACGATAGATAGTTCGCACGGTATGATTAAATGGCTATTTAATGATGCAGTTAAAACAGGTAGGAAGTATAATCTTGAATACGTAAATGAAGGCAGAAAGCCACCGTTGGCAACAGAGCTAAAATTCAATCTTTATAAATACACCGTTTATCATTTAATTAAAAAAGTAGTTGGTATTGATCGTGGCAAACTATTTCCTGTAGCAGGTGCGCCTCTTTCAGATAGCATTAATGAGTTTTTGCAATCGATAGATGTGCGTATCATATATGGCTACGGTTTAACAGAAACTACAGCAACAGTAAGTTGCTTTACCAAAGGTTATAAAATTGGCACAGTAGGAAAAGTAATGCCGCATATTAAAGTAAGGATTGGCGAGGACAATGAGATACTTGTGAAAGGCGGCACAGTGATGTCAGGTTACTACAACAAACCCGAAGCAACTAGTGAGGCATTTACAGAAGATGGCTTTTTTAGAACCGGTGACGCTGGTTCACTTACCGAGAATAATGAGATTATCCTTACTGAGCGTATCAAGGATTTATACAAAACTTCGAATGGTAAGTATATTGCCCCACAGATGATTGAGTCACGAGTAGGGGAAGATAAATACATAGATCAGATTGCGGTAATTGGTGATAGTAAAAAATTTGTCAGTGCTCTTATAATACCAAATTATGAGACCCTTGAACAATATGCTATTGAACAAAACATTTCTTATGATAGCATAGAAACTCTGGTTAACAATCGAGTTATAAATGATTTTATTTTTGGTAGAATTGAGCTTCTGCAGTCTCAATTTACAAACTACGAGAAAATTAAGAAGTTTACGCTTCTTCCCCGTCCTTTTAGTGTTGAAGAAGGTGAGCTAACCAATACCCTTAAGCTTCGCAGAAAAGTAATTCTTGAAAAATACGCAGTGGTAATTGAAAACATGTACAAGGGTTAGCATTTAAAACCTGAGTCATAATCACAAAGAAATCACTATCTTTGCAGCGTTTTTTAAAGAAGTGTTGGAATGGATTATAATTTCAAAGAAATAGAGAAGCGTTGGCAAAAGTATTGGGTTGATAATAACACCTATAAAGTAACAGAAGATATTTCCAAGCCTAAATATTATGTGCTTGATATGTTCCCCTATCCGTCAGGGGCGGGGCTTCATGTGGGTCATCCTCTCGGCTACATAGCCTCAGATATATTTTCACGATATAAGCGTCTCAATGGGTTTAATGTATTGCACCCCATGGGTTATGATGCATATGGATTGCCGGCTGAACAATACGCAATTCAAACAGGTCAGCATCCGGCTATTACTACCGCAAATAACATAAAAAGATATAGAGAGCAGCTAGACAAGATTGGTTTTTCTTATGATTGGAGCAGAGAGGTTCAAACTTGTGATCCCGATTATTATAAATGGACCCAATGGGCTTTCATTCAAATGTTTCAATCATACTACTGTAACGAAACAAATCAGGCAAAACCCATAGATGAGCTGATTGAAATATTCTCAAAACAGGGTACATCGGGTCTCAATATTGCTTCCTCGGAACTAATGGAATTCACTGCGGAAGAGTGGAACAGTAAATCTGAGAAATTGCAACAGGAGATTCTTATGAATTATCGTATCGCCTATCTTGGTGATACAATGGTAAATTGGTGTGCTCAACTGGGGACGGTTCTTGCCAATGATGAAGTTAGTGAGGGGCTCTCAATAAGGGGTGGATATCCTGTTGAACAGAAAAAGATGCGTCAGTGGTGTCTTAGAGTTTCTGCATATGCTGAGCGACTTCTGGATGGATTGGATAAAATAGACTGGACAGATTCTTTAAAAGAAACACAGCGCAACTGGATAGGCAGGAGCGAGGGTGCAGTTATGGAATTTAAGACTTCTAATGAGTTTTCGTTTGAGATATTTACAACCCGTGCCGATACAATATTTGGTGTCACATTTATGGTGTTGGCTCCTGAAAGTGAGCTTGTAAAACACCTGACATCCGAGGCTCAAAAACCGGAAGTTTTAGCTTATGTCGAAAAGACTAAAAAGAAGACCGAACGCGAGCGTATAGCAGACCGAACCGTAACCGGTGTGTTCTCCGGTTCCTATGCAGTGCATCCGTTCACGAGTGAAAAACTGCCAATTTGGATTTCTGATTATGTTCTTGCCGGATATGGTACCGGGGCAATTATGGCAGTGCCTGCTCACGACAGCAGAGATTACGACTTTGCCAAACATTTTAATCTCCCAATTGTACCACTCGTAGAGGGGTGTGATATTTCGGAAGAGAGTTTTGATGCCAAAGAGGGAATTATGGTAAATTCCGGTTTCCTAAATGGTATGACAGTACAGGAAGCTATTCCTGCTGCTATCGATGAGATTGAAAGAAAAGGATTAGGTTACCGTAAAGTAAACTATAGATTACGCGATGCTATCTTCTCAAGACAGCGTTATTGGGGGGAACCATTTCCGGTTTATTACAAAGATGGAATGCCCCATACTCTTAATGAGGATGAGTTGCCACTGGAGCTTCCTGAGGTAGATAAATATTTGCCAACTGAAACCGGAGAACCTCCACTAGGAAGAGCTAAAAACTGGGTGAGTAAAGAGGGTTATCCTCTTGAGCTTAATACTATGCCGGGGTTTGCAGGTTCCTCCGCCTACTATCTTCGATATATGGATCCTAATAACGATGAGGCATTGGTTTCTGAACAAGCTAACACATACTGGCGTGATGTTGATTTATATATAGGTGGAACTGAGCATGCAACGGGTCACTTGGTATATAGTCGCTTTTGGAATAAATTTTTATTTGATATTGGTGTTTCATGCGAAGAGGAGCCTTTTAAGAAACTTGTGAACCAAGGTATGATACAAGGTCGCAGCAACTTTGTATATAGGATCAAAGGTTCCAATAATTTTGTATCTCTCAATCTTAAGGATCAGTATGATGTAACTCCCATACATGTTGATGTGAATATTGTACATAATGATGTATTAGACATTGATGCTTTTCGTAAATGGAGTCCTGAATACAGAACTGCAGAGTTCATTCTTGAAAATGGGAAATATATTTGCGGTTGGGCTGTGGAGAAAATGTCTAAATCTACGTATAACGTGGTAAACCCTGATGATATTGTTGAGAAATATGGTGCGGATACTTTGCGCCTTTATGAAATGTTTCTTGGACCATTAGAGCAATCGAAACCATGGGATACAAACGGGATTGATGGTGTTCATCGTTTCCTACGTAAAGTGTGGAATCTTTTTTATAAGGACAATTCTTTAACTTTGTCAGATGATGAGCCAACTAAAGAAGAATATAAGACACTACATAAATTGATAAAAAAAGTGTCATACGATATTGAGCATTTTTCTTTCAATACATCAGTTTCAGCATTTATGATATGTGCCAATGAGCTTACATCGCTTAAATGCAATAACCGGGAAATTCTTAATCAGTTTTTAGTATGTCTTGCTCCATTTGCGCCACATATCTCGGAAGAGCTATGGTTTGCTTCAGGAAATAAAACAACCATTTGCGATGCAGATTGGCCTGAACTAAATGAAGAGTATCTTGTTGAAGACACTTTCCCATACTCAATATCTTTTAACGGCAAATCGCGTTTTGTTCTTGAGTTTTCTGCTGATGCAACAAAAGAAGAAATAGAGCAAGTTGTGCTAAACCATCAAAATTCTCAAAAATGGATTGATGGGAAAACGCCTAAGAAAATTATTGTTGTTCCAAAAAAGATTGTTAATGTAGTACTTTAATTAGTTTGTAGGTAATGGAAGAGCTTAATCAATACAGTCTCAAAAAGTTTTACTGGAAAGATTACCTGAACATACTTCTAGGAACGTTCATGTATGCCCTGGGAGTAACGCTTTTTATTATGCCGCATCAGTTCGTATTGGGAGGCTTAACGGGTGTTGCGGTGCTAGTAAATTATAGTTTTGGCCTGCCGGTTTCTTTAACCGTGTTAGTAATGAATGTGATACTGCTGCTTTTAGCCTTCAGGATTTTAGGTGCAGAATTTCTTATAAAAACAGTAGTAGGTGTGGTTTCGCTTACAGCCTTTCTTGCACTCTTCGAGAATCTTAAATTACCCGGCATAATGATGGATGAACCTTTGATGGCCGGGCTGGTAGGTGCAATTATTGCCGGAGCAGGGGTTGGCTTGGTGTTGTCTGTGAATAGTAGTACAGGAGGCACCGATATTATTGTAGTCATTATAAATAAGTACAGAAACCTAACTCCTGGAAGAACTATGCTATTCATCGATTTAGTTATTGTCTCTTCATCATTTCTAATATTTCAAAGTATTGAGACAATAGTATACGGTATAATTATTATTGCAGTTATTACAACTTCTGTCGATTGGGTAATTAATGGTGTTCGTCAGACAGTTCAGTTTTTTATAGTATCTAGAGAGTATGAAGAGATAGCTACTCAGATTAATTTACAACTAGACAGAGGTTGTACAGTTTTAGATGGGATAGGTTGGTACACAAAAAAAGAGCAAAAGGTGCTTCTTCTTATGGCGAAGCGTAGTGAATCGAATTCAATATTCCGACTTGTGAAAAGTATAGATGCAAGAGCGTTTGTTTCTCAAACTAATGTGGTTGGAGTATATGGTAAAGGGTTTGACAGATTAAGATGAAGGACTAACTTAAAGCTTAAGAGCACAGAAATTTAAACACTGGCCTTGTCAACCAAATATACTAATGATTTGTAACTAATGCCGCTATTTACAGATAGGCCTATCTCACATGTCCTACTATTAGAATATCCCTCTTGAGCATCAAGAATTTCATGCTTTAAAGGCGAAAGTGCCGACTTGGGTAATTCGGGATAGAAAAAGCCGCGGTCGCCTGCCCACCCGCAACAATTCACATTGTCAGGAACAATAACTTTATCTGAACATCTTGAAGCGACTCTATAAAACTTCTCTCCGAGATGCATTTTGGTGGAGCTGCAGGTTGTATGTATAGCAATGGAAACCGGTTGTTTTACAATAGTTAAGCGATCAAGGAGGTAGTCGTGTATGAAATCTACCTGATCATATAGTTTAAGACGCGGATCGAGTGTTTCGCGCATATGTAGCATGCACGGACTCATATCACATACTATAGGGAACTCACCGTTGTTGCTTGCTTTCAATAGTGCATCATTTAATTCAGACTCTTTCTTTTGTGCTTGTTTTGTAAAGCCTTTGCTACTGAATGCCATTCCACAACAAAGCTTGTCTTTCTCTTCGGGAATTATTACAGAATACCCTGCTTTACGCATAAGTGAAAGCATCTTTGTTGGAGTATCTTCTTTCTCATCATATCCATATGAAGGACCCCCCATGGAGCGTGTAATACATGCAGGATAATAAACAGCTTTAGGGGCATCCGGTCTTTCTGCCGGATAGCTGTTTTGTACAATACGTTTACTGCTTGATGGTGTATGACGAGTCCATAAAGGAATTATTCCTTCCCCCAATTTGTGAAGTCCTTTAAAAATGCTCTCTATTGAATTGTAACCAAACAATTTTGATGCAGAGTGGGGGAGATTAATAACACCACGTATCATTGAAGTCATACCTGCCATGTTACTTGCAATAAGGTTAGCTATTTTATTTGCAAGTTTACTATTGCGTTGCCATCTTAACTCTTTAACAAGTACACCGGTATCAATATCCACCGGACAAGCAATGCCGCAGAATCCATCTGTTGCACATGTTTCATCAAAAGGATAAGATATCTCTTTAATCTGTTTCAGAATAGAATCTCTTTTATCTCTCCCAACTGCTTTATCTGCAATATAACGATATGCTACTATTCTTTGTCTGGGGGTAAGAGTTAAATCTTTAGAAGGGCAAACGACCTCACAAAAGCCACATTCTATACATTTGTCAATAATTGGATTTGCATCCGGTATTCTTTTAAGATTTTTGATGAAAACATCTTTGTCGCTATTTATGATCACTCCCGTATTTAGAATTGCTGTGGGATCAAATGCTTGTTTGATGCGCTTCATCAAGCCATATATATCTTCTCCCCATTCTTTTTCTACGAAGGGAGCCATATTTCGACCAGTACCATGCTCTGCTTTTAGACTTCCATCATGTTTTAGAATAACAAGGTCTGACAATTCATGCATAAAGTTGGCATATTTTTGAATGCCTTCTTTATTGTTGATATCAGGGAATACCGTGAAGTGCACATTGCCATCAAGTAGATGTCCCCACATTACAGCATCTGCATAGCCTGTTCTAACAAGTAAATCTCTTAAATCTGATAAAGCACTGCCAAGCGTTTCGCCTTTGAATGCGACATCTTCGATAATACTTGCTGTATGTGGTGGACGAGCAGCAGCAGCTGATGTAAACAAACCGTTTCTTACATTCCAGTATAGGTTGTAGAGAAACTTATCGGTTGTAAACTTTATTGGAGAAAGTGTCTTAATATGTGCAAGATTATTTTCAATCTCGGTCATCTGAGCCATTAGGGTTGCTTCATCATCTGCAGAAGTGTCAATGAGAAGTGCAGCAGCACCTTGGGGTAAAGACTTCAGCTCTTTTGGCATACCTTTTTGGCCCTCAACAGCACGCAAAGCATTTCGATCCATAAGTTCTGCAGCACTTACCGCGCAGTTTCTCAATGGTATAATAGCTTTGCTTACATCACGTAGATTATTGAAATAAATCATTGCCGATGCTTTAAGCGGAGCATCGTGAACAGTATTAAAGGTGGCTTGAGATATGAAACCCAACGTACCTTCTGATCCAATCATCAGATGTTGAATTATATCAATTGGATCATTGAAATCGATAAGTGAATTTACACCATAGCCGCATGTATTTTTAAGTTGAAATTTTCTTTCAATCTTACTTCTTATATGTTCGTTTCTTGTTGCATCTTGGTGGATGTTATTTATTTCTGCAATAAGTTCAGGATGAGTGTTCATAAATGAATTACGGCTTTCGCTATTTCCTGTGTCGAGTAAAGTGCCGTCAGCAAAAATTATGCGCATCGATTTTATTGTATTGTAGCTATTATGCTTTATACCATAACTCGATCCGCTGGAATTATTAGAAATTATGCCACCGATTTTAGCTGAATCAATAGAAGCAGGTTTTGGTCCAAGTTTTCTTTTGTATTTCTTTAAAATCATGTTTGCTGCAGATCCGGTTAAACCGCAGCCGAAAGTTGCAATATGACCATTATCTTTTATAGCAGAAAAATTAAATCCATTTCCTATTTCCATTAAAATTGAGTCAGAAATAGTTTGACCGCTCAAACTTGTACCTGCTGCTTTGAAAGTAATTGGAATGTTTTGGTTGTTACAAAACTTTAATAACCGGATAACCTCTTCTTCCGAGTTGACAATTACTACGGCTTTGGGTATAAGTCTATAGAGACCAGCGTCGGTCCCTTTGGTTAGTCTTGAAAGCTCGTCAGTAAGAACCTGTTCTTTTGGGAAAAGGTCTAATAATTGTTTTTGCATTGTTCCTAAATTGCTAGATCAAAGAAACGAATAAGTTTTTGTCTTCTTCTTCCATTTTAATCTTACCCTCTCTGCTTAACCAGCCTAGTGCGGCATAGAGGTTTTTGTCTGTTAGCTTAGTTGCTTTTTTTATATCTTTAATATTCTGTTTGCCATTTTGGTCTAGAATACTCCAAACCTTACCAGCATTAATACCAAACAATTCAGTCATAATTCAATATTATTAATAATTTCAGAAACTTGCCTTAAAAGTGAATGTTTACCATCATTTCTAATGATATAGTTAGACAACTTAATTCTATCTTTCTCAGGCAATTGGTTGTTTATACGTGATTTTACATTATCCAAACTTGTATCATCTCTTTTTATAACTCTTTCGATGCGCAACTGTTCAGGTGAATATACAGTAATCAGTTTATCGATATAGTGGATAAATCCTGCTTCAATTAATATTGCTGCCTCAATCGCAACAATTGGTGAATTGGTGTAATTTTTGCACCATTCAAGAAAATGTTTGGCCAGCTCTGGATGAATGATGGAGTTGGCAATTTTTAAATTCTCCTTGTTGTTAAAAATAAGTTCAGCGAACTTTTTTCGATTAAGTAGCCCATCTATGTAGATATCATTACCAAAATGAAAAATCAGCTTATTGCGTACGACATCTGATGTGTCATTTAATTTTTTTGCTTCTTTATCCGCATCATAAAGTGGAATATTATAAAGTTTGAGTATTTCGCCTACAACCGATTTACCACTTCCTATTCCTCCGGTAATTCCAATTTTAATCATTCTTAGTTGTTTTCAAATAGAAACTCAACAGAAGATGGCGTTATTTTTGGATCAACAATAGTTGATGGACTTTCAGTTAGTTCAAGCTCAACACGTCCATTACTGTTCTCATGAAATTCTCTGTAATCCAACTCTATTGCGAAGTCTTCAGGAGCTATATTTCTATAATCTTCGAGGGTGACAGAAAAAGAAACTGTAGCACGCGAAGGAAAAAACTTCACAGCAAGGTTTCGAGGCATATTTGAAGCTCTAATAGGAATATCAAAAGAGTGTTCTGTATATTCCACTATAGGTATATAAATATCTACTTCGGTAGGGGAAAACTTTACTCCTTCAACTGCATTAATTCTAACAGAAAGTTGAGATGTAGCGTTTATGTTTCTGAAAACAGTGTATTCTGTATTCGCAGAATTCAGGTCTTTAAGCGACTCTGCGGAACCGTAGGCCATTACACTTTCAGGTATAAAAGTTATGCTATCGGCAACAAGATTGGCTCTGCTGGTAGTTATCTCTCCATCCAAAGTTACAAGAAGTTCTTTGCTTTCTAGCTCCGATGTAGCCAAAGATATTGTCATTGGATAGTACCCTCTGATTCTGGTGGTTGTTGCAAACTTAGTGCTTAGTAGCTGTCTAAGTTGCTCACCTTGCAGTAGGTAATTACCCCCATCTGTTATTTCAGACACATCAACATCAAGAGAGTCTTTCTTAGTTACATCAAGAAAAAAAATGGACGACCCGTTGTCTGTGATACTAACATCTATATATTCTGGTAGTGGATTGTCAAAAACTACGTTCTCAGGAATATTCGTGTATTTTAATGGTATTCGGTATGTACCTTCTACATTCTCTTTTTGGAAAAAAAGCATCAACCAGAAAATGAAAGCCAATATCACAAAGACCAGAAAAATAATAGCATTTTTCCACGGGAATGTGGAAAAGTATTTTTCTGCTCTAGACATCCATTCTCTGATGACAGCTTTTGTGACCATAGCAGCGGAAGTATTTATCTAGCTTCTACATCTTTTGATGATGCGTATACCGATGATTTTTCAAATTTCATTCTAACACCATCAGCTACCTCAACAAGAAACCAAGTGTCGCCGACTTCTTTTATGCGGCCATGAATCCCACCTGCAGTTACGACCCTGTCTCCGGTTGTCATTGCTTCACGACTTTTTTGTAGTTCTTTCTGCTTTTTTTGCTGTGGACGAATCATAAAGAAGTAAAACACTGCAATAATTGCAACAAGCATAAATAATGTACTTCCCATTCCACCCATTCCACCGGCTCCGGCTTGTAATAAAATATTCATAATCGTAATTGTTTAAATTTACTATACTAATTTTTAAAGATAATATTTTCTTTTTTTATTTGTTGCACAATTCCATTTAAAATTCCATTTATAAATGTACCGCTTTTTGGTGTGCTGTAAGATTTGGAGATTTCGATATACTCATTAAATGTAACACTAATAGGGATAGAATCAAATGAGAATATCTCAGCAAGTGCAGTTTGCATAATAACTAAATCCATTAATGCAATCCTATCGAAGTCCCACTTGTCAGTATGCAATTTTATAAGATCTCTATACTTGTTCTCATTAAAAATTGTGTCATGTAAAAGTTTAATTGCATACTGTTTGTCCTCTTCATCTTTAAACATTGGGAGTAGAGGCTGATTTGGTCCTGATTTTTCAGAAAATTTCTTAATTGTCTTAAGAACGAAAGATTGAACAATTTCTATATCATCATTCCAGAAAATAGATTCATCTTCTAGCAAATCATCAAGTTCCTCATTACCATAAATAAATTGTTTGAAAATTTTTCTCCAAAACTCCCTGTCTTCATCATAGGTAGGTGAAGCAATTTTTGTGTAATTTAAATAGGTTTCAGATTCTATGATTTTGTCAAGTAGATTTTTTACAAATGATTCATTGTTCACCCAAGACATTGGTCGCTCTGTGGCGTAGTTTGTTAATCGATTGTTTTGTTCAAGTTGAAGAATAAACTTGTTGTTAAGCAAATGAATATTTGGGTTTTTATCCTCTTCAGTAGGGAGAAATTTATTCTTTTTTGATTCAATCCTACTGTCATATGTTTTGGTAATTTCTAGCATTAATAGAAACATATAAAAGTAAAGATCGTATGATTTTTGCAAACCGAATAGTAGTTCTTTTTCGGCTTTAAGCAAATCTTTATTCGTACCCTGATACCATGAATAGACTAATTGAACTACTCTAATACGAATTAAATTTCTGTTTATCATTTTATGAATGAGCTTTTTCCTTTATTTCCGAAGATTTTATCGGAACTGCAAAAGTAGTTATTTTTTTGTGATTTTGAACTCAAATATAAGAAAATGGAAAGGTAAGAATAGTTTTATAAGTATTTTTTATATGTTTGGAAATGGGAACTCATGTTATCTGTAGGTTTTATGATGACTTCCAAATAGTAAACTCAAAGAAAAGAGTTCGGAGGAAAATTGCATAATCAATAGTAAATCACTATCTTTGCGCCGCTTTTTTGAAAGCTCCCGTGTGATGGGAAATAAAGAAAGCACTTTATTTTGAGTAACACAAACAATTTTAAAAATGAAAACATTTGAATTAAAAGGCGAAATTAGAGATAGTTTCGGTAAATCGGCAGCAAAATCTATTCGCCGCCAAGGTTTGGTTCCTTGCGTAGTTTACGGAGGAAACGATGAAGAAAATATCAACTTTGTTGTAAAGCAGGGTGATGTTCGCAACCTTCTATACACACCGGAAGTATTTCTGGTTAACCTTGAACTAGGAGATAAAAAAATGAATGCAATATTAAAAGAATCGCAGTTTCATCCTGTAAAAGATACAGTAATGCATCTCGATTTCTTGCATGTGTTTGATGATGTTCCTGTAGTAATAGAATTACCTGTGCGCTTGGAAGGGCTTGCAGCGGGTGTTAAAGCGGGTGGAAAACTATCACTTGACTTACGCAAACTGAGAGTTAGAGCTTTGGCTTCAAACCTACCTGAAGTTCTTGTGGTAAACGTTGCAAAACTTAAGATAGGAAGTTCTATTCAAGTTGGTGAATTAAACTTCGATGGTCTTGAAATATTAACTTCTAAGAACGCTGTTGTTTGTCGTGTTCAGGTAGTGCGCGCAATGAAGATTGATATTGACGAAGACGAAGCAGAAGAAGGAGAAGGAGAAGAAACAGAAGGAGCTGAAGAAAGTTCTGAAGAAACTGCAGCTGAATAGTTTGATTATATGAAATATTTGATAGCGGGATTGGGCAATATCGGACCTGATTATGAGCGAACCCGCCACAATATAGGCTTTATGGTATTGGACGCTTTCGCAAAAGCGTCCAATACTGTTTTTGAGGATAAGCGATATGGTTTTGTTTCTCATATGAGGTTAAAAAACAAAATGCTAATCTTGCTTAAACCATCTACATTTATGAACTTGAGTGGAAATGCAATCCGCTATTGGATGCAAAAAGAAAAAATCAATAACAGCAATCTTCTAGTAGTAGTTGATGATCTAGCTCTTCCTTTTGGAACACTCAGGCTAAAGTCTAAAGGCAGTGATGCCGGACATAACGGATTAAAACACATTCAAGACCTTATAGGTCAAAACTATCCTCGCCTCAGATTTGGTATAGGAAGCGAATTCGCTCGCGGCTCGCAAATAAACTATGTTCTAGATGAGTTCTCAGAAGAAGAGCAGTTGAAATTATCTGAGCGAATTGAAACATCGTGCAATATAATATCCGATTTCTGTCTTGCAGGTATTAATTATACAATGAATCAATACAATAACAAATAACGATTAGTGCTGTTATAAGAATAAGGTTGTTATTTAAATGGAAGAAGTAAGAATAGATAAATGGTTGTGGGCTGTTCGAATCTTCAAAACTCGGTCTATTGCAGTTGATGCTTGTAAAAAGAATCGTGTTATAATTGGAGACTTCCCCGTAAAAGCTTCCAGAACCATACGAGTTGGAGATGTAATACAGGTAAAAAAACCTCCGGTAACATTTTCTTTTAAAGTTATTAAGTTAACTGACAAAAGAATGGGAGCCAAGCTAGTCTCTGAATACATGGAAAATGTAACTCCACAGGATCAGTATGAAATCTTAGAACTAAATAAAATAAGCGGATTTGTGGACAGACAGAGAGGCAAAGGACGTCCTACCAAAAAAGAGCGAAGAGACTTGGAATCATTCACAAGTGACTTCAATTTTGATGATATCGATTGGGGTGAAGATTAATAAATCTTTCCATCATTCTTATTATAAGATGGAACAATAGAAAGGCTGTTTGGAGTTAAGCAATACTCAGCATCACCTTCGGCTGCATTGCTAATCAGACGTTTATAATGATCGCTTTCTTTAATATATTCTTTTATATTTCCTTTAACTTTGATCCACAAATCATAACTCATCTTAATTGCATCTGAATTAAATTCAACATTATTCTTTTTCATTAGAGTTTCGGCAAACGCTCCACCAAAAAGAGTATCTTCGATATTTATACGATTGTTCCATCCTGCACATAAAATTACAACTCTTTCTGCATTTTCAATACACCTTTCAGCAATAGCATCAATATTAGGAAATGTGCCTATAAAAAGCTCTTGGCACTCGCTTGCTATTTCAATTGCTTTAGTACCATTGGTTGTAGTAAACACTACTTCTTTGCCCTTCACTTTTTCTGGAGTGTAATCGAACGGCGAATTACCAAAATCTGCAAATTCACACCTTTTTGTTCTGCGTTCGGCTCCCACAAGAAAACCTTTCTGCTTGTATTGCTTTGCAATCTCACTACTCGAAACAGGAATAATTGCCGACGCACCATTGTTTAACATAGTGCACATTGTAGCTGATGCCCTAAAAACATCAACAACAATAACTGTGTCATTTTCTGATTTATAGTAAGGATATAATGCAGGAGAAGGACAGAGTTCTAGTTTCATAAGCACTTTTTAGACAAATATACCATTTAAATTGATAAATGTTTATCTTTGCATTTCAATAGTAATTAATGAAGCAAAATCTTTACAAGATAATATTAGCATCGAACTCGCCAAGACGCAAAGAGTTGTTGTCGGGACTTGATATTAATTACGAAACAAGAGTCCTTCCGAATGTAGATGAGTCTTACCCGGATTCTATCTCAAAAACAGAAGTTGCAGAGTATCTTGCCAAAAAGAAAGCAGCGGCATACCTCAATAAATTAAATGAGGATGAGTTGCTTATTACTGCAGACACTGTTGTATTACTAAACAATTCTATTTTAGGGAAACCTGCAGATAAAAAAGAATCAGCCCTAATGTTACGCACTCTTTCCGGCAAGACTCATAAGGTTATTACAGCAGTTTGTCTCACATCCACAGTTAAACAGATTAGCTTCTCTGATGAATCCCTTGTCACTTTTGGAACTTTGAACGAATCTGAAATAGAATACTACGTCTCAAATTACGAACCCCTAGACAAAGCCGGTGCATACGGTGTTCAGGAATGGATTGGGTACGTGGCAGTAGAAAAAATAGAGGGCTCTTATTACAACGTAATGGGTCTGCCTGTTTACAAAGTATACAGGGAACTTAAAAAGTTCTAATTAAATAAATTATTTCTCACATATTTAGATAATTAAATTATGCTCACAGTAGAAAAAATAGGAGGTACCTCCATGTCTCAATTTCAGGAGGTATTACAAAATATAATAAAGGGTGATCGCAAAAACGAAGATTTATATAATCGTATCTTTGTTGTTTCAGCGTACAATAACGTAACAAACTGGTTGCTGGAACATAAAAAAACGGGTGAACCCGGGATATACAATAAGTTCCTAAATGGTGAAGACTATAGCAGTGCACTTGACTCATTCTGTCAAAGATTATTACTTATAAACGATGGCTTTGCCGATTACGGGTTGGATCTTAAAGAGGCTCGAGACTTCATACGTTTTCGTGTAGACCAGGCAAAGACACTTTTATATAGCATGGGCAAAGTGTTAGCTTCGGGCTATGTTAATTTATCCGATATTCATTTGGCAGCTCGAGAAATTCTAGCTTCAATTGGAGAAGCCCATTCAGCATGGAACTCTGTCAATATTCTAAACAACAACGGAGTAAACGCACGATTCGTAGACCTTTGTGGTTTCAATGACAACGAACCTCTTACAATTGATGAGCGAATCCACAGAGAATTCAAAGGAATTGACTTTAGCAAAGTAGTTTGTATTGTGACCGGTTATACCAAAGGTGTAGAGGGTATTATGAGAGCCTTTGACAGAGGATACAGTGAGGTTACATTCAGTAAAATAGCAGTAGAAGTTAAAGCAGACGAAGCTGTAATTCATAAAGAGTATCATCTATCAAGTGCCGATCCTAAAATTGTTGGAATAGAAAACAGTATACCTGTGGGGCACACCAATTATATAATTGCAGATCAGCTTGCTGATATAGGGATGGAGGCGATACACCCAAAAGCTTCTAAGCCACTTGAGCTGGCTGATATTGATATCAGAATAAAAAACACATTTGAACCAGACCATCCCGGCACAATTATTTCCGCCGATTATGTATCTCCAGAACCCAGAGTTGAAATAGTATCTGGTTCCAGGCAAGTAATTGCAATAGAGGTGCACGACCCCATGATGGTTGGTGAAGTAGGTTTCGATGGTCGTATTATGAACCATTTTGTGAAGCACAATGTGAGCTACATATTAAAATCAACGAATGCGAATTCAATTACGATGGTAGTTTGGGATAATGAAAAAAGCAAAGAGTTGATAAACGAACTTAGTGGTTCATTCTACCATGTAACTGCAGAACCAAAAGCCATTGTATGTGTGATGGGTACCAATATTGCACTTCCCGGATTTCTTTATAAAGCTGCAAAAGCGCTATATTTGAAAGGTATAAATATAGAAAGTTTTGCACAATCTCTTATGCAGGTGAATATGCAGTTTGTTATAAGCCGAGAACATTACGAAGATGCAGTTATTGCACTCAATGAAGCTCTATGTAAGGATGTGAATTAATTCACTCCTTATTATCATCATAGGTCTGATACAAGAAATCGTTATAGGGGAAGCGTGTAATGTGTATCTCCTTCACTTTCTCATATAAAAGATTCCTTAAGGTGTCGATATTATCCTTTTTTAGAGCAGAGATAAAAATGCAATTCTCTTTCATTTTGCTTATCCATGTCTGTTTAAGCTCATCTAATGTGTAATTCTCTCTATTCTTTGGAGTTAGATCGTCTTCATCTTTTGCGGTATAACTAAACGCATCTATTTTATTAAACACCAAGATGGTAGGCTTTTCTGAATCATCTATTTCAAACAATGTTTGTTCCACTATTTCGATTTGCTCTTCAAATGAAGGATGTGAAATATCTACCACATGCACTAGTATATCTGCTTCACGAACCTCATCGAGAGTAGATTTAAAAGACTCAACAAGGTGGGTAGGAAGTTTACGTATAAATCCTACTGTATCTGTAAGAAGTAGAGGGAGATTTTCAATTGTAACTTTACGTACTGTTGTATCCAGAGTGGCAAACAGTTTGTTTTCTGCAAAAACATCGCTTTTGCTTAGTAAATTCATCAAAGTAGACTTTCCTGTATTTGTGTAACCAACTAATGCAACACGTACAAGTTTGCCTCTGTTTTTACGCTGCACTGTTTTTTGTTTATCTATATCTTTCAACTGTTGTTTTAGTCTAGATATCTTATCTAAAATGATACGGCGGTCTGTCTCCAGCTGAGTTTCACCCGGTCCACGCATAATGGTTCCGCCACCTCTTTGCCTTTCAAGGTGAGTCCACATGCGGGTAAGACGTGGTAAAAGGTATTCATATTGAGCCAGCTCCACTTGAACCTTAGCATGAGCAGTTTGAGCTCTCATGGCAAAAATATCAAGAATAAGGCTGGTCCTATCCATAATTCTGATTTTCAATACCTTCTCGATATTACGTAACTGTCTTGCAGATAACTCATCATCAAAAATGACTACACCTATCTCATTGTCTTCATTTTTCACATACTCTTCAATCTCTTCCAGCTTGCCTTTACCCACAAAAGTGGCTGTATTGGGCGTGTCAAGTCGTTGTAAAAATCTTTTTTGAGGGACAAGTCCGGCAGTCTCAGCAAGAAAGTCCAGTTCGTCAAGGTATTCATTTACTTTCGCTTCATTCTGATCATAGGTTATAAGTCCTACCAAAACAGCATTTTCACTTTTTATCTCTTGATTTATAAAATCCTTCATAAAATTAAATTTAGTGTTTTCTCAAAACCAAAAACCAAAACCGGCCATAAAAAATATTTGAGAGTAATCTTTCATATATTGATATTTAAGCTCAAAATTTGCTCGCAATCTATATCTTATATCATGCTGAAAACCAAGACCCAGATTAACGCCCGGTCTATGCTTAACCTCATTCTCAATGTCAAACTTCCAATTCGAATAATGCAAGCCTGCTATAGGGTATAGCGAAGCTGTAAACGACACCGGTATTATATAGTGAACATCACCATCAATCATCCACATGCTTTTGTCATTAGTTCTAAGAAACGTTGTGAAAGATGGTGCTAACCTCAAGTTGTTTGTGCGATAATAATGAATGTGAATTCCTGCGCCAAGGCTATTAACCTCTGCGCCATAACCTGCGTGGGCACCAATGCCAAAAGTGCCTTCAAATTGAGCCAATGCTTTTGGTAATGAAGTTAATATGAAAAACGATATCAATAATACTATTTTGTTCATTCTGTTTATTTTATGTTATCACTCAACTTTATTGCATCCCAGCTTTATACATTCATCTTAAATACCATACAACTTTAAATTATCATCCCACTTCCTAGACAAAGTTTTCCTTTACTGTCATATACAACCCCAAACTGACCTGCTGCTATACCTTGTATTGGTTCTTTAGAATGAATCTTGTACATATCTCCTGTTCTTGAAATAACACCTTTAGTGAACTCTGGTGTATGCCTTATTTTAAAAGCAATCTCCTTCTCATCTTCAAACTCCCCCCAAATATCTTTTGTGATAAACTCAAAACCTTGAAGGTCAATTGAATCACCATATTGGTGTTTAGTGTCATAACCTTTAGACACATAAATAATATTTCGGTTCACGTCTTTTTTAATAACAAACCACGGTCCCCCGCTCAGTCCCAGGCCTTTACGTTGGCCAATAGTGTGAAACCAGTAGCCTTGATGTTTGCCTAAGATATTCCCTGTTTCTAATTCAACAATCAATCCTTCTTTTTTGCCTAAATATCTTTCAATAAATTCATTATAATTTACTTTTCCTAAAAAGCAAATTCCTTGGCTGTCTTTCCTTTTAGCGGAAGGTAATCCTTGTGTTGAGGCGATATTGCGCACTTCTGACTTCAATAAATTGCCGATAGGAAACATAAGTTTCGAAACCTGAACATAACTTATCTGTCCCAAAAAGTAAGTTTGATCCTTTACCGGATCTTTAGCTGTAGATAACCATGTTAGCCCATCGACTTCGGTAGTCGAAGCATAATGGCCGGTCGCAATCTTATCAAAATTGTGTCCCCAATTTTGCTCAAACACACCAAACTTAATCAGTTTGTTACACATCATATCAGGATTAGGTGTAAGACCTCTTTTAACTGAGTCAATTGTATATTTCACTACCGTATCCCAATACTCTTCGTGCAGTGAAACAACCTCAAACCTGCATCCATATTTCTTAGCAATGTAAGTAACTATTTCAATATCTTCTTCTGAAGGACAATCGATGTAGCCGTCCTTATCCTCCATGCCAATTTTTATATAATAGATGGTGGGATCGTAGCCCATCTCCTTAAGCTGATGTACCACAACAGAACTATCCACTCCGCCCGAAACTAAAGCTGCAATTTCCATTTTTTTGTTGATTTTGAGAGACAAAGGTAGTGATTTCTAACCGAACTGTGAAAATATGCACTTTCTCTATTCGTTACTTTTTTAGATGCAAATATGTTTATATTTATAATCAAAACCAGTCTATAAAAAAATAATAGTATCTTTACGTTTCATAATGGTTTAACCATTACTTAGATTGCTTTTAAGCAAACTGCCTCTCTGTTTTTGAGGCAACACATCCCCCAAATGAGCTTGGGCTTCAATCGAGAAATGAAAAATAATATATATAAATGACTTACAGATGGAATTATTCAACCCTAACAGACTACCAAAAAAATAAAAAAGATGAAATAACGAAAGAATTAAACTTACATCCCATAATTGCAGAACTTCTTGTAAATAAAGGATTTGATACAAAAGAAGAGATTGAAAAATATCTTTATCCAAGTTTGGATAATCTCCATGATCCTTTTTTACTACCAGATATGGAGAAAGCAATTCTGCGAATAGAACAGGCAATCGGAAACAAGGAAAGAATCTTAATCTATGGAGATTATGATGTTGATGGCACGACAGCGGTTGCTTTGGTATATAAATTCTTTCGAGGAATAACTAGTAATATAGATTATTATATTCCTGACAGGGACGATGAAGGGTATGGCATTTCAATTCAAGGAATCGATTTTGCTGTCAAAACGGGTGTTAAGCTCATTATTTCTCTTGATTGCGGTATAAAAGCTGTAAGCAAAGTACAATACGCCAAAGAGAAAGGAGTAGACTTTATTATAGTAGACCATCATGTGCCGGATGATAACCTCCCCGACGCTATTGCTGTTGTGGATGCTAAACGAAAAGATTCAATTTATCCTTATAGTGAACTATCAGGTTGTGGAGTAGGATTTAAACTCGTACAGGCATTTTCTCAGCGTAATAACTACCAATTTTCTGATATTACACCTTTGCTAGATTTAGTTGCGGTTAGCGTAGCTGCCGATATAGTGCCTATCACCGGAGAAAACCGCATTATGACTCATTTTGGGTTAAAACAACTCAACTCTAATCTAAATTACGGTCTTCGAGGAATTGTTGAGATATGTGGCTTACAAGGGAAGCCCCTAACAATTAACGACATCGTCTTCAAAATAGGACCACGAATCAATGCATCAGGAAGGATGGAAAATGGTAGGGAAGCAGTGGATCTTATGCTAGCCACTGATATGACGTCTGCGAGAATAAAGAGTAAAAATATAGACCAGTATAACCACGATCGTCGTGAACTTGACAAAAAAATAACAGATGAAGCAATCGCTTATATTGATAAAAATTTCGATATAAAAAAGCAAACCAGCATAGTGCTTTACGATGAAAATTGGCATAAAGGTATTGTTGGAATTGTAGCATCACGGCTAAGCGAAAAATATTATCGACCAGCAGTTGTACTTACAAAATCACAAGAGATGATTTCTGGATCTGCTCGCTCCGTACCCGGTTTTGATGTATATAAAGCTATAGAGTCATGTCGTGATTTACTTGTGAACTTTGGAGGCCATACTTATGCAGCCGGCCTAACATTACGTGAAGAGAATCTTGAAAAGTTTAAAGAACGATTTAACACACTCTCATTTGACGGAATGGAACCTAGGATGATGTCACCTGAAATTAATGTAGATGCCGAAATCACCTTCTCTGATATAACGCCAAAACTCTTAGAAGAGCTAGAATTGTTTAATCCTTTCGGACCAGAGAATGAAAACCCCGTTTTTCTAACGAAAAATGTATATGACACAGGAAACAGCAGACTGGTTGGAAGAGAACAGCAACATATTAAACTTGAGTTAGTAGATTCGTCTTCCAATTTATTTATGCCTGGCATCGCCTTTACACAGCATAATAAATTCAAACGTATTAATGAAGGGCTGCCGGTAGACATTTGCTACACAATTGAAAAGAATACTCACGGTAATAAGTCTTTCACACAACTAATGGTAAAAGATATACGGGAATAATGTTTCACAAAATTCTTAATCAGTATTGGGGATATACTTCTTTCCGCTCGATTCAAGAAGAAATTATTCAATCTGTTTGGGAAAGAAAAGATACTCTGGGCTTAATGCCCACAGGTGGAGGCAAATCCCTCACATTCCAAGTGCCGGTAATGGCAATGGAAGGGATATGTCTGGTTGTAACGCCTCTCATTGCACTGATGAAAGATCAGGTAGACAACCTTAGAGAACGTGAAATAAAAGCAGCAGCCGTTTACTCAGGTATGTCTCGCAGCGAGATAATAACTACTCTCGAGAACTGCATTTTTGGCGATTATAAATTCTTGTACGTCTCACCGGAACGTCTTTCATCCGACATATTTATAGCGAAACTCAGGGCAATGAATGTGTGCCTTTTGGTAGTAGACGAATCGCATTGTATCTCTCAGTGGGGTTATGACTTTCGCCCATCTTATCTGAAAATAGCCGACATTCGCAATATTTTAGTGGATGTACCCGTTCTGGCACTTACCGCAACCGCCACTAAAGATGTAATAGAGGATATCCAGGAAAAGCTGCATTTCAAAAAGAAAAATGTTTTTAGAACAAGTTTTGTTCGCAGTAATCTATCCTACGTAGTACGCAAAGTTGACAACAAAGTGAGTGAGCTTGTGCACATCCTACAATCTGTGCCCGGTACAAGTATAGTTTACGTAAGGAGCAGGCGCGGCACAAAAGAAATTGCAACAGAACTTCAACGAGAAGGTATACCGGCAGACTTCTTTCATGCCGGACTATCATATGAAGAAAAAATATATAAACAAAATGCCTGGAAACTTGATGATTGCAGAGTAATAGTATCTACCAACGCTTTTGGAATGGGTATCGATAAACCGAATGTGCGCACAGTGGTACACCTCGATTTACCTAACTCTCCGGAGGAGTATTTTCAGGAAGCGGGTAGGGCAGGGAGAGATGGTGAGAAATCATATTCAATCATCCTATTTAACAAAACTGATAGCGTAAAACTAAAAAAAAGGATAACAGACTCTTTCCCTAATCGAGACTTTATAAAACGCGTTTACGAAGCTTTGGGTAACTTTTATCAGATTGCCGCTGGTTCAGGCTTTGGACGTGTTTGCGATTTTGCACTTCATGAATTCTGCAATAGTTATAAACTTCCGCATTTACAAACGCATCATGCACTTAAAATACTTGAGCTTGCCGGTTATATCGAGTACACTGAAGAAATCGACGCTCGGTCTAGGCTACGCATCCTTATTTATCGTAATGAACTATATTCATTAAACTTAGATGCCGATAGAGACAATCTGCTTCATACCATCCTAAGAAATTACACCGGTGTGTTCTCCGACAACGTATACATAGATGAATCTCTACTGGGAATAAAAATAAATAAAAGCAGAAAAGAAGTCTATGATATGCTTGTGTCTTTGTCTAAATTACGCTATATAAGCTATATACCGGCAAAGAAGACGCCGTTTATCATCTTCACCACCTCACGCGAAGAGAATCACTTTGTATCCATAAGCCGCTCGGTTTATGAAGAGAGAAAAAAACGTTTCGAAAGCAGAATCCATTCAATGATAGATTATGTAGAACGTTTAGATGTTTGTCGAAATAGAATGCTGCTAATCTATTTTGGCGAAAATGACGCAAAAGATTGTGGCAGTTGTGACGTATGTCTGCGAAAAACCGAGTCAGGTCTCTCCAATTTTGAGTTTAACCTTATAGCTGAAAAGCTTAAAGATCTATTAAAAGCAAAAGAATCATATCGCCTAAATGAGCTGGTTGATGGTTGTTTAGATAGCACAGATCTAATTGACAGAAGTGAAAAAATAATTCAAGTAATTCGTTTTAAAATTGATATGGGGGAGTTTAAGTTGGAAGGGGATAGGATAAAACTTTAGTACTTTGGATTAAATGTCAAATATATTCTCCGTTTAAAAAATAAATGATAAAAAATGCTTAAATTTGCAGAAAGTATGCAAATAAGCATCTTAAATCATAATTGATGTCCCTCGTTTTATTAATCGGATTCTTTATGTCTCTCTTTCTCATTGTATTACTGATAGGGAAAAAGAGAAAATCTCAGGCTGATAAAATCCTCTTCTTTATGTTGATGGTTTATGCAATTGCCATAGGGGGACCATTTATAGAAATGTACAACAGGAGCCATAATTTCCCTTATCCTCATTTGATGAATAACGCTTGGCTCTTTTTATTCCTACACGGACCACTCCTTTGGCTCTATGTTAAAGG
>CAZYGE010000002.1:0-78708 GCA_964647535.1 uncultured Proteiniphilum sp.
TTAGGTTTACCATATCGGGCACTACCTGAATTGTTGCAATTATATCGCCTGCATTTACCAAATCGCCTGCTTCTTTGTGTACTTTGGATATTATTCCCGACATCTGGGGCTTTATCAAAATCTCGTTACGAGGTTCAACTTTCCCGGTTGCAACGGTGCTTTTTTCAATATCACCCATTTTTGGAGATACTAGCGCATACTCAACAGTTTTTGGTCTTGATTTTTGCCATAGAAACATGAATGTGGAAAGTACTAACAATACCAATAACGCAACACCTATCATTTTCAAAATTCGTTTCATACTCTGTATATACTTTATATTGATTATCAGATTTATTTAATTATTCTTCTCCAATTGCCTCTACCGGTTTAATCATCATTGCTCTCTGTGCAGGGATATATCCTGCCATCGTTCCAATAACAATCAGAATTACAAGTGATATTACTGCCATGCCGAAAGAAATTTGTGGGTCTTTAAAGAATTGATCACCTTGGCTTAATACAATGCCGGCTGCTCTCAATATTCCTACCCCTACAACTATGCCAATAATTCCTGCAATCATTGTAAGTACTATACTCTCGCTTAAAATCTGGCCGATTATGTCGCTCGGTGTTGCACCTAAAGCACGCCTTATGCCTATCTCTTTAGTTCGTTCTCTCACAGTTACAAGCATTATATTACTAACTCCTATTGCGCCGGCCAAAAGAGTGCCTATCCCTACTATCCATATAAGCACAGCGATGCCTATGCCCAAGTTGTTGAACATTTTAAATTGTTCCTCTATATTCATTGAAAAGAGAGCATCATTATCGTCGGGAGAGATTTGATGCTGTTGTTTTAATATCTCTTCAATTTGATTCTGTACAATTTTTACTGCCACCCCTGGTTTTGCAGTAGCTGCCAAAAAGTGTATAATATTACCCTGATTAAATGCTTGTTGCATTGTAGAGAATGGCAAAACTACTGTTTCTGCAGTTTGTCCACCAATACTTACACCTGAGGTGCTTCGTGCAACTCCTATTACTTGAAAGTATATGCCATTTACACGAATTTGCTTGCCTGTTGGATCCTCTCCCGGTTGAAATAGAACCTCGTAGATCCTTTCACCTATTATGCAAACTTTGCGCTTTTCTGCAATGTCTATATCGTTTATATACCTGCCATAAAGCATTTTGCTTTTTTCTATTAAATCATATTGGGGATAGCATCCTTTCACTAAATATGAACCTCTACGTTCGTTTCGTACAACGTTGTTATCACTTCCGCCTGCAAAAAGGACAGGAGAGAGGTATTGCAAATCTTTTACTCTTTCTTTTATTATAGGAATATCATTATTAGTCATATTCCACCATCTCCCTTTTTGAAAACCTTTATAAGCAATTGTTGTGCGCTCGGTTGAAAAAAATGCTGAATTTGTAGCAAATCCTTCAATTTGAGAAGAGATGCCTTCTGATAGAGCATTGCCGGCGCCTACCATAAGTACAAGCATGAGCATTCCCCAGAATACGCCAAATGCGGTAAGCACGCTCCTTGATTTATTGTGCGTTATTGTGATCCATATTTCTTGCCACCTATCAATATCAAACATACTCTTGTCGCATTGCTTCAATTGGTTGTATCTTAACTGCTTTACGTGCAGGTATATATCCTGCAATAACCCCCGAAATAATGAGAACTATGGTCGCAAAAACTGCATATCCAACTTCAACAGTTGGGTTTTGGAATACCGACATCTGCGGTTCGTCAGATACAGCTTGAGCATTGGCAGATTGTTCCATTATGAAATTTATAATCTCTGTGAGTCCTATACCCATTATTAATCCTATGTAACCAAAAATGGTAGTTATAATTATTGATTCAAATATTATAGTTTTTAATATTGATGTGGGTGCGGCACCGAGTGCTTTTCTGATCCCTATTTCACGAGTTCTTTCTTTTACTGAAACCAACATTATATTGCTTACACCTACAATCCCGGCTATAAGAGTTAATATTCCGATTATAGTTACCAGAAGAGTTATGCCGTTGAAAATATTCATTGTCTCTATATAGTCTGCCTGATTGTTATTTAACCAAATTGCTTGTCTGTCTTCCGGATCGAAATTCATTCTTCGCCCCATAATTTCGCGAAGCGATTCATTGAATTTGTCATTTGCTTCTTTGGTTATTAAATCATCTACAGTGAATGTTATTTGATTGAATTTTTGTCCGGGGTTAAATATAGCTTGTGAAGTGGTAAAGGGGATATATGCATTGGGTCCGCCCCAATCTTCTCTTTTTGAATTAACACCTATCACCTTAAACATGATTTGTCCTACTTTCACATTTTTGCCCAGTGGCGATTCATTCTTGAAGAGCAGGTCTGCTATTTTTTTATCAATTACAATAACTTTATTTCTTTCGTTCATATCAAGTTGATTGATGAAGCGTCCAGCTTCTTGACTGATATCAAGCTTCTCAATATTAGAGTAATTTGGCATGACGCCTCTGATTTGATATGAACCGTATTCGCTGCCTGAATAAATAGTTTGTGAAGTATTTGTACGTGCAGTGATAAGTCTGCTCTGCTCTACCTCTTCCCTGATAAGATCAAGCTCATTATTAGTAAACTGCAATCTGCGTTCAGATTTCAATCCTTTATAGGGCATTGAGGTGGTTCCTGACCATAGATTTATTCTGTTTACTGCTCTTGAGCTGAAGTTGTCCATTACTCCGTTTTTTAGTCCGTTGCCCGCTCCCAGTAGAATTATAAGTATAAAGATTCCCCACGAAACTGATAATCCCGTAAGAGTCGTGCGCATTTTATTTTTCTTGAGAGTTGTGAAAATCTCTTGTAGAAGGTCTATCATATTTACAGACTATTTACTGTGTGAACTCCATTTGTTTTGTGCGTCTCATATTCAATCATTCCGTCTTTCAGATGGATTATGCGGTTAGTGGCATCGGCTACCGATTTCTCATGGGTTACAATTATAGTTGTTATTCCCTCACTATTAAGGCTGGTAAGTAATTTCATTACATCAACTGTTGTTATACTATCGAGTGCGCCGGTGGGTTCATCAGCTAAAATTATTTTAGGATTAGAAATCATTGCACGTGCAATTGCTACACGTTGCTTTTGTCCTCCTGATAGTTCATTTGGCATATGATGTGCCCAGTTTTTTAGTCCCATTTTATCGAGATGCTCCATTGCGATAATGTTTCGTTTTTTGCGACTTACTTTTCTATAATAAAGTGGGAGAGCAACATTTTCAAGTGCATTCTTAAAATTTATGAGATTAAATGACTGAAATACAAAGCCAATAAAATCATTCCTGTATTCTGCAGCAGTCTTTTCGCTTAAGTTTTTAATAAGAGTACCATTAAGATAATAATTCCCTGAATCATAAGTATCCAAAATACCCAGTATATTTAAAAGGGTTGATTTTCCGGAACCTGAAGCTCCCATAATTGAAACATATTCTCCGGCATCAATATTAAGATTGATGCCCTTTAATACATGTAATGATAGTGCTTCTGTATGATATGATTTGTGCAACTGCTCTATGTGTATCATCTAATTAAAAGATTGTGAGTAAATTGTATGGTGCAAATGTATGAAAAAATTAATGCTTTGTGGTCAAAAATGACTATCTTTGTGGCAAAATAAATTGGGTTATCAAATTTAGGTCTTTTAAAGGCTTTTCTTGATTAGTTATCCAATGTTTAACAATTTTAGGTTATTAAATTATGATTGAACAGCAGCAAAAGTCATGGGAGCACTTTAAGGGTGAGGTGTGGAAAAGAGAAATTAATGTAAGAGACTTCATTCAATTTAATTACACTCCTTACGAAGGTGATGACAGTTTCCTTGTGGGTCCCACAACAAAGACAACAAAGGTTTGGGGTAAATTGTCTGAAATGTTTAAAGAGGAGCGCGAAAAAGGTGTTTATGATGCAGAGACTAAAATTCCGCAACGCATAGATGCTTACGGTCCCGGTTACATAGACAAAGAGAATGAGGTTATAATAGGTGTCCAAACCGATGCTCCCCTCAAAAGAGGTATTTTTCCCAACGGAGGTATCAGAATGGTTGAAAATAGCCTTTCGGCATATGGATATGAACTCGATCCTGCTACAAAAGAAATTTATACGCGATACAGAAAAACACACAATGAGGGTGTTTTCTCCGCTTATACCAAAGAGATGCTTGCTGCACGCCGTTCAGGCGTAATTACAGGTTTGCCCGACGCATACGGTAGAGGCAGAATTATTGGAGATTATCGCAGAGTACCACTTTATGGTACAGAAGCTCTTAAGAAAGAAAGAAAAAGATATTTTGAAAGACTCGATATTCAGGAATTGACTGAAGATATAATTCGCGATCGCGAAGAGGTATATGAGCAAATTAAAGCTTTTGATGATTTTGAAAAGATGTGTCAAGGGTATGGTTTTGATGTAACACGTCCTGCACAAAATGCTCATGAAGCTGTTCAATTTCTTTATCTGGCATATCTTGCTGCAGTGAAAGATCAGGATGGTGCAGCTATGTCACTTGGAAGAACTTCTACTTTCCTTGATATTTATTTAGAACGTGATATTAAATCAGGGGTTCTGACCGAAGAAGAAGCTCAAGAGCTTATAGACCAATTTATTATTAAGTTGAGAATTGTTCGTTTTCTTCGCACTCCAGATTATAATGATCTTTTTTCTGGCGACCCTGTTTGGGTTACAGAATCTCTGGGTGGACAAGGTATCGATGGAAGGACTTTAGTTACACGTACTTCGTTCAGATATTTACATACGCTATATAATCTTGGACCATCTCCCGAACCAAATCTAACAGTTCTTTGGTCGCAGAATTCACCGGAGACTTGGAAAAATTACTGTTCTAAAGTTTCCATCGATACATCAGCCATACAGTATGAGAACGATGACCTGATGCGGGCTGACTATGGTGACGATTATGGTATTGCATGCTGTGTTTCACCAATGAAGATTGGTAAACAGATGCAGCTGTTTGGTGCAAGAGCAAATCTTGCTAAGGCACTTCTTTACGCAATAAATGGGGGTAAAGATGAGATTTCCGGTGTGCAAGTGTCTCCTAAGTTTGAAGCTATCACTAGTGAATATCTGGATTATGATGAGGTGATTCAGAAGTTTGAGACTATGATGAAATGGCTTGCTAAAGTATATGTGAACGCTCTTAAGATTATTCATTATATGCATGATAAATATGCATATGAAGCATACCAGATGGCTCTTCATGATGGTGATGTTGAAAGAATAAGAGCAACAGGTATTGCAGGCATTTCTATTGTAGCAGATTCACTTGCAGCTATTCGCGATACAAAAGTAAAGGTTATACGAGACGAAAGAGGCTTGGCAGTTGATTTTGAACGTGAAGGAGAGTATGTGGCATTTGGAAACAATGATGATCGCACTGATGAGATTGCAGTGAAGGTAACAGAGCGTTTTATGGAGTATTTACGTATGCATCAAACTTATCGTAATGCTCGTCCCACTCAGTCGCTGCTCACAATTACTTCTAATGTTGTTTATGGTAAGAAAACAGGTACTACTCCTGACGGTCGCCAAGGAGGAACTCCTTTTGCTCCGGGTGCTAATCCTATGAACGGACGCGATAAAAAGGGTGCAGTTGCCGCTTTGGCATCTGTCGCTAAACTTCCTTTCCATCAGGCACAGGATGGCATTTCATACACATTTGCAGTTTCTCCGGGAACACTTGGTAAAGAGAAGACAATAAGGATTAACAATCTCACAGGGTTGTTGGATGGTTATTTCACACCCGATGGTGGTCAACACCTCAATGTGAATGTATTTGACAAAGATTTACTTCTTGATGCTATGGAGCATCCTGAGAATTACCCACAACTTACAATAAGAGTTTCGGGCTATGCAGTTAATTTTGTGAAGCTTACTAAAGAACAGCAGCTTGATGTGATTTCAAGAACTATTAATAAGTCGCTTTAAATGAAAGGTAGAATACACTCTTTAGAAAGTTTTGGAACGGTAGATGGACCGGGCATCAGATTTGTAATTTTTATGCAAGGTTGCCCGCTTCGCTGTCTTTACTGTCACAATCCCGATTCTTGGGATGTGCATGTTGAGCCATCTTACTCGATGACCGCACAAGAGCTTCTTGAAGAGGTGTTGAAATATAAAAGATTTATTTCTAATGGAGGAGTAACTGTAACGGGGGGAGAACCGCTGTTGCAGTCTACTTTTCTAACGGAGTTTTTTAAACTATGTAAAGATGAAGGGATCCATACAGCGCTTGATACTTCCGGTTCTCTAACAAACACTGCATCTTTTGATTTGCTTGAGTTCACCGATTTGGTTTTGCTTGATATAAAAGCTATTGATGCCGATTTACACAAACATTTAACGGGTGCAAAAACTGATAAGCCCCTTGCTTTTTTGAATCACTTGCAAGAGATTGGTAAAGATACGTGGGTTAGGCATGTTGTAGTACCTGATTTAACGGATGATAAAGTGCAACTAGAAAAGCTTGCCGACTATCTTACACAATTTAGTGTTATAAAAAAAGTAGAGTTGCTTGGCTATCACTTGATGGGCGTTTCCAAGTATGAAGAATTGGGTATGGAGTATGCTTTAAAAGATACCGAATCCCTATCGGCAGATCAACTTGCTGTTGCGGAGAATATTTTCCTTTCAAAAGGACTTCCAATTAGGGAGTAGCATATTTAATTATATTTTATTTTACAAGCTCAAAAGTATAGCCCTGTTTAAGAAGCCACTCGATGGCCTTAGGTAGGGCATATTTCATATTGGCTTCTGCCTTAAGTGAATCGTGGAAAACAATAATGGATCCGTTGCGAGTGTATTTTTTCACATTCTCAAGTACTTGTTGAGGTGTCATGTATTTACTATAATCTCTAGTCACTACATCCCACATTATTATTTTATATCTTTTTCTTTTTAATCGTGTAGGTTGAGGAAATTTCATATGACCATGAGGGGGCCTGAAAAGATCAGAGTTGATCAGTTCCCCTGCTTTACGAGTATCATTAAGAAATTTAGAAGACCAGTTTTGCCATCCTTGTAGGTGATGGAAGGTGTGGTTACCGACCGAGTGTCCTCTGTTAAGTATCTCTTCAAAAATATACCCATGTTTACGCACGTTATCTCCAACACAGAAAAACGTAGCTTTTACGTTAAACTGGTCTAAAACATCTAGCACCCACGGTGTAACCTCTGGGATGGGTCCGTCATCGAATGTGAGGTATACTGTTTTTTTATTTGGAACCGGAATACGCCAAATAGCTTTTGGATACAGTAGTCTATAAAGTAATGGTGGTTGTTCAATTAGCATGAAAAGCAGTACTATTCTTGAGGTGTAGCACCGTATTGATCCAGTAATCTTGGATTAAATTGTTGCATTATCCCCATTGACTTTTGCATTATTTGCTCCTCGTTTGCTTGAGTTACAGTATCTTGTGCAGAGTAATAGCCTCTTACCGAGCTGTCTGTAACCTCTTTTAATATTATGTCACCAATATAAGCTAAGCCTTTCATATAAAATGATTGTGCAAGTTGTAGCATGTCATCTGTCATGAGTAGGTACATGTCATAGTCATTCTGCTGGTAAATGCTCTTAATTAGAAGTAAAGGATTTACATTATTATA
This sequence comes from uncultured Proteiniphilum sp., assembly GCA_964647535.1. Lineage (GTDB taxonomy): Bacteria > Bacteroidota > Bacteroidia > Bacteroidales > Dysgonomonadaceae > Proteiniphilum. The sequence continues at coordinate 7,652 of CAZYGE010000002.1, forward strand.
AACTATATCACTCATGGAATTTGCAATATCTGCTGGTTTTAATCTTTCAAACCAGTTCATATTTGCGTTTATTCTGTTTTTTATTTCTGAAATAAGAGCTTCGCCCTTTTCTTCTTCACCAATTTCATAGTATGATCTGGCAAAAAGAATTCCATCAGTTCCATACGATACAGCTGATTCTGGTATCATAGATGTTACTTTGTCTAATGCAGCCAATGCTTTTTCATTTTCTCCTGCATCAATAAGTGCTTCTATTAGATGAGAGAAGTATAGTCTATATGTTGAAAGCATTCTTCTGCTTGTTTCATCCATATAAACATCAGGGCTATTTTCTAAACCACCCCATCGGAACTTATTGACCATTGTTTCATATGCCACATCAAGGTTGACTCCATTATTAAGAGGGGTTCCGGGTACAACTTGGAAAGTGAGTCCGTTAAGAGAGAAATTTGAGTCTTGAAGATTCATATACAATGAAGGTGTTATGGTGGTTGCAAAGTGAATTGGACGTTGCCAGTTTTCTTCATTGATATTATTTAGTAGTTCAAGCATCATTATTTCTTGTCTATAAACAGCCTGTTTGCCATCTAAACTGATATACATTCTGTTAGTTGGATGCGCTGCAAGTGCATCCCAGTCTACCAAACTAGTATTTATATCAAGGGCAAGAGTGTTGCCGGGAATTATTTGAGTTGTTCCGGTAGTGAATGGATTTTGCGGAGTGGCATTTTCGCCTGTTCTGAGATTATGCATAGTTTGACTAAGAGAAAGGGTGTCTCTAAAGATATTTCTATCATAATAACTTGAGTATGACATTGGAGGAATTTGGTTCTGTTGCAGAACACTCTCAATTTCTTGTTTAGAAATTACAAATGCGGCACTTCCTGCCTCGCCTGAATATCGTTGGCGGCTCCATTTAATAGGAAGGGGTTCAGATTCATAAGCCGGTCGTATGAGCTGATCTATATACCACTCAGTTTGAAGGAAACTCAGGTTCGTAACTCTAACATCAGTTCTGAAACCTTCTGTTTCTTGAACATACCAAAGCGGGTATGTGTCATTATCACCATTTGTGAAAAGAATTCCATTTTCACCAACGCTGCTGAGATAGTTCATTCCGGTATCGCGAGCAATAGTTCGACCGGAACGGTCGTGATCATCCCAGTTTTGAGTGGCCATCTGTATTGGAACAAAAAGACAAGCTGCTGTAGCAATTGCAGCGGCAATCTTATTTTCTTTGATATGTTGTTTGAGAAACAGACTTATTCCTGCTACTCCCATTCCAACCCATATTGAGAATGCATAGAATGATCCGGCATAAGCATAATCCCTCTCTCTTGGTTCCATAAATGTTTGGTTAAGATAAAGAATTATAGCAAGCCCTGTCATAAAAAAGAGCATAAAAACTACCATAAAATTTTTCTTGCCTCTTTCTTCAAGTCTAAGTTGATATAAAATTCCAATGATGCCAAGTATTAATGGCAACATAAAATATTTGTTACGTCCTTTGTTGTCTGCAACATCCGGCGCGATGTCTTTTTGAGGACCGAGTCCTAATACATGTTCATCTATAATAGAGATGCCGGTAATCCAGTTACCTTTAGTCATACCACCATCGCCTTGCAAATCGTTTTGTCTTCCTGAAAAGTTCCACATGAAATATCTCCAGTACATATAGTTAAACTGGTAGCCAAACATAAATTTCATGTTTTGCCAGAAAGTGGGTTGGGTGTTTTGATCGTTTACTCCTCCCCAACGCTCATATCCAATAATATGGTTTCTGAAAGATGGGTTATTAGGGTTAGAATGCATCCTAGGAAGGAGCATTGTGTTTGTATATTTATATCGGGGTGAAGTTACTTTTTCATATCTATCTTTCTGATCGGGAGAGGTTTTCAATACCTGTTTGTATGAAACTCTTTCTCCATCAGTTATAGCACTTCCGTCTGCATTACGCGCAATTTGAGATGCGTATGTAGTTCCATGAATTAAAGGAGTTTCACCATACTGTTCGCGATTTAGATAACTGCCGAGTGAGAAAATATCTTCGGGTGAATTTAAATCGAGTGGGGGGTTTGCAGCTGATCTTATAGGTATGAGTGCGTAAGCTGAGAATCCCACCAGAATTACCATCAAACAGGACATTGAGAGGTTTATGAATCTTTTGCTGATTTTTTGGTGTTTGAAAATGAGATAAGCACCAACGGCTATAAGTGCAATCCAAAGCCAAGTGCTTCCACCTATAAAAAGTACTCCTGTTAATGCAAGTGTGATAAAAAATGCAGTTTTAGCTCTAGTTATTTTTCCTTTAACAGATATTGTTTCATATAATCCCCAGGCTAAGGCAGCAACAAGAATAAACAAATAGAAGAAAAGACCGGAATTAAATGACATGCCAAATGAGTTCACAAAAAGTAGTTCAAACCAACCACCAACTTTAGTAAATCCGGGAATTACTCCCCACATTAATATAACTATCAATCCAAAGGAAACAAGTAATGCCTTTACTGATCCTTTCCAGGTTGCATTTTCAGTGTTTTTGTAATAGTATACTAACACAATTGCAGGTATACATAGTAGATTTAGAAGGTGAACCCCAATGGAGAGGCCCATTACGTATGCTATTAACACAAGCCACTTGTCTGAATGCGGCCTCTCTGCATTATCCTCCCATTTAAGTATTAACCAAAAAACTATTGCAGTTAGCATTGAAGAGAAAGCATAAACTTCACCTTCAACTGCCGAGAACCAAAATGTGTCAGAAAAAGTGTAAACCAATGCACCTACTACACCACTGCCAATTATTACTATGTTTTTAGCTATTGTAATGTCGTCGTTGCGGTCTTTTAAAATAAGCTTTTTTGTAAGATGTGTGATAGTCCAAAACAAGAACAATATTGTGAATGCACTCATTAATGCCGACATACTGTTCACCATTCTTGCTACTTGTGTGGGATCATTGGTTAGTTGAGAAAAGAAATTACCAACTAGCATGAAAAACGGAGCCCCAGGTGGGTGTCCAACTTCAAGTTTATATGCTGATGTAATAAATTCTCCAACGTCCCAAAAGCTTGCAGTGGGCTCAACGGTTAAAAGATATACGGTAGCGGAAATTGCAAACACTATCCAGCCCGAGATATTGTTGATTAGTTTATGTTTAGACATATTTGTTTTGAAATTTTGATTCATGGTATCAACCTGAATCATACTTATATCGTATAAATATGTCCGCAAAGATAAATAAAACCCTATGATTTACCAGTAATTCAAATAGAATTTTCGTTTTTTACTAAGTATCTATAGTTTAGAAGTATATATGGAAATAATCATTAGAAGCTTAGATTATGTGTTTTATAACATGAATGGGGGTAATCTCATGACAATCAATCTTGTAATATGAAAAAAGAGCATGTTTTAATAATTTTCAACAGAAATAGTAGGCCGATAATTTGGAGTTCAAATAATAAAAAGTTTACTTTGGCATTGATTAAGGAAAAAAATCTGTATTAAAAAGTCATTAAGCACATTAATCAACTCGATGCAAGTAACATTAGTAATTCTAAAGCCTTCTGCCATACAGCGTGGAATACTGGGAGAAGTGGTTTCCAGATTTGAAAAGAAAGGTCTACAAATTGTAGGCATGAAAATGTTACCCCTTACGGATGATCAACTTGAAATTCATTATTCACACTTAGTTGGTAAGTCATTTTATGGTCGCATTAAAGATTCAATGCAGGCAAGCCCTGTGATTGTAATGGCGCTAAAAGGTGTTGATGTAGTTAATGTGGTACGAAAAATTACAGGAGCGACAAATGGTAGAGACGCAGAACCGGGAACTATTAGAGGCGATTTTAGCGTGAGTGTTCAAGAAAATATTGTACACGCATCGGATTCAGTTGAAACAGCTGAAATTGAGCTCAAGAGATTTTTTAATGCAGAAGAAATTTTCGATTATCCGCAATTAACCATTAAAAGCGTTTACGCAGGAGATGAATATTAATTGTATAGTACAAATGAATAAAATTTGACATTAATCAGGATTGTATCAATGGAGATATGTAATTTAATTAAAAGAGCAAGAGTTATAATTCTGGCGACACTAATGTTTGTTTCGCTCAACTCTTTTTCTCAAAAGGTTCAGGACGCTCCGGAAAATAGCAGGTCTGACGTTATATACAAACAAGTTCATAGTTCAATTTTAAATGAGACACCCGGGTTATTTGCCGATGGACTTAAGTTAAAATTGGACTTGTCTATTTTAGATGAGGCAGAGGAAGAAAGAGATTATTTCGATCCAAATGATATCCCAGCCGATGATATTTATGGAGGTATGTGGGAGAACAGATACGTTAACATGTATGGCAGTCTTAAAAATGCGCCAGATACATTTATAGTGGATCTTGATAATTTTACTATGCCTGTAGATGGTAGAATGACTTCAAACTTCGGAAGAAGAGGTAGCAGACGATATCATTACGGAATAGACATTAAAGCTCAAACAGGAGATACGATTTATGCTGCATTTGATGGTAAGGTAAGAGTAAAACGCTATGAAGGTAGTGGTTATGGCTATTACCTTGTTGTTAGACATTTGAATGGATTGGAAACTGTTTATGGCCATTTGTCTAAGTTCTTGGTGGAAGAAAATGACTTTGTTGAATCTGGTACACCTATTGGTTTAGCAGGTAATACAGGTAGATCTTTTGGTTCTCATCTACACTTTGAAACTCGTTTTTTAGGTAAACCAATTAATCCTAATTTCATCATAGATTTTCCAAGTAAAACAGTTCATCAAGAAGAATACGTTGTAACAAACTCCAGCTACAGGAAAACAAATAATAGCAGTAGGGCGATAATTTCAACAAGCACTCCTGACAATGAACTTGCCTCAAAAGATAAGAGCTCGGAGTCAACTAATAAATTTGTATCAGGTGAAGTTAAATATCACAGGATTCAGAGAGGAGATACTTTAGGAGCTATTTCCAAAAAGTATGGTACATCTATTAATGAATTATGCAAATTAAATAATATTTCTTCACGAACTGTACTACGTATCGGAAGATCTATTCGAATTTCATAAAAAGCGGCAGATTTATACAGTAACTGAAAAAAGGTACAAGATAGAAGGCTTGTACCTTTTTTTGTTTATCTTTGTTAGGTTGTTTTACGTTAATACTTATAACCAAAATGAACATTACCAATAGGCAGTTTGATGAAGTTACAGCAATTTGTAAGAAAGTGTTTGTCGATAAACTTCAGGATTATGGAGCGTCATGGCGAATACTTCGCCCCACATCAGTGACTGACCAAATACTTATTAAGGCAAAGCGTATTCGATCCCTAGAAATCAAGCAGAAGAGAAAGGTAGATGAAGGTGTTTTCTCCGAATTTATTGGTATTGTAAATTATGGGCTTATCGGACTTATTCAGCTCGAGTTAGATTATTCAGATTCTGTAGATATCACTACACAGGAAGCAATCGATATGTATGACAAGTATCTTATGGACACTGTGAATTTGATGAAAGACAAAAATCATGATTATGATGAGGCTTGGAGAAGTATGAGAGTAAGTTCGTATACTGATTTGATACTAACGAAGATTTATAGAACTAAAGAGATAGAAAGTAATGACGGTTTAACGATAGCTTCTGAAGGTATAGATGCCAATTATATGGATATGATAAATTATGCTTTGTTCGGACTGATTAAACTGCATTTTTCAGATAATAACTGAACATGAATAACAAAATAACAATTGAGAACGTATTAGTAGAGCTTTCTCGAATACTTGTGGGGGGCACCTTCATGTTTTCGGGATTTGTTAAAGCAGTTGATCCGTTGGGTTTCACATATAAGATCGAGGATTATCTTATAGAGATGAATCTTGTGGATTTGTTCCCCATTGCATTGCCACTAGCAATTATAATGGTTGTTGCAGAATTTGCACTTGGAGCTTTGCTTTTGCTAGGGGTTTATAGAAAACCAGTTACACTGATGCTTGCTCTGTTTATGATAATTTTTACTCCGTTTACCTTATGGGTAGCTTTGACCAATCCCGTAGAAGACTGTGGTTGCTTTGGTGATGCATTAGTTATAAGCAACTGGCAAACTTTTTATAAGAATTTAATACTACTGGCAGGTGCAGTATTACTTGTGTTTAAATGGAAAACTATAACTCCTCTGTTTTCATCTAAATTTGCACTTCTTGCAACATTATTTGTTGTAGTTTTTGGAATAGTTTTTGGTTTGCACAATGTTTTTAGATTGCCCGTTTTAGATTTTAGACCTTATAAAATAGGTGCAAACATCCCCGAACAGATGTATATCGATCCTGAAAAAGCAGATGTACTTGAAACAGTTTTTATTTATAGTAAGGATGGTGAAGAAAGGGTGTTTTCTGAGGAAGATTATCCATGGGATGACCCTACATGGACTTTTATAGATATGGAAACACGTATTGTTCGAGAAGGTCAAAAACCTGCAATTGAAGATTTTGCACTTGAGTCTGTATATTTTGATGTAATCGAGAGTAAATGGAGTATTGGTGGAGATATTACAGATTTGGTGCTTTCAGATACAGATTATACATTTTTGATGGTATCGTATTCTTTAGGAGATATGAATGAAAGATATCTTGAGAAATTTAAAAATATTAGAGAGTTTGCTGAAATTAATAATTATCCGTTTTATTTGATTACATCATCGTCTACAGATGTTGTAAATGAATGGGAGAAGATTCATAATACATATATGCAGTTTGCTCATGCGGATGAGAGAACACTAAAAACTATGATTCGATCTAACCCTGGACTTATACTAATTAAAGAGGGTAATATTATTAATAAATGGGATGGTAGCAAAGTACCGGAACCAACTTCTGAGATTTTACAGGCAAAGAATCCACAAAGAGATAATGTAATTAGACTATTGCTCATTACATTGCTCTTTTTAGTACCTTTGCTCATTCTAAAAAAACTAGACAAGTAGTTTACTAATTACTAAATTATATATATTAAGATGAGAAAGAATATTGTAGCCGGCAACTGGAAAATGAATAACAACCTGCAAGAGGGTGTTGAGCTTGCAAAATCATTAAATGAAGCTCTTAAAGATAAAGCTATTAACTGCGATGTAGTTATTGGTGTTCCTTTTATCCAACTGGCAGCTATTGTGGATTGCGTAGACAATGATAAAATTGGTGTAGCAGCTCAAAATTGTGCAAACAAAGAATCTGGTGCTTACACTGGTGAAATTTCTGCTGAAATGATTGCTTCTACAGGTGCCAAATATGTTATTATCGGACATAGCGAACGCAGAGCTTACTATCATGAGACTGCAGAAATATTGAAAGAAAAAGTTGAGCTGGCTCTTTCGAACAACTTAACTCCGATTTTCTGTATTGGTGAAGTTCTTGAAGAAAGAGAATCTGAAAAGCATTTTGAAGTTGTAAAATCGCAGATTGTTGATTCGCTTTTCGATTTATCTACAGAAGATTTTAGCAAGATAGTTCTTGCATACGAACCGGTTTGGGCAATTGGTACAGGCAAGACTGCTTCACCTGCACAGGCACAGGAGATACATGCATTTATACGCAAGACCATAGCTGAAAAATATGGTGATGATGTAGCTAATGATACATCTATTCTTTACGGAGGAAGTGCAAATGCCGATAATGCAAAAGAGCTTTTTTCTAATCCCGATGTGGATGGAGGGCTTATTGGAGGTGCTTCGTTAAGTGTAGATAAATTTATGCCGGTTATCGAGGCATTTTAATTTATAAATAAGTATACCACTTGTTCATGCTGAACTTGTGGTATACTTTATTAGTTTAAATTATATGAGAAATTTTCGCATCCTAAACACATTTATGGTTTTGTCTCTTTGCATTGTTTTTGGAATAAAGGGACAAGTTCAGTCTTATAATCAGAATGATTCAAGACAAAAAAATGAAATTCTGAAAGAACTTAATTCGAATAACCCCGGAAAAGGAGATGTTACTGTTTATGAAGATGAGAGTATTACTCATATTTTAGGCAGACCAATGGGACCACCCAGAACTATATACACCGATGCTGAAGGTTCTATTCAGTACTACAAAATGAGAGGTTATAAGGTACAGGCTTTTTCAGGCAACAATCAACGTACATCTAGAAATGAAGCATACAATAAGCAATCTCTTATTAACACTCAGTTCCCCGAACTAGAAACTGTTGTTTTGTTTGAATCTCCCTTTTGGAGGTTAAGGGTAGGGAACTTTAAATCACGACCAGAAGCCGATGAAGCTATGAGAGAGCTTAGAAATAGTTTCCCATCATTTGGAAAAGAGATGTATATTGTTGTTGATGAGGTGAAAATTCCTGTAAATTAATTAGACAGTTATATAATGTCATCTGAAGAATTAGAAGAAAACAGATCCCTTATATCGGGACATATGAAAGAGATTTTATCTTTGCTTGGTGAAGATTGTGCACGAGAGGGTTTAATTAAGACCCCCGATCGTGTTTCAAAAGCGATGCAGTTCTTAACCAAAGGTTACCGTCAGGATCCTGCTGAAATGCTACGTTCAGCACAGTTCAAAGAGAATTATCGCCAGATGGTTATTGTGAAAGATATTGATTTTTTTTCGATGTGTGAACATCATCTTTTACCGTTTTTTGGTAAAGCACATGTAGCCTACATTCCTGATGGCTATGTGACCGGCTTAAGTAAAATTGCACGTGTAGTTGATGTTTTTGCAAGAAGATTGCAGGTACAAGAAAGACTTACAACACAAATAAAAGATTGTATTCAGGACACTTTAAATCCGATGGGAGTAATGGTTGTAATAGAAGCGCAACATATGTGTATGCAAATGCGTGGTGTTGAGAAACAAAACTCAATAACTACAACTTCAGATTTTACAGGTATTTTTAAAGAGCAGAAAACTCGTGAAGAGTTTATTAGCCTAATTAAAAAATAGCTGTTAGTGGATTACTCTTTTATTATTGTATGACTCTTCTATATGTCGAGTTATCCTTTCTTTGAAGCCCTCTTTCGTTCGTTTTCGTCAAGGTGAATTTTTCTAATACGCATGTTTTTAGGCGTAACCTCTAGATACTCGTCATTTTTAATATATTCTAAAGCTTCTTCAAGGCTAAATATTTTTGGTGGTGTGAGCTGTGCTTTGTCATCTGTGCCAGATGCGCGTACGTTTGTTAGTTTCTTTGATTTTGTAACATTTACTACTAAATCTCCCTCTTTATTGCTTTCACCAACAACTTGTCCTGCGTAGACATCGGTTTGAGGATGTATAAAAAAGTGTCCTCTGTCTTGAAGTTTGTCTAAAGCATATGCAAATACATTTCCCGACTCACCTGCAATGATTGAACCATTTTGACGTTTCTCAATACTACCTTTCCAGGGTTGGAATTCCAAGAATCTGTGAGCCATTATTGCTTCTCCGGCTGAAAGTGTTAGTACAGTGTTGTTGAGCCCAATAATACCTCTAGATGGCACTAAGAACTCCATGTGCATCCTGTCACCTTTATTTTCCATCGAAATGAGTTCGCCTTTTCGACGACTAATAACATCAATTATTTTGCTTGAAGATTCTTCCGGCATGTTAACGGTAAGCTGTTCTACCGGTTCATGTTTTTCACCTTCAATTTCTTTAATTATTACTTGAGGTTGACCAACTTGAAGTTCATATCCTTCACGACGCATAGTTTCAATTAAAACCGAAATATGCATAATACCTCGTCCATATACAACCCATGAATCGGAGTTTTCTGTGTTTTCGACACGCAATGCTAGGTTTTTATCCAGTTCAAGCATCAAGCGTTCATGAATGTGACGAGATGTTACAAATTTACCATCCTTGCCGAAAAAAGGTGAGTTGTTGATAGTAAATAACATAGACATTGTGGGCTCATCAATAGCTATGGGGTCTAGAGGTTCAGGGTTATTTAAGTCAGCTATAGTATCTCCAATGTCAAAGTTTTCAATTCCAATCAATGCACATATATCGCCTGAGCTAACTTGATCTACTTTTGCACGCCCCAGTCCTTCAAAAACGTCTAGCTCCTTAATTCGAATCTTTTTTATAGATCCATCTCTTTTACATAGAGAGTAATCTTTTCCGTTTTGAATTGTACCTCTGTGAACTCGTCCTATGGCTATCCGGCCAACATAATTTGAATAATCTAATGAGGTGATTAACATTTGTGGAGTGCCCTCAAGAATTTCGGGAGCAGGAATATGTTTTACTATTGTGTCAAGGAGTGGTATAATGTTGTCTGATTCTTTTTCCCAGTCTTCCGACATCCATCCCTGCTTTGCTGATCCATAGATTGTAGGAAAATCAAGCTGATATTCTGTAGCATCCAAACTAAACATAAGGTCAAATACTTCTTCTTGAACTTCTTCTGGTCTGCAATTTGGTTTATCAACCTTGTTTATCACAAGTATTGGTTTTAAGCCAATTTCTAATGCTTTTTGAAGTACAAATCTGGTTTGAGGCATAGGACCCTCAAAAGCATCAACTACTAATAAGCAGCCATCGGCCATATTTAAAACACGTTCTACTTCACCTCCGAAGTCGGCGTGCCCCGGGGTATCTATTATATTTATTTTTGTATCGCCATACTGTATTGAAACATTTTTAGATAAAATGGTAATACCACGTTCACGTTCTAAATCATTATTGTCGAGTATTAGCTCGCCTGATTGTTGGTTATCTCTAAACAAGTGACCAGCTAATAACATTTTATCTACAAGGGTGGTTTTACCATGATCAACGTGAGCAATGATGGCTATATTACGAATATTTTGCATGAAACAATCTTTTAGGGGTGCAAAGATACACTTTTCCTCTTATAATATTTTATATAAGGGTTATTATCTAATTTTTAATATACAAAAAAATATTATCATCTTAAATTATTATTATTTTTAGAGCAAAATTACTCTCATAAGTATAGATAAAATATATGTTTGATTATTTTTGAATAGGTAAAAACTATTATATCTTTGCATTGAAAGATAGAATAAGTATAAAATAAAATACAGTTAATTATGAAACCAATTATTAATTCAAGAATTCCAGAATTCAGTGTTCAGGCCTATCATAATGGCCAGTTTAAAACAGTTACCGACAAAGATGTTTTAGGTAAATGGTCGGTGTTTTTCTTTTACCCAGCAGATTTTACCTTTGTTTGTCCAACAGAATTGGTAGATATGGCAGAAAAATATGAATATCTTCAGTCAATTGGTGTTGAAGTTTATTCAGTGAGCACCGATTCTCATTTTACTCACAAAGCATGGCATGATACTTCTGAAAGCATTAAAAAAGTTCAGTATCCAATGCTTGCAGATCACACCGGTGCACTAAGTCGTGCATTTGGAGTTTTAAACGAAGAAGATTATACGGCATATAGAGGTACCTTTGTTGCTAACCCAGAAGGTGTTGTTAAAGTTTTAGAAGTTACAGACGGCCCAATAGGACGTAATGCTACAGAGCTTGTTAGAAAAATCGAAGCAGCTCAATTTGTTGCAGAGAACGACGATGAAGTTTGCCCCGCTAACTGGGAAAAGGGTAAAGAAACTCTTAAGCCAAGTGTAGACATGGTAGGATTAATTTAAGGATAACCCTTACTTTTAGCCCTCTGCTCAAATGATCTAGTATATCAATAAATTTGTTCAGAGGGCTATTTTATTTTTATTTAGAGTCCTAAAAAAACTACACACATTATATAAAGAACTCATTATTATTTACACAACTTTTAAAGAAAAAACTACAATAATATGCTTGATAAATCATTAAAAGATCAGGTGACCGCTGTATTTGCGGGTCTTGATTCGGAATACATTTTCGATATTTATGCTTCAAAATCTCATGAAAGCTACAATGAGCTTGTGGAGATGTTAGAAGATGTTGTATCATGTTCTCCAAAACTTTCGCTTCGTTTGAACGATTCCGATGCAATTTCATTTTCAATTCTGAAGAATGGTGAAGCTACCGGGGTTGTTTTTAGAGGGATACCAAATGGTCATGAATTCACCTCGCTATTGTTAGCAGTACTAAATAGCGATGGTAAGGGAAAAAATATACCGGATGATTTTATTAAGAACAGGGTTAAAGCGCTTAAGGGTAATATAAAGTTGCAAACTTATGTATCACTTACGTGTACAAATTGTCCCGTAGTTGTTCAGTCGCTTAATTTGATGGCTGTTTTAAACCCGAACATCACTCATGAGATGGTTGATGGTTCTATGTATCCCGATGAAGCAAAATCACTTAGAATACAGGCTGTGCCGGCAGTGTACGCCGATGGTGAATTATTGCACGTAGGTAAAGGAGAATTTGGAACTCTCTTGACTAAGCTCGAGGAGAAGTATGGCTCCGAAGAGGTATCACAGGACAATGAACCAAAGGCATATGACTTGATTGTAGTAGGAGCGGGACCTGCAGGTACATCAGCAGCCATTTATTCTGCTCGAAAGGGTATGAGTGTAGCAGTTATTGGTGAAAACGTTGGAGGACAGGTGAAGGATACTCAAGGTATTGAGAATTTTCCATCTGTTTCTAAAACAACAGGTGAGGAATTGACACGAGATATGAGAAAACATATGGAGGATTATCCAATTTCAATTCTAGAGCATAGAATAGTTGAAAAAGTAGAATTGGAAGGAAAAAACAAACTCATACATGTTAAAGGTGGAGAGAAATTTATTACACCATCACTTATTATAGCTACTGGTGCCGATTGGAAAAAACTAAATGTGCCCGGTGAGACAGAGCATATTGGCAAAGGTGTTGCTTTTTGTGTACACTGCGATGGTCCCTTTTATAAAGATAAGCATGTTGCAGTTATTGGTGGTGGAAATTCCGGTATAGAAGCCGCAATAGACCTTGCTACCATTTGTTCAAAAGTTACAGTTTTTGAGTTTTTGGATGAATTGAAAGCTGATAAAGTTTTACTTGAAAAAGTCGCCACGCTTTCAAATGTTGAAATCTTTCTGAATTCTCAAACAACAGAGGTAGTTGGTAATGGTGAGGAATTATCTGCTATTCGTGTAAAAGACAGGAAAACTGAAGAGGAAAGGAGTTTTGAAGTCGATGGGGTATTTATCCAAATTGGGTTAGCTCCAAATAGTTCTCTTTTCAAGGATCTTGTAAATGTGTCGCGTTACGGTGAAATTGAGATTGATAGTAACGCCCGAACTAATATACCCGGTATTTATGCCGCAGGAGATGTCACTACCGTACCATTTAAGCAGATTGTAGTTTCGATGGGTGAAGGAGCAAAAGCCGCACTTTCTGCATTTGATGATAAAATGAGAGGGATTGTCTAACCCGGAAAAGAGTTGCTAAAGGTGTTGCAGAAACGGAAATTTATGTATATTTGTAATTTTAAGACAATTATCAAAGCTTAGAGAATTTATCTACATGAATCTACGTAAACTTCAGCACTTATTAGCAATATTTTTAGCTTTTGCTGCATCAGCATACACATTTTCAGTTTCAGCACAACAAGATTATCCAATCTCGGCAAGCGACAAGATTGTTGAAAATCCAGATCTTATACCAATTTTCACCGGTGGAACAATCGAAATGAATCGTTTTATTGCAAACACATTGAGTTATCCTGCCGAGGCCGTTGAACGTAACGCTCAGGGATTGGTTGTGTACACCTTTGTAATTGAGAAAGATGGAACACTCTCTAATTTTAATAGAATACACAATGCCGACCCATTGTTGAATGAGGAGGCTTTGCGAATTTTAAAAAGCATGCCCCCTTGGAGACCGGCTCGTCATAACGGAGAGATTGTGAGATCCGAAAGTTATGTGCCGATGTATTTCAGATTGAATAAAGATGCACAATTCACCACAAGAACATCTAGCTCTGCAACTGCAAGAGCCTATGCAAAAACTGATGCCTCAATAATTGAGGACAATATTATCTATACAATTGTTGATAAAATGCCTGAATATGAGTATGGAGAAAGTGGTTTAGGCAAGTTTATAGCACATAATATTCGTTATCCTAAAGAAGCTTTGCAACAAGGGATTGAAGGTAGAATTTTATGTTCATTTATTGTTGCCCCTGATGGCTCTATTTCTAACATTGAAGTAGTTAACGGTCTTTCGCCCGATTTGGATAATGAAGCAATAAGAGTTCTTGGTTTAATGCCTAGATGGAAGCCCGGAGAAAACAATGGCGAAAAGGTAAATGTGAAGTGTTTATTACCAATTGACTTTACGATTGATGAAGAGCCTATACCAACGGTTTAGGTATAGCAGTCATTTTAGGATTAAAGGTATTTCGCGCTGTCCATCAAAAGTATTAATAAACAGTTTGAATGGTGTATAATCACGATCTTCTTCACGTATACTACTTATAAGAAATGATAAGTACATGATTTGAGGATATCCGAGAGGATCTTCTTCTTTAGAGTGACTAAAATATAAACTAGCTGTTGTCGAATTAATATCTTGAAATTGAAATAACGCAACTTTATGTGGTTTGCTATGGAAATAAGTTTCAATAACCATATTTAAATAGTTGCCTCCTACCCATACACTTTGCATTTTTATAGGGTCTTTAATAAGATTTTCGGGTGTTCTTTCTTTGTCTACTTCTCCGGTAAAAATATTCGCAATACTATTTACTTTAATCGTATCTCCTATTAAAGGTGCATAATTTAATATTGCCCGTTGCCCCTCAACACCGTTGTAATTAGTTTCTTTTGGTATCAATAGACTGCCGTTATCTAATTCGAATCGATAATGCTCTCCAGTTTTTTTTACTGTAATTAAATCAACATAGTAATTATCCAGTCGTTCTGTGTCTTTTTGGCATCCAATCAATAATATAAGAATAAAAGATAAGCATACTATTTGATTTATAGTCATCATACAAGAGTGACTTTTATCCCTTTATCTCTGATAATCTGGATGATATTTTGGGGTGCATTTTTATCTGTGATAATATGATTTACTCGATCTAAATCACAAATTTTGCCAAATCCCTGTTTCCCAAATTTTGACGAATCGGTGAGAACTATAACTTCCTTAGCAGCATTAATCATGTGTTGGTTTAAAATAGCTTCACCAATATTGCTAGTTGTTAGTCCAAAATCAATACCAATACCATCAACTCCGATAAATAATTTATTGCACATTAGTCCTCTAAGCATATGTTCGCTATACGGACCAATTACTGATGCGGAGCTTTTCCTAATAATTCCTCCAAGTTGTATAACTTCTACATTTGGGTTATAGCTTAGCGTCAAGGAAACTTTAACGGACGAGGTAATAACGGTTAAAGGCTCTGTCATAGATATCTTTCGTGAAAAGTAAAGCATAGTCGTACCAGAAGCGATTATGATTCTATCGTTTTTATTTAAAAGTTGATTTGCTGCATTTACGATACGAATCTTTTCATCAACCATGATCTTTTCTTTTTCGTCAATATGCCGGTCGTCAATCAATGAACTTATCGGACTTGCTCCTCCATGATCTCGATGGATAAGGTTTTTGCTTTCAAGTTCTTTCAAATCTTTACGAATGGTTACTTCTGATACATTCAAATGTTTGCTGAAGTCTTGGACGGATACAAAATCTTTTTTTTCAAGTTCATCTAATATAATCCGATATCGTTGGGCGCTGCTCCTTTTTTGATGCTTATCTTCCATTATTTGTATTTTTGAGTACACACTGATCAAATATACCAAGAGTGGTTATATTTGACTTGATTCATCATATATTAACGTGAATATAAATCTTGTTATTATTATTATAGCAAAACTACTAAAAATAATACGTTTAACAAAATTGCATTAATTGAAAATTGATAATATCTATAAGATGATTAATTCTTTATTCTTTTCCTTAAAAACTTAACAATAAAGTAACCGTATCTTAATCGCTTCGTAACATATATAATCGATCTTTGCATCAAAAATTTATGAAAACAAGTATTAATTCTTGCGACTTGGCTAGTTTATGTTTCAAATGCTTTCAAATTCTTTCGATATAATTTTGATATCTCGAAATCTATATATATTTTTGACGAAGTAATAATAAAATATATGATACGAGAAAATTATATAAATCAGTTAAAAGATGCCAATCCAGACACACACTGGGATTTCATCGTTATAGGTGGAGGTGCTACCGGGCTAGGCATAGCAGTGGATGTAGCTAGCAGAGGATATAAAACGGTTCTATTGGAGCAATCTGATTTTGCAAAAGCAACATCTAGTCGAAGCACTAAACTTGTACATGGCGGTGTTAGATATTTACAAAACGGTGATGTTGCATTGGTAAGAGAAGCACTCCATGAAAGAGGATATTTAAGTAGGAATGCTCCACACTTGGTGAAAAACCAACGTTTTATTATTGGTAATTACAAATGGTGGGAGAAACCTTTTTATACATTAGGATTAACATTCTATGATTTACTAGCGGGGAGAATGAGTTTAGGGCGATCTCTTCCTATGAGTAAAAAAGAAGTAATCAAACACATTCCTAAAATTGTACAGAAGGATTTAAAAGGAGGGGTTTCATATCAAGATGGACAGTTTGATGATTCTCGTTTAGCTATCAACCTAATGCAAACCGCCGTTGAAAATGGAGCTGTTGTTGTAAATTATGCAAAGGTGAATAGTCTATTAAAAGACCCGAATAATAGAGTTGAAGGTGTTGTAGTAGAGGATAAAATAGGTGGTTCTATATTTGAGCTAAAAGGAAAATGTATAATCAATGCAACTGGTATTTTTGTTGATGATATTATTCAGATGGACGAACCGGAAGAAAGACCTCTTGTGCGTCCTAGTCAAGGTGTGCACGTGGTGGTTGATAGTTCATTTTTAGAAAGTGATGATGCAATCATGATTCCGAAAACCAGTGATGGAAGAGTTCTATTTGGAGTTCCATGGCACAACCGTGTTATACTTGGTACAACAGATACGCCGGTTAAAGAATTTGTTTTGGAGCCAATAGCTTTGGAAGAAGAGGTGGATTTCATTTTGGAAACAGCCGGAAGATACCTTACTAGGAAGCCTCAACGCGAAGATGTGCTATGTGTATTTGCCGGATTAAGACCACTGGCAGCACCAAAAAAGAAAGCCGATGAAGCTAAAACAAAAGAAATTTCTCGCAGTCATAAGCTTCTCGCATCCAAGTCAGGACTTATAACAGTTACAGGTGGCAAATGGACTACATATCGTCTGATGGCCGAAGAAACTGTAGATTTAGCCATTAAAACAAATAAGATGGATTTTAGGCCATGTAAAACAAGAAAACTTAAGATTCACGGATATAGAAAAAACCCAGACATGAATAACCATCTCTATATATATGGAAGTGATTTAGACAAAATCTTAGAATTGCAAAAAAGTAATTCTGAATATGCACAGAAATTACACAACGAAATGGATTTCACGGTTGCCGAAGTTGTGTGGGCTGTTAGAGAAGAAATGGCATGTACTATTGATGATGTTCTAGCACGTAGAGTAAGAGCTTTATATATGGATGCAAAAGCATCTGTTGATATAGCACCTGCTGTTGCTTCAATAATGGCCAAAGAACTAAACAAAGACAAACAATGGGAAGAAAATCAAATACAAGAATATACATCAATGGCAAAGAATTACATTTTCTCATAAAATGGATTTAGTGTCAAATAAAACGAACGACCATTGTAATAAAATAAAAAAATGATAGGTATATTAAAACCCCCACCACATAAAGAGTTATTACCTAAACAAAAAATAGACCCTACTTATAAACGACTACGTTTACAAGTGTTCTTAGGCATTTTTATTGGATATGCCGGATATTATCTCGTAAGAAAAAATTTCTCTCTTGTAATGCCCGATCTTATTGAAATGGGATATACTAGAGGTTCACTTGGAGTCATTTCTGCAGCAGTATCTATTTCTTATGGTCTCAGTAAATTTTTAATGGCCGGTGTTTCGGATAGAAGCAATGCGCGTGTTTTCATGAGTTTAGGACTTCTGCTTTCTGGAATAACTGTATTAAGCATGGGGTTAGTTCCCGTACTAACTTCATCAGTCGTCATAATGTTTATTGTGATGTTTGTCAATGGTTGGTTCCAAGGAATGGGTTGGCCTCCATCAGGTAGGGTAATGGTGCACTGGTTCTCAACGAAAGAAAGAGGAACTAAGATGTCAATATGGAATATAGCCCACAATATTGGTGGTGGCTTAATTGGTCCTCTTGCAATTTTAGGAATTGCTATTTTTGGTGACTGGCAGAGCAAGCTATATTTCCCTGCAATGATTGCCATTTTTATATCTTTCATTGCTTATTTATTAATCAGAGACACACCGCAATCATGCGGATTACCCAATATTGAAAAATATAAAAACGATTATCCGAAAGATTACAACGAGGATTATGAAAGAGAATTTACCACCAAGGAGATATTCTTTAAATATGTATTCAACAATAAGTTTCTCTGGTTAATAGCTGTAGCCAATATAATGGTTTATCTGGTAAGATATGGCGTTTTAGACTGGGCACCGACTTATTTGAGTGAGGCAAAAGGGTTCACTGTTAGTGAATCAGGTTGGGCATATTTTGCATACGAATACGCTGGTATACCAGGTACACTACTTTGTGGTTGGATATCTGACAAAGTCTTCAAAGGTAGAAGAGCTCCTGCCATTATTATATATATGGCGCTAGTTATGGTTGCCATATACGTTTATTGGCAAAACCCTCCCGGACAAATTTTAATTGACAATATTGCATTAATTGCAATTGGCTTTTTGATTTATGGTCCGGTAATGTTGATAGGTGTTCAAGCATTGGATTTGGTACCAAAGAAAGCTGCCGGAACAGCAGCCGGTTTAACCGGTCTTTTCGGCTATTTAGGAGGTGCTCTGGGTGCAAATATTGCTATTGGATTTATAGTTGACCACATGGGTTGGGATGAAGCATTTATATTAATGCTTGTAGCATGTGTTTTGGCTATTATATTTACATCATTTACCTGGAGTGCAGAAAAAAAGAGATTATTTGCTGATTCATAAAAAATGAAGTTATGACACATGCGATCAATAAATTTAGAATATTTGAAATGAAAACTATGATAAAATTTCTGTTGCTGTTCGCAATAGTAATTTATAATGCATCTTGTAGTAATAAAGATGAGCCAGTTGTAGATGACTTTGATGTGCAATTTGAGCTGCCGAGCTCAATTGATGTCAGTACTGGTGGAGAATATGTATTTAGGGTAAAAAATGGGAAGTCCCCATCAACTTCCGATTCATTTGTTTTGGAATCAGAGGCAGGAGTTTCTTTGATTTTTCCTATTACCAATGCATCTTCTGAAAGTTTTACTATACGATTAAGCAGTGATATAAATTCTGGTTATTACAATACTTTCATCAGAAGAGATTCACGAAGGAAACCATTCGGAAGAATTTATCTAAACGTCGTTGAAGATATTGGATTTGAACCTGATGCAGGCACAACAATTTATGGTATTGTCACTTCCAACGATGGTGTTGCTTTAGAAAATGTTGTAGTATCTGACGGAATAGAAGTAACCTTGACAAATGAAGACGGTATCTACCAATTAAAATCTGCTAAAGAGCAAGGTTTTGTATTTATATCTATTCCTGGCGGATATGAAGTATCATCTAAGGGAGTCTTACCTCAGTTTTATTACACGTTGAAAGGTGCTACAAACGCTGTAGAAAGGGTAGATTTTACATTGAAAAGAGTTAATAATCAGGATTCCTACAAGGTCTTCATGCTTGGTGATATGCATCTTGCGAATCGTACAAGTGACGCCAATCAGTTTGCACAATTTACAACTGATTTGACTAATTATATGAATAGTCATAAAGGTGAAAACATGTATGCTATAGCACTTGGTGATATGACATGGGAGCTCTATTGGTATTCAAATAACTATGGAATCCCAGAATATCTAAATACCGTTAATTCACAACTAAAGGATTTGCAAATATTTCATGTGATAGGTAATCACGATAATGATTATCTTGGAACATCAGATTATAGTGCTGAAATTAAATATAGAGATAATCTTGGACCTACCTATTATTCTTTCAATATAGGCAAAGTACACTATGTAGTAATTGATAATATAGATGCTAGTGATTACGATGGAACTACTTCTCGTAATTATAAAAAAACTATATCTAATGAACAGCTAAACTGGTTAGCAAAAGATCTTTCATATGTCGATAAATCAACACCTGTAGTTGTAGCTATGCATGCACAAGTATTTTATCCAACAACTACCGGATTTAGATATGATTATGATGTACCCAATACGGATAGGCTTCTTAATATTTTAGATGGATATGAAGTTCATTTTGTAACCGGTCACACACATCACATTTTCAACGTAACACCTGACGCAGACATAGTAGGTGATAACAAATTTTATGAGCATAACTCAGGTGCCGTATGCGCATCTTGGTGGTGGTCAGGGCACCTCACTCCGGGCGTACATGTTAGCCCTGATGGTACCCCGGGCGGTTACTCTATTTGGGATGTAGAAGGAACAAATCTTGAGTGGAAATATAAAGCAACAGGGTGGTCTGAAGATTATCAGTTCCGAAGTTACGATCTTAATAATGTTCACTTTTCAATGTCCGATGTTCCTTTGATGCCATCAAATGTACCTGCGGCAACAAGGAGAGTATTTGAACAATATATTGACGCATATCCTGCAAACAATAATAACGAAGTATTAATAAAGATATGGAATTGGAGTTCAGACTGGACGTTGAGCGTTGTTGATGAAGATGGTAATAATCTGACACCCGAAGCAGTTTGGGCATATGATCCACTACATATAGCGGCATTATCTGTGAAAAGATTCAATAATTCAAATCTTACATCAACACCATCTTTCGTAACAAGCAGATTTACTAATTTCTTCAAGGTAAAAGCAAAAAATGCAAATGTCAATTTGACAATTACTGTTACAGATGGATTTGGGAATACGTGGACCGAAAAAATGGAAAGGCCGAAAGCATTTTCAATTGATGAGTATAAGAAAAAATAAACACATACTAACTAAATGAGGATTACTAATTTTAAAAACACTGATTTTATGAGAGAATGTAGACATTTTGTCCTATTTATACTCCTGATGATTGGAGGAGGACTATCTTTGTCGGCTCAAAATAGAGTTGTTACCGGGAAAGTCTTTGATGCGGAGCAATACCCCATGATTGGAGTTACGGTTCAGCTAGATGGTACGAGCAGGGGCGTGATTTCTTCCGAAGATGGAAGTTTTGCACTTGAAATTCCATCAGGAGATGCCACCTTGAATGTTTCATTTGTAGGTTATATTACCCAAAATGTAAATATTTCGGCAAATCAAACTGATGTTACTATTTATATGCAAGAAGATGCAGTTCTTCTTGAAGAAGCGGTTGTAGTTGGTTACGGAACACAGAAACGAGTAAATCTTACCGGATCTGTTTCGGTTGTAAGTGGTCAAGAACTCGAAGACCGTGTAGCTCACTCAGTTACTCATATGTTACAGGGTTCCGTTCCTGGTCTTAACATTACAACATCATCCGGTAGGCCGGGTAGTACACCTTCAATTAACGTTCGCGGTGTAACCTCAATTAACGGAGCAGATCCGCTTGTATTGATTGATGGTGTAGTGGGTGACCTTAATCGGGTTAATCCTAATGATGTGGAGTCTATTTCAGTTATTAAAGATGCTGCCGCCGCTGCTGTATATGGAGCACGTGCTGCTTTTGGAGTTATTCTTGTAACCACCAAATCTGGTGCAGACCGAGATGGAAAAGCTCTAGTACGTTATAGTAGTCGTTTTGGATGGGAAGAAACAACAACATCAACAGATTACGAAAATAGAGGATACTGGTCAGTTTATACAGTAAATAAATTTTGGAATGCAGATTCCGGAACTTCTTACTTCAATTATACCGACCGTGATATGCAACAGCTACTGGCTCGAGTAAATGATAAAGTAGAGCATCCCGATCGTCCTTGGGTTGTAGAAGAAGTTAGAGGTGGAAGAAACCAGTGGGTTTACTATGGTAACTATGACTGGTGGGATATGTTATATCGTGAAAAACGACCCGTTCAAAAGCATAGTGTTTCACTCAATGGTGGATCTAAAGGAGTAAAATATCTTGTTTCGGGAGCATATGACAGACAAGAAGGTATACAAAAGCAAAGTCCAGATGTCTTCCAGAAGTACAATTTGAGATCAAAAATTGACTTCGATATCAACAAGTGGGCTACTTTATCAAATAATACATCGTTCTATACTTCAAAATACAACTCCTTGGGAGATGGAAGTGTAGACAACACTCTTGGATATAGTGCCCGACACGCACTTGCCAACATCCCAATGCAGAACCCAGATGGTTCTTGGGTATACGGTACACCATATAGTAGTTATAAAGTAGCTAACGGACGACATATAATACTTGGTGAAGAATCACACCGTCTTACTAATATTACGAGTGATTTTTCTAACACCAGCCGACTTGTCATTACACCAATAAAACCTCTAAGCATTACAGCAGATTTTACTTACAGGTTGTATCAGACTCGGAATGTAAGTCGTTCAAATCCTATGCCATATAGAGAGTATCCTGACACTGAAATGGAATTTTACAGCACAGGTGCAGGTGATAACCGTTTAGATGAATATGTAAATACGAGAGACTACTATTCTACGAATGTTTTCGCTACATACAACCAAACTTTCAACAATGTCCATAATTTTACAGCAGTAACAGGACTCAATTATGAATCATTAAAATTGAAAAATCTTTCAGCATGGGGTAGAAATCTATCTTCTTCAGTTTTGGATGATCTGGATCTTGTAGGACAGGACACGGAAGGTAATACAGTTACAGGAGTTGGTGGCGGTCAAAATGTATATGCACTAATGGGGTATTTTGGACGTATCAATTACGACTATGATGGTAAATATTTGTTTGAAGTAAGTGGACGATATGACGGAACTTCTCGTTTTGCTGCCGGGCATCGTTGGGGTTGGTTCCCTTCAGCTTCCGCCGGATGGAGAATTTCAGAGGAGTCATTCTTTGAACCAGCAAGAGAATATATAGACAACCTCAAAATAAGAGGTTCATTTGGTAGCTTGGGTAATCAGAACATCTCATCTTATTATGCATATTTGAGGCTTATTACAGTTAACGATTTTGCAGCATACTCATTTAATGAAGGTAGTGCGATGGCAAAATACTCTACAATTGGTGCACCAGTTGCTTCCGATCTGACTTGGGAAACTTCTAATCAGTGGAATATAGGATTAGATATGACATTTTTGAATAATCGCTTAAATTTTGTAGGTGATGCATATATTCGAGATACCAATGATATGTTAACCGACGGAGTAGCTCTACCGGCTGTTTATGGAGCAACACCTCCAAGAATGAACGCTGCAGATTTGCGCACAAAAGGATATGAATTGTCGTTAAACTGGAGAGATCAAATAATGTTGGCTAGCAAGCCTTTAGAGTATGGCTTTGGTGTTAACTTAAGTGATTATCAAACTGTGATTACTAAATATGACAATCCCGAAAGATCATTCGCAAAAGCTTATTACGAAGGAATGAGAATTGGTGAAATCTGGGGCTTTGAAACTGATGGACTTTTTCAAAGCAGAGAGGAAGCTCAAACTTATGCACAAGAAGTAGATTTGAGCTATATCAACAATAGGATAACGGGAGGTTGGCAAGGAGGTGACCTCAAATTCATTGATTTAGATGGCAATGGAGTTTTAGGAATTGGCAGTAACACTGTTGATGACCCGGGAGACAGAAAGATTCTAGGAAATTCTCTTCCAAGTCTCTCTTATGGCATAAATGCGAATGTTAGATGGCAAGGAATTGATGTATCTGTTTTCTTCCAAGGAACAGGTAATCATCACTGGTATCCACATGGACAGATGATGAATTTCTGGGGAACTTATTCATATCCATACCTTTCTTTTTTGCCCAAGAACTTTCTTGATAAAGTATGGGCTGAAGATAATCCTGACGCCTATTTCACAAGACCAATGGCTTATTCAGCAACCTCTGGTCCATTGAGTGTCACTAATGATAGATATCTTCAAAATTTAAGATATCTACGATTCAAGAATCTTACTGTTGGCTATACTTTGCCGGCCAATTTGACCAAAAAAGCTAAATTAGATATGGTTAGATTTTATTTCTCCGGTGAAAATCTACACTACTGGGCACCTATAAAAGAGAACTCTGAATATGTAGATCCAGAGGCAGTTATGAATAGATCAAATGATGTTTATCAAAATGCTTATTATCCATGGCCTAAAACATTTATGTTTGGCATAGATCTTACTTTTTAATAACAATAAAGAATAAAAAAATGAAGCGATATATTATAATAATTACGGCTCTGATCATAGGCTTTACTGCTTGTGATGTTCTAGACACCGAGCCCTTGAGCCAAATTTCGCCATCGGCCTATTTTAAAACAGAAACTGATCTACAGTTGTTTAGCAACAGTTTCTACAACAACTTGCTCGATAAATCTCCTTACGACGACCAAAGCGATATTTATATTCAACAAAATCTATCAAGTGAAATTCAGGGTGGTAATCGAAGAACCGTTCCTAATTCGGGGGGTGGATGGTCATGGGGAGACCTTAGAAAAATGAACACTCTTTTGGAATATATACATCAAAGTGAAGATGAAGCTGCTATTGTCAAATATACTGCTTTGACAAGATTCTTCCGAGCTTATTTTTATTTCGAAAAAGTTAAGCGGTTTGGCGATGTGCCTTGGTATGATCAAGAGTTAGGATCGGCAGATGAAGAATTATATAAGCCGCGAGATTCACGTGAATTTGTGATGACAAAAATGATTGAAGATATTGATTTTGCTATTGATAATCTTCCTTCTGAGGTTAGCACTTACCGCGTCAACAAGTGGGCTGCTCTAGCATTAAAAGCACGTTTTTGTTTGTATGAAGGAACTTTCAGAAAATATCATCAAGTAAATCTCGAAGGAAATGACTATTCATATTACTTAGAACAATCAGCAAATGCTGCACAAAGATTAATTACCGAAGGACCATATAAACTATATTCTACCGGAAATCCAACAAACGACTATTTGACTCTTTTTGCACAAGAAAACGCCAGCAGAGATGAGTATATCCTTGCAATCAAATTCGATTACAGTCTTGGTATTTATCATAATGCCACTGCACATACTGTGGTTGCAACTCAAGGACGTCCGGGTCTGACGAGAAAAATGGTTAATACATATTTAAATGTGGATGGTACTGCTTTTACCGATCAAGAAGGATGGCAAGAGATGGTGTTCGTTGATGAGGTTCAAGATAGGGATCCACGACTGGCGCAGAGCATTAGAACTCCGGGATATACAAGAATCGGAACAACAACTGTATTGCCACCAAATCTTACCGGTACTGTTACAGGATATCAACCTGTAAAGTTTGTTCAAGATCCAACAGCGTCAGGTGGGAACGTTGACCGTAACGACAGATCTACTGCCGATTTACCTGTTTTTAGATATGGTGAGGTGCTTCTAAATTTTGCAGAAGCGAAAGCCGAACTTGGGACATTAACTCAGAACGACCTTAATATTTCTATAAATCTACTTAGAAATAGGGTGGGTATGCCAAATTTAAATATGCAAGCAGTGAATGCCGATCCGGATTGGTATTTATCTTCTGCCGAAAATGGATTTACGAATGTTACAGGTCCCAACAAAGGCGTTATTCTAGAAATTCGTAGAGAAAGGGCAATAGAGTTAATTCAAGAAGGATTCCGGTTCGATGACTTAGTAAGATGGAAAGCAGGCTATGCAATTGATCAGAGTCTACATGGAATGTTCTTCCCCGGACCGGGTGAGTATGATCTCACTGGTGACGGCGTTACAGATGTTATCCTCTATGCGTCAGGTACAACGAAACCATCGGCAGGAGATGGGGTTCAAGTTTTGTTGATAGGAGAAGATATAATTCTTACCGGAGGAAACCGTGGCTATATTTCTTACCATAAAAATATAGAGCGTACAAAATTCTCTGAAGTCAGAGACTATTTATATCCAATTCCAATAAATGAACGTTCTTTAAATAACAATCTTACACAGAACCCTGGATGGGTAGATGGTCTAGATTTTTAAAATGAACTTCTGACAAATAAAAAAAATATAATTATGAGATTTTTTAGATATAAATATGCAGCACTACTTTTAATAGCAGTTTTGTTTACTTTCGGAAGCTGTGAGGAGGTTGAATCGAATCTATCACAGGCTGTATTGGCGAGTGCCAGTGCATTAAATTTCCAAGGAACCGGCAATGCTGATCAAGTTATAACAGTTTATGCCGATGCTGACTGGGTGTCTGAAGTACCCGAATGGGTAACTATAAGCCCTACATCAGGCAATGGAGTAACAGAAGTTACAGTTTCAGTTACTGATAATATGCGTGGCGGCGAATTAGATAATCCAAGAAGAGATGTTGTCGTGTTCAAAGGTGAGACCCTTGCAAGCCGTGCAGAAATGCTTGTTTTTCAGGATGGAGATAAATATAGAGACGTTAGAGATTATTTAGTTGGAGAAATTGCAGCTTTAGATGACGAAAAGGTTGTGATTGTTCCTAATGTAACAGTTGTGGCTATTACATCCAAAGGATTCATTGTTACAGATGAACAATATGCTAATAATGTCTATGTTCATAGCGATACAGAAGTTAATGTAGGGGATATAGTTTCGATCATGGGAGACAAAGCCTCCAATTCACAATCACTTGCAATTATTGATGATGATGAAACGGAAATTATTGAAACGGGAGGTTCAGTAACGTACCCTGATGCAACCGATATTACAAGTATTGTTGATACCTATAACGCTACTTCTAGGGAGTTTATTGTAGTTAGTGGTATAATGAATGCAGCAACTTCAAATGTTTCTGTTTCAGGAGCTAATTACACCGTAAGTGTTGTTGATGCTCTTTCATCAATGAATATCTCTGAGATGAATGGTCATCGTGTTACTGTAAAAGGCTATTTTGATGGTCTTGCTGCTCCGGTGATTAAGATTTTAGCATCAGAAATAGAAGATGGCGGCCTTGCTAAAGACATTTATTTTTATGAAGATTTTGAATGGCTAGATCCTTGGGCGGCAATAGCTAATGCAGGTCAAACTGTCGAAACAGATAATATGGGTTCAACAGCGCCACAAATTGTCTCTCCTAAGATTGACGGTGTTTCAGCTCTTGATGCTCTTCTTGAGAAAGGATATGAGTTCTTACGTGTTACACCCGCAACAACGGAAGCTGGCGAATGTATTTATCTGCAGCGGAACTATCTCAAATTTGGTAAAACTGGTTTCCAAGCCGGTATAATTTTACCTAAACTTGTAGCAGATGTTCCAACTGGTATCAATCCAGTAATGACGTTTGACTGGTCTGTTATGCGTCAAGGTTCGGGAGTTATTGACCCGGTTAACTTAATTGTAATAGTGGAAAACGGAACTAGTGAAGTTACATTTGACATACCTCCTTCGGGCTTTGTGAATGGTCAAGCTATCGAATGGATTAGAGCAGAAATAGATCTAACCGGAGTTGAACTTACGAAAGATACTAAGATTACAATTCGTCAGACCAATTGGCAGTTACCTACTGCAAACCGTTGGTTCTTGGATAATATTGAAATTAGTTATACACCTGAATGGTAATATAATTCAACGTAGTAAAGCTCGTTAACGAAAAAAAAGTAGGAGGAAAGTATAAAAACTTTCTTTCTACTTTTTTTTTGACTCAATGTATTGTAACTCATTATAGGGAACTTCCTAAGTCCTTCTTCGGAACAACACTGTATCAACACTGTACCCACACTGTATCAACACTGTAGATTTACAGTGTTGATCCGAGCGAGATTAAGACTTTCTAGAAGTTCTGTGTTGTTAAATCAAAGACTATCTATGCCTACATAAACTTCGGGTGTTTGTATGTGTGCTTATTAAAGAAATAACCCCAACTATATCGATACGAGATAGTTGGGGTTATTTAGATGGGGTGTTTTTACTTTGTGAATTTATCCAGATCATTAGTGTTTTACTACGACTCTGTATTCATAGCTTCTAAATAATTTTTTAAAGCATTACCGTACATCTGAATCAATTTTGAACGAAGGAAGTCTTCGTCTTTATTCTCGACCTCAATTTTATCCATTTGCTTAGTGACGTAATTCTCAAAATTATGAAGGTCTACCAATTTATACTTGTTTGCAAATGTATGGGTGTTGGTCATCATATCGTATGCAATGTAATTGTGGGTATAGAAAAAATAATTCAAATGCATCTCTTTGTCAATTATGGACGCAATACTTGATAGAACAGCAGATCTGTTTGTTTGATTTTCTATTTGTTCTAGCTTATCATTTATTGGCCGACCAAATTGAAGATGAATTCGACCTTTGAATCCCATTAATCCGGTTTTCATATTTTCTACGTCATCGAAAAAGGTTTTCTTAAATTCAGGATTATCTCTTTTCATCTGTGCTTCTTTGGCTTTGAGATAATCGCATGGATCATATTCGTATGAAAGAGTAAGTGGAATGATGTTTAGATTTTTTAGTGCCTCCAAAGGATTGTTCTTTTTGTATAGGGAAAGCATTTTAAGAACACTTGTTTGTGTACGGTCATTGGCATCTTTAGCTCTTCCCTCCTGTTGAGCAATCCATATGGATTGATCGCGATGAATTATGGTATTGCTAATATATTCAGATAGCTGATTAATACTTTGGAGTAACTGTTTTGGCGGTAAATTTCGTTTAACAATAAAACTTTTATTCAAACGAAGCATATCAGCAACCCAAGGGATGATGAGTAGATTATCTCCAACTGCAACTTCAACTGTTTCCCTTCTATTTATAAACATCAGAATATTCAATAGAGCTGCATCCAACACAATATCTCGGTGGTTTGAGATGTAAAGATGACTTTTTCCATCTTTGGTGAAATTCCAATTAGCACTGTTTATTCTGGTCTGAGTAACATCAAATAATTTGAGTAATATGGGAGTTGAAACAGTTCTTTGAAAGTCGTATACTGTTTTGCATCTCTTCATTGTTTGAATGAGATTTTTCCAGGTTGCTGCTTCGATATAAGGAACTACAGTCTGACGAAAATATGGGTCAGAAGTTATTTTTTCAATAGCAGATTCAACTTCGTTGTCTCTGAGTGGTCGGATGTTATCAAAATCCAGATTATGTTCATTTTCCATTTCTTGAAATTTAGACTATACTCTATTTATCATATTGCCACTTGAGACTTAAAGTCTGTATTGCAGAGATATTTATACAACACCTTTTGACCATTATGTCAGATAGATAGAGCAGGATTTAACTTTTCAATACCGCAAATATAGTTAATTTTTTGAATGTAGATAGCTTTTTAACGAAAGCATCGCGAATATAATATGTTTGTGGTCTTAATTATGAATGGTGTATTTTAGTATTGAAATTTATGATTTCAGAGAGGACTACAGTCATGTTTAAACCTGCTGCTGCAATTTGTTGGGGAATAATACTGGTCTTTGTCATCCCAGGTGTGGTGTTCACTTCCAATAATATCGGAATGTTTTTTGCTATTATATAATCCGCCCTTATAATTCCTTTGGCACCTATTAAACTATATATTCTCTCTGTTTCTTTTTGAATGGCAAGAGTTGTTTCACTGGATATGCGAGCAGGGGTAATCTCTTCCACCTCTCCATTATATTTTGCGTCGAAATCGAAGAACTCGTTATGAGTTACCACTTCGGTCAGGGGTAAAACTGTTACACCTTTTTCAGTCATAAAGCAGCCACATGTTACTTCAGTACCAGAAATGAAACTTTCAATGATTGCCTCGGGAGCCTCTTTATGAGCCGCTTCTATTGCACTTTCAAGTTGTGATTCTTCTTTTACTTTGGTAGTTGCGAAGCTAGAACCCCCTACATTTGGTTTTGTGAATAGAGGTAATCCCAAACGCGATATAATTTCAGTTGAATTTATTGGATCATTTTTGCGAATGGTTATGGAGTCTGCTACATTAACACCGAAGCTTTTTAGGAAGTTATTGCAAGTGAATTTATTGAAAGTGAGAGCAGAAGATAGTACTCCGCAGTTTGAGTAAGGTATTCCAATCATGTCAAAGTAACCTTGAAGTGTACCATCTTCACCCGGTGTTCCATGAATAGTTACATATGCAAAATCAAATTTTATAGTTTTACAGTCCACAGTAAAACTGAAGTCGTTTTTATTAATGGGTAAAACACTCGAATTGTATTCAACCTCCCAAGCCTCTCTGGTTATCTTTACTTTAAACAAACTGTAATTGTTTTTATCCATAAATGAATAAATACCTGCTGCACTTTTTTCTGAAATTGGTATTTCCGAGGAATATCCGCCCCAAACAATTGCAATATTTTTCTTCATATTTTTAGTTTCTAGTAAATTTTAGAATAACAAGAATTTAAAAGGATGTATCGTTAATTTCTCTAGAAGCGGTATAATTTCGCCATTTTTCAATTACTGCGAGCATATCATCAGGAATTGAACTTTCAATATTCATGGGTTCTTTAGTGTTTGGATGGATGAATCCCAATGTTTTGGCATGCAGTGCTTGGCGAGGACAAATATTGAAGCAATTGTTTACAAATTGTTTGTATTTTGCGTAACGAGTTCCTCGTAAAATATCATCGCCTCCATATCGTGCGTCATTAAAAAGTGTATGACCGATGTGTTTCATGTGCACCCTTATTTGATGTGTTCGACCAGTGTCTAGCTGGCATTCTACTAATGTTACATAACCAAATCTTTCTATTACACGATAGTGAGTGATAGCCGGTTTACCCTGATCTCCGTCTGGAAAGACCTTCATTAGTAAACGGTTTTTTGGGTCACGACCTATGTTACCTTCTATTGTACCTGTGTCATTTTCAGGATTGCCCCAAACTAAAGCTACATATATGCGTTTTGTTTCTTTTTTAAAGAATTGCTGTGATAAATGTGTTTTTGCTTCAGGTGTTTTTGCAACAAGAAGGAGTCCTGATGTGTCTTTGTCTATGCGGTGAACAAGTCCAAGTCTTGGATCTTCCAGGTTAGTTGCTTTATCGAAATTGAGATAGTATGCTACTGCATTTACTAGAGTGCCGGTATAATTTCCATGTCCTGGGTGTACTACCATTCCTGCTGCTTTATTAATTATCATTAGATCATCATCTTCATAAACAATATTCAGTGGAATGTTTTCAGGAATAATCTCAAGCTCTCGTTTGGGCCAACTAAGAACAAGTGTAACAACATCTAGTGGTTTGACTTTGTAATTAGATTTTACGGCTATTCCGTTTACAAGTATTGAATTGGCCTCTGCGGCTTGCTGTAATCTGTTCCGCGAAGTTCCCTCAATACGTGTAGCTAAAAATTTATCAACTCGTAATGGTCCTTGACCCTTATCAGCTACATACCTGTAGTGTTCATATGTTTCAATGTCATCATCCGGTATAAAATCAATATTATTATGTTCCTCGGTCACTAAAAAAGTTGTTTAGAAAAATGAATCGTCAAACTGTCCGTTTTCACCAGATTGATTTGAGTTTAGTTCTCTTATTTCTCCGGGTGCAATAATTATTTCGTTATCTATACCTAAAGAATCTGCCAAGTGGCTGCTACCTACTAGAAGGGTAAGTTGAGATCCTGCCGGAATTTTTTCTTCGGGTGCAAGAGCTCTTCCATGATATTCAACATTTATAACCAATCCTGAATATTCTGAAGGAACCTCTTGTATAGAAAGCTGATCGAATCCCATTGAATTAAGCAACGCTATTGCTTGTCTAGTGGAGTAGTCTATTAGCTCGGGTACCGCAATTAATTGTGGACTTTTAGAGTAAACTGTCACAAAAATTGAGCGTCCTTCTTTTACTCTGTTATTAGCTTTTGGTGTTTGGTCTAGAATTGCTCCCGGTACTGCATCTCTGTTATAGATTGAATCTACAATTTCTACATGAAGGCCTTTCGCATTTAGGATTGTATTTGCCTCATTAATTTGTAGTCCTTCAAGTTTTGGTACAACCACATTTTGCCCATGTCTGGTGTAAACATGCAGAAACAATAGGGTTAATGCAACAAGGATAGTTCCTGAAATGATAATCATAACAAGATTTTTTATAATACTGTTGCCGAATATTGGTCTCTTAGTTTGCTTATTGCTCATAAGTTATGCGTTGATCGTTACTTGAACTAATAATATTGAATTACAAAAGTAGTAAAAAATTAGATGTGGAGAAAGAGGCAATAAAAAACAGGAAAACGGTATTCCGAATCCCTGTTTTTTATTGCAGCATTTTCAAAATGCAGTGTGCAATTGTATGTTTAGTCTCTACTATATCCTTAACGAATTAATATTCGTATTAAGATACAGATAACCTTGCTCTACCTTTAGCACGACGTGTAGCAAGTATTTTTCTACCGTTCTTTGTTGCCATTCTTGTACGGAAGCCGTGTTTGTTTTTTTTCTTTCTGTTTGAAGGTTGGAATGTTCTTTTCATTTGACTATATATATTACTGTTTTATTTTCTTCTTTCGTTATATACGGGTTGCAAAATTAGACAAAATAATTAAAATAACCAATTATATTCAGTGTATTATTGGTCTTCAATCAAATAATCAAGGTGATAGCGGCTCTATTTAAACTTTTGCCTACATCAAATAAAGAATAAATTGCTAACTTTGAGGCTTAATTTGTTTCAATTTCACATAATTATGGACTTAAAACTTAAAAATAGCGTTTTAACTGCACTCTCAAGATTGATAAATGAAAACAGGGAGTTGATTAAAAAGGCTAACTTAGATGATATGAATTCTTATCCTGACATGGATGACTCTATGAAAGATCGTCTTAAAGTTGATGATCTTAAAGTGGATGGAATGATTAAATCCCTTGAGGAGGTTGCTAATCAGCCGGATCCCGAAGGGAAAGAATTATATAATAATACTAGAGAAGATGGGTTGCGTATTGTAAATAGAACAGTTCCGTTTGGTACAATACTCATAATATATGAATCAAGACCGGATGTAACAATTGAGGCTGCTGCAACTGCATTTAAAGCCGGTAATAGAATTTTACTTAAAGGTGGAAAAGAATCCTTCAACACAAATACATTGCTTACAAAACTGTGGCAGGAGGCTCTTGTTATATGTTATGTGGATAAAAAATATGTAGAATATCTTACTCTATCGCATTTAGAAACACAGCAACTTATTAAAGAAAATAGTAAAGGTGTTGATCTAATAATTCCGAGGGGCGGAGAAGGTTTGATAAATTTTGTTCTTAAAAACTCCTCAGTGCCTGTCATTGTTAGTGGAAGAGGTAACAACTTTTTATTTATCGATGATGATGTTGATTTTGATATGGCAGTGAGATTAGTAGTAAATGGCAAACAACGTATCAGCGTATGCAACGCAATTGATAAGGTTTTGATACATCAAAATTTAGATAATCTTAAAGACAGGATAAAAATATTAGTTTCACACTTAAAAGACAAAGAGATTGAAGTTTGGGGAAATAATGAAATAGTGAATTTATGTAGTGAAATTAAGCTTGAAAATGATTCCGCTACATTATGTGAGGAGTACCTTGCACCCAAAATATATCTTTCAATTGTGAGAGATATAGAAGATTCAATCGATTTAATTAATAAATATTCGGGCGGACATACCGCAGTAATTGCGACTAATAGTGAGCATAATGCATTTGAGTTTATGCAAAATGTTGATTGCGCCGCTGTTTATCATAATGCTTCTTCTCGATTTACAGATGGTGGAGAGTATGGTGTAGGGGCTGAGATTGCCATTAGTACTCAAAAATTACATTTCCGAGGTCCTCTTGGTGCTCAGGAGTTGGTTACTAATAAATGGTTTGTTTACGGTAAAGGGCAAATAAGAGAATAGGCTAGTTCTATGAAAAAAAAACTAATTATTAAAATAGGGACATCTACGCTTACTGCAGGAACCGATAGAATATCATTTGCGGTAATTGAGAGTTTGGCTCGACAAATTGTGGAGTTGAAAAATGAGTATGAGATAGTAATTGTTTCATCTGGTGCCATTGCAACCGCCCGACAATTTGTTGAAATAAATGGTGTTAATAAGACAGTAGCTTCTAAGCAAGCGTTGGCAGCAATAGGTCAAACAAAACTTATGGAATTATATGATGTTATATTTGGTGCATTTGGATTAAATATTGCTCAAATACTTCTAACCTACCGAGATTTTGAAAATGATGTAGCAATTGACAATACTCACAATACAATTAGTAGACTCTGGGAGATGGGTTATATTCCTGTTGTAAATGAAAATGATACAGTATCGTTTGAAGAAATTGTATTGGGTGATAATGATAAACTTTCGGCATTGGTGGCAACTATATTAAAATCGGACCTCCTAATACTTGTTTCTGACATTGATGGTATTTTTAACAAGAATCCTCATATTCATACAGACGCTTTGCTTATAAATGAGGTGTCAAATATTAATTCTATTATTGATTTTATTGAAGAGAGAGAATCTGTTTTAGGTACGGGAGGTATGACCTCTAAAATTCATGCTGCAGAGATTTGTATGAAAAATGGTGTAGAGATGTGGATAGTAAACGGACAACGGCAGAATTATATAATAAACGCACTGAAGAAGGAGTATAAGTTCACACGATTTATAAAACAGGAGCTACAATGAGATTAGGATTTATAGGTTATGGCAACTTAGCAAAAGCGGTGTATTTGGGATTAAAAGATGAAAAAGGCATTGGATTTTCTTATTTGGATAGAACAAAAAAAAATGTAGATATCCATTTCTGCGGATCTTTAGATGAACTGGCATTAAACTCAGATATTATTTGGCTAACAATTAAGCCTCAAGATCTCACTTCCGTTTTGGAAGAACTTAAGAGTGTAGATATTGATGGTAAAATAATTGTGTCCCCCGTTGCAGGAAAATGTATTTCGTTTATAGAAAAATTTCTTGGACATAATCAACATATAATTAGAATTATGCCCAATCTGGCCATGGCCTATAAAGCGTCTGTAACTGCATTTTACACCAATCATCCAGAAAAAGATGACGGGCATAAGTTATTCGACCTACTTGAGAAGTTGGGTAAGGTTGTAAAGATAGAAGAGAGTGAGTTTGATCTATTCACTTCTGTTTTCGGTAGCGGACCTGCATTTATCCTTGCCTTTATTCAAATTTTTAAAAATAAGATGAGTGAGTTTAATCTACCCGGCTCACTTCCGGATGAATTGTTGCTTGAACTTACAAAAGGCACCACTCTCTATTTTATGCAGAATCAAAAAGATTACAGTATAGAGGAGCTAATTAATAATATCACAAGCGAGGGTGGAACAACTCAGGCCGGATTAGATTATTTCCGCAATAATGAAATTGATAAGCATTTGGAAGAAGTTCTAAACGCTGCACAAAACAGATCTGAAGAACTTAGTAAAAATAGTATTTAAAGCTGCGTCTAAAAAATACTTTAAGGGCTTCGTAAAAATGGTAAATTAAAGCTGTTTTTCTTCCTTTGCTTTAAAAGCGATAGCGTAATATCTAATTTGTTTAATAACTGATAATAGTCCGTTTGATCGAGTAGGGGATAGATGCTCAGTTAAACCAATCTCAGTCATGAAGCGCAGATCGGTATCAATAATCTCATCCGGTGTACGTTCATTAAACACTCTGAGTACGAGTGCTAACAGTCCTTTTACGATAATTGCATCACTTTCTGCATGAAAATAAAGCTTGCCGTCTTTATAGTTTGTGTGTAACCAAACCCTACTTTGACATCCCTGAATAACATTTTCAGGAATTTTATATTTATCATCAATTGGAGTTATATTATTTCCTTGTTCGATGATTAGAGAGTATTTATCCATCCAATCATCATATATACTAAATTCATCAATTATTTCTTGTTGTACTTCGTCTATTGTCTGCATTTGTATCTGCTTTCTTTTTGTTTTATTCATTATATATAACTTCTAGGACAGTTTGTCCTGCAGCTTTCAACGTATTCCTGTCAATATTACGCATGTCATCTTTCTGAGTGTGCCAGTATGGTACAAACCCAGTACTGGTTTCTTGTTTCAAATTGATAATATTGATACTAGGTGCGCGACGATTCTCATTTACAGGCACGTGATCGTCAGTGATATATCCTCCTCTATTTGGTAGAAAGAAATTTCTGTATCCCAATTTAGCTGCAGTGCTCCACACCTTGTCTATAATTTCGGACGCATATTCCAAAGAATAACCCTCTTTTAAAAAGGTTGCATTAGATCCGCCAACCATATCTAGAAGAATACCAAAATCTGCTTTGTAGTTTTCTACATGAGGTTGTTCTGACCAGTAATTAGAACCAACACACCACCAATCTCCTTGCACCCATTCAGTGGAAAACGATGGTTGTCCCCAATCTTCAAGATCAAAGAAGATAATATCGATACCTACATCTATAGGATTATTTTGGAGTTGGCGTGCAATCTCTAAAAGTGCACCAACACCGCTTGCTCCATCATCTGCACCATTCACAGGGAGCATTTGTAATTCAGGGTCTGTTTCCTCGTCAGAGAAAGGTCTGGAGTCCCAATGTGCAAAAAGTAGGATTCTCTTTTCAGCATCTTGATTATAAATCCCAATTATATTTCTAATTTCAATATTTTGACCATCGTAATGTGTTACATAGGCTTTTTGTTCAACCACCTTAGCACCGAACTCTTCAAGCTTTGCAACTAAAAAATCACCGCATTTTTCATGTGCGGATGTGCCAGGTACACGAGGTCCAAATGAAACCTGTTTTTCCACAAAACTATATGCACTATCTGCATTAAAGTTTGGAGAAACTTTTACATATGGCTCTACTGATACATTCTGTTTTTTAGATTGACAAGAATTACAAGACAACGTAAACAACATTCCGGCTATTAATAAAGATATTATTGAAAAAATCCTCAGTTGTTTCATTTTATTCAAAATTACTATTTGTTTTTTTGGAAAGAATAATCTGAAATACCAATATTCCTGTATGTTTCCTTGAGAGCATCTTCATCATCGGAAATCACCAATAATTTATCGCCCGAGTGAAGTTCGGTCTGTCCGGTGGGCACAAAATATTGATCTCCACGTTTTACCATGACCACTAAAGTTTTATCAGGCAAAGGCATCTCAATTAGATTCTTACCATAACTAAGTGTGTCGTCAGAAATATGAATTTCTGTCATTGCCGATTTAATTTCTTCCGCAAACTCAAAGTCGAAATCTTCAAATTCTTTGTATTTTGGAGGTTGTTCGGCAAGACCCAACCATCTGGCTACTGCGGGTAAAGATGTACCTTGTACAAGCAAAGAGACTATGGTAATAACAAACACCATGTTAAAGATCCACCTGGCATGGGGTATGTCTCCTGCAGCAAGTGGTAGAATAGCAAAAATAATAGGAACTGCTCCTCTTAAACCTACCCAAGAAACGTAAAGTTTATCTTTGAGCTTTATGTTTCTGAATGGAATTAGTGTAAAAAACACAACGATAGGTCTGCCAAAGAAAATAAGAAATGCAGAAACAATTAATGCTGGAACGAGTACATCAATCAGTTCACCCGGATTAACAAGTAAACCAAGTGTTAAGAACAATAATATTTGACTCATCCAAGCAAATCCATCCATAAAATTCATTGAAGATCGTTTGTGAGAGAATTTCGAATTGCCAATTACAAGACCTGCTATATATACCGCAAGATAACCGTTACCCTGAAGATAATATGTTGCAGCATATATAAATATACCCACTGTAAGAAGCAAAATTGGATATAACGATGTATTACTCATTCGGATACGATTAATTATCCTTACTGCCAATTTGCCAAGGAAAAAACCTGCTAATGCACCTACTGCAAGCTGCACAACAACCATTAATGCAACCATGCCATAATCAGGATTAGTTCCTGAGCGAATAATCTGCATGAACATAATAGTTAGCAAATAAGCCATGGGATCGTTACTACCACTCTCAAGTTCAAGTAATGGGCGTAAGTTGTTTTTTAAAATTAATCCCTTAGAACGTAAAATTCCAAAAACAGAGGCAGAATCGGTAGAAGAGAAAGTAGAGGCGAGAAGCATAGCTGTTATTAATCCTATTCCCATTGAGGGAAACATCATGCCCGATAACCAGTAAATAAATAAACCGGTAACAAGAGCTGTTAAAAGCACTCCTATAGTTGCAAGTATTATTCCCGGCCAAACAATAGACTTAATCTCCTCATACTTTGTATCCAATCCTCCTGAAAACAGTATCATTATTAAACAAATCGATCCTATAACTTGAGCAATCTGCACATTTTCAAAAACAAGACCAAAACCATCTGAACCAAATACCATCCCTACTATCAGGAAAAGCAATAGCACGGGTACACCATAACGTGTGCCAGCTTTACCAACTAACATGCTTACAAAGAACAAAACTGCTCCCACAAGCAATAACAACTCCATGCTAAATTGCATCTTATTATATTATTTAAATTGTTTAAACGTCACCTTATCCTTCAATACAAGTAATTCTGCAATTTCACCAAGGATTAAAGGTAAATTGATATTAACATGCCCAACAGGAAAATTAAAAGCTACCGGGAAGTTGTATTCATTTACTACACCCAAAATTGACTCTTGTAAAGGAAAATACATCT
Organism: uncultured Proteiniphilum sp.; assembly: GCA_964647535.1. Taxonomy (GTDB): domain Bacteria; phylum Bacteroidota; class Bacteroidia; order Bacteroidales; family Dysgonomonadaceae; genus Proteiniphilum. The sequence continues at coordinate 46,421 of CAZYGE010000002.1, forward strand.
GATCATCCTCATCATAGTCGGTAAATTTTCCTATTATCAAACCACTAATTCTATTAAATACACCGGCTAATTTTAGATGATTTAGCATCCTATCCACTTTGTAAGGAATTTCACCGGTATCTTCAATAAACAGTATACCCTTATTAGGAATTCTTAAAAAGGGAGTTCCAATTAATCCACAAAGAACCGATAAGTTGCCCCCGAACAATTTACCGGCAGCTACCCCAAAACGATTGATAGATATACCATTATTAACTGAAATTTCGTAGTTAATTGGTTGTCCAGCTAAAACACTTTTTGTATATCTTACCGATAGGTCATTAACGCCTCCATTAGAAAAATGTTTAGCCATAGGCGCATGAATAGATGCTATTCCATTTACTTGCAAAGCAGAATGCAGTGCAGTAATATCACTAAAACCAATTACCCATTTAGGGTTTCTCTTAATTCCTCTAAAATCTAACTTGTTTAGCAAATGTACCAAGCCATAACCTCCTCTTGAGCATACAATAAGTTTTATTGAAGGATGATCCATAGCTTGTTGGAGGTCTTTTAATCGTTCCTCTACAGAACCACTAAAACGACCATTCTCTCCAAGTGCAAATTTACTTATTTCAGTAATCAAACCCCACTCCTCAAGAACTGCGGAGGTGTCATGCACAAGATAATCTTTAATATTCCCAGAGGGAGAAATTATGATTGCACGATCATTGAGATGTAGGGGTTCCGGTATCCTCATTTTATTTAAGCATCAATATTTGCATATCGTGCATTTTCTTCAATAAATTCTCTTCTTGGTGGAACATCTTCACCCATCAGCATTGTGAAGACAATATCTGCATCGGCTGAATTCTCAATTGTAACCTGTTTAAGCATTCTATTTGCCGGATCCATAGTTGTATTCCAGAGCTGCTCAGAATTCATTTCTCCAAGACCTTTATACCTTTGTGTAGAAATTGAACTTTCTTTACCATCTCCATACTTTTCAATAAAATCTAAACGTTGGCGTTCATTGTAACAATACTCCTCAATTTTCCCTTTCTTACAAAGATAGAGGGGAGGTGTGGCAATGTAAACATATCCTTTCTCAATAAGTGGTCGCATATATCGAAAAAAGAATGTAAGAATTAAAGTGTCAATATGGCTACCATCAACATCCGCGTCAGTCATAAGTATGATTTTGTGATACCTCAGCTTTTTTATATTAAGCTCTTTTGAATCTTCTTCAGTTCCAATTGATACACCAAGAGCAGTGTATATATTCTTAATCTCATCACTTTCTAAAACCTTATGCGGCATGGCTTTTTCAACGTTAAGAATCTTACCGCGAAGTGGCAAGATTGCTTGAAACATTCTATCACGGCCTTGTTTAGCAGTTCCGCCTGCAGAATCCCCTTCTACTAGGAATATTTCACTAAGAATAGGATCCTTACTTGAACAATCTGCCAATTTGCCTGGCAGTCCTGCACCTGAAAGAGGTGATTTACGTTGAACCATCTCACGTGCTTTACGTGCAGCTTGGCGTGCAGTTGCAGCAAGTATAACCTTCTCAACTATCACTTTTGCTTCTTTTGGGTTCTCTTCCAAGTAATTTCTAAGTGCTTCACCTGTAGCTTGATCCACGGCGCCCATAACCTCACTATTTCCGAGCTTAGTTTTGGTTTGTCCTTCAAACTGAGGTTCGGCAACTTTCACAGAGAGCACTGCTGTTATACCTTCTCTAAAATCGTCACCACTAATCTCGATCTTTACCTTGTCAAGGAGTTTAGAATCTTCTGCGTACTTTTTCAGAGTTCGAGATAATCCTCTTCTAAATCCTGTGAGGTGTGTACCACCTTCAATTGTATTAATATTATTCACATACGAGAAGATATTTTCATTATATGTGTCATTATAAGTCATTGCAATTTCAATAGGTACACCATTTTTTTCAGTAACAATATGGATGGGATTATTTATAAGTGAATCTTTATTTTTATCAATATATCTAACAAACTCTTCCAAGCCTGTCTCGGAAAAATAACGTTCTGTTTTGAAAGTGCCATCCTCTTTAGGGGCTCTTTTATCTGTAAGAGTGAGCGTGATCCCTGAATTCAAGAAAGCTAATTCACGGAGTCGTGTTGAAAGTATATCATACCTATACTCAGTAACGTTGAAAACAGAGTCATCCGGTTTGAATGTAATGATAGTACCTGTCTTATCTGATTCCCCTACAATTTTAACCTCACTATAGGGTTTACCTTTAGAGAATTCTTGTACAAATATTTTGCCCTTTCGGTGAATTTCTGCTTTCAGATAGATGGAAAGTGCATTTACAACTGAAACACCAACACCATGCAATCCACCAGATACTTTATAAGTTCCCTTGTCGAATTTACCCCCTGCATGTAGCACTGTCAAAACTACCTCTAATGCCGACTTCTTCTCTTTCTCGTGATAGTCTGTGGGAATACCTCTACCGTTGTCCGTAACTGTAATTGAATTATCTTCATTAATTATTACATTTATCTCATCGCAATACCCCGCGAGCGCTTCATCAATTGAGTTGTCGACCACCTCATTAACCAAATGGTGCAAACCTTTTTCACTTACATCCCCTATATACATCGCAGGACGTTTGCGAACAGCTTCTAGTCCCTCTAAGACCTGAATATTTTGTGCTGAGTAGTCTACACCTGATATTTTTTTTTCTTCTGACATGCTTTGTAATTTATTTAAACTATCTGAAAGTTAGTATGCTTATAATTAATTAAGACTTGATATAAAACTGAGCAAATTTACAAAAAATACGCCTCTTTACCAACGCTTTTATTTTTTTTCATAATACTTTTCATGCCCTAATTGAATTTTATTTGCTATAGTATTATGTAAAGTGCTAATAAAAAAAAGACCGAACAATTATGTCCGGTCTTCTTTATAAATTTTTGAAGGAAATATCAGCTGAAACTATTCAAATGTGCTGCAAGTTTAGACTTCAAATTGTTTGCTTTGTTCTGATGGATTATATTTTTCTTTGCAAGTTTGTCTAGCATAGAACATACCTCAGGATACATTTTTTGAGCTTCCTCTTTTGTAGTTGTAGCACGAAAGTCGCGAACCTTATTTCTAGTTGTTCGTGAAATATATCTATTTGAGAGACGTAAAGCTTTTGATTGCCTAATTCTTTTTTCTGCCGATTTATGATTTGCCATTTTGTTGACTTTATTTCCTGTTTTATTTTTATTGTAGCCCATAGGAGAATCGAACTCCTCTTTCAAGAATGAAAATCTTGCGTCCTAACCGATAGACGAATGGGCCTTATTGGGCGTTAACCCTTATTGCATAAGTGATGCAATGCTCAAATTGCGGGTGCAAATATAGGACCTTTTTCTTTACTTGCAAAATAATTCCACTCTTTTTTAAATATTCTTTTTTTTATGGTTCGTTTTCGGGCATATATTTTTGAAAAAACTTTTGTCATTCTCATTTTTGGAATCATTTTGAGTTTAGATAAAGCCTGAAGCCTGCATAATAATGTCTTGGCAATCCGGGATAATAATATCTTGGTTCGGCATCTCCAAATGCAACTGCATTAACAGTGAGCATTGGAGAATAATGAGAGTTAGATATATTATTTATACCTGTAAAAAGTTCAATAACGCTCGTTGAATTGATATTAAAGCGATGTGATCCTCTAATGTTTGCCAATAGATAGTCATCGTTAATTTTACTATTAGCATCATCAATATATTGCTTACCAACAAATTGAAGATTACTATTTATGCTAAATTTTGAAAATGGCTGCCATTCTATTCCGGCATTTGCCATATGAGAAGGTATTCCGGGGAGTTTATTGCCATCATATACATTATCATTTTCTGTAAAGTCAATAAACTGGTTATTCGACCATGCATAATTGCCATTTGCATGCATACTACCCGGGAAAGAAGGAAAACTAAATAGTCTCTGTTTAATCATAAGTTCAAATCCTGTATGACTAGTTTTGCCCATATTTATGCCGGTAAATATATCTTCGGTAAGTCGTTTTGTTACAAGCAGATTTGTTAAATCTATCCTATATATAGAAGCCTCAAGCACGCTAGCGTTGTTGAAGAAGTTTAGTCTAACTCCCAATTCATACTGAATGCCCTGCTCAGGTTCAAGCTCTTCGTTAATATTTCCTTCCGGAAGTAGCGTTTCTTCAGGAGAAGGCATGGAAAACCCATGTCCCACCGAAGCATATAGTGCCAAATATCTTGAGGGCGCATAATTAATGCCAAGTCTTGGCGAAAAGATAGCAGGGAAATTACGTTCGCCACTCTGGTCACCATTTTCTGAAAACAGATCTGTAAGACTATAATTAACTCGATTTACAGCACCTCCTATGGAGATGTTCCACCTAATTGTAGGTTGCCAGTATAACATTGCGAACATATTATAATGGTTTCTCGTCTCACGGTTTTTATTGATTAATTCATCGACTAAATCCATTTGCCATCTATAGGTGTCGTTAATCCATTCAAAGCCTATAAGTGCATCCCAGTGAGATGAGTTATAAGTAAGCCTATTCCTTATTCCGCCACCTGATGAGCCATCATCTAAATTGTTAAAAGGTCTCTTTTCGTAACTGTCCACCCATTTTCCAAAGATAGTCAGCTTATTATTCCAATTGTGCGTTAAGTTATTTGTTAGAGTAGCACCTGCTATCGCTCGCTGGTATTCTTTATATCCTTCGATACCATTCCAATTAGCAGCTGCTGCTTTAGGATTAGTTTCATACAATGTTTTACTTATGGAGCTAGGTATCTGTGCATTCAAATTCATAAGCATAAGTGTATATTCTAATGAATAGCTCTCCTGTTCCCATGTTCCTGAAGAAAGGAACGAAGTTCTATTATGTCTGCTGTTTTCACGATATCCATCAGAATGCAAATGAGATAAGTTGCCCCATATATTAGTATTATTACCGTTGTAATTTGTTGAAGCCGCAGCCTTAAAAGTATTGAAGCTTCCATACTGAATAAGGGCTTCTGTATTGTTGTATTCAGATGTAGGGGTATAAATATTGATATTCCCTCCCAATCCTGATCCATACAGAGTAGAAGCAGGACCTTTTATCACTTCCATTCTTTCTATCCCCATCAGGTCGATATCTTCGGGTGTTGAAATCCCATCTGAAGAAGTAATTGGGATATCGTTAAGATATGATTTAATTCTGTTTGTGTTGTATGGAGTACGGCTACCCATACCTCTGATTATAATGCGACTTGTGGCATATGTGCCACTGTGCATATAGATGCCGGGTATCTTATGGAGTGAATGATTAAAATTATTCCCATCGGTGGTTTGTAACTCCGCTCTCGATAATACTGATATTGCCCCTGGAACTTGATGCTGCCTCGTATTTATCTGATATGCATTAACAATTACTTCATTTAAATAGATAGTTGTATCTGATTTGTTGTTATCAATATTTCGGGCAAAAGAGCTAAGTACTACTAGATAAGCAGACAAGAAGATGATGTTTCCTTTAATTTTCATTTAATTATAACAGTCACAACATCGTTTGGTTTACTTAAAAAGTTCGGTTATTATCATGTTGGCTCGTAAGATGATATAAAGTTGATTATAAGTGTTTTAATATATTTAAAAGTGCAATTGCCTGATTATGTTCATTGTCTTTAGCAGAATAAAGAAGGGTAACCACCTTGTTTTCTTTCTCAATGTTTCTCAATTGAGAAATGAGATCTTTTTTATCAACCAGTTCATCTCTATAACGTACTTTAAATTCATCCCACTTTGCGGTGTCGTGTTGAAACCATTTTCTTAATTCATTGGATGGTGCAATATCTTTCATCCATAAATTTAATTTAGCATTTTCCTTAGAAACACCACGTGGCCATACACGGTCAACCAATACCCTATAACCATCATCCTCTTTTATGGGATCATATATCCGTTTTACTTGTATCATGCATTTTTCCCATTTTAGTTGCTATTAAAACAGAAACCATTGAATCACCTGTTAAATTCACAACTGTTCTACACATATCCAAGGGTCTGTCAATAGCAAAAATAAGAGCAAGACCAATTGCCATTTTATCAGCAGGAATACCTATTGACTCCAAAACAATAACAAGCATAATCATGCCTGCACCGGGTACGGCAGCTGAACCAATTGAAGCCAAGAGAGCTGTAAGCACAATAGTTAACTGATCCATTAAATCTAAGGGTATATGCAATGCCTGTGCTATAAAAACAGCAGCAATAGCCTGATATAAACTAGTGCCATCCATATTAATTGTAGCACCCACAGGTAACACAAAACTAGCAATTTCATTATCCACACCAAGATTCTTTGTTACTCTCGTCATAGTAACCGGAAGAGCTGCGGCACTAGAACTTGTAGAAAAACCAAGTAGTTGTGCCGGAACAATTCCTTTTAAAAGCCACCCCGGTTTTCTACCTGTAAACATAAATAGAATGGTTAAGTAAAAGCATATCATAATAGCCAAACCTAAAAGTACCGTTAAACCATAGTTAAGAAGCTTTTGTAAAATCTGCATATCTTCTGAGCTTACTATTATTTGGGCTAAAAGAGCAAAAACAGCTATAGGTGCGATAAGCATAATTAAATTTACCATTTTCAGGATAACATCATTTAACGAATCAAATAGCTTCGACAACGGAAGTGCCTTTTCGGGATCAATCAATAACATACAAATACCAAAGAGTATTGAAAATACAATAACCTGAAGCATCAGACTATTATTACTCAAAGAATAAAATATGTTTTCTGGGACCATATCTACAAAAAAATCTAAGGGCCCGCTTTCTTGCTGCTGGAGCTCAGCTGTACTTATACTTTCTGCAATACCACTGTCACTAGCATAAGTAGCAGTAAGTTCTTCTATAGTTTCAGGTGGTAAACCCTCACCCGGTTTAATAACATTAACAAGAACCAACCCCACTGTAATTGCAGTACAGGTAGTAAATATAAAGATAGAAATAGTTCGAATTCCAAGATTTTTGAATGTAGAAATATCTTTCAGGTCGGAAACACCTTTAACAAGAGATACTAATATAAGAGGGATTGCAATAAGTCTTAATAGACGGATGAAAATAGTGCCTAAAGGAGCTATCCAGTCTATCACAAAATATTTTCCCCAGCCAAAAGAACTCATTAGGAAACCGAAGAGTATTCCGGCGCCCATACCTATAAGAATCCTCCAATGGAGTTCTAGTTTTTTCATTATCACACTGTTTTGAGGCGTGCGAACAAAAGTTCACCAATTAAAAATTTATAAAACTGTTTTTATTACCTATTTCTCAATCCCCACCCGATTTAAAATAAAAGAAAACTCAAAAGCTGTATCTTTAATGCCCTCATATCTTCCAGTTGCTCCACCGTGTCCCGAGTCCATATTCATTTTCATAATCAGAATATTATCATCTGTCTTTAATGAACGCAGTTTTGCAACATATTTAGCAGGTTCATGAAAAAGTACTTGTGAATCATTTATTCCACCCGTCACCAGCATATTAGGATACTCTTGTGCAGTAATATTATCATATGGAGAATATGAAAGTATATAATTGTAATATTCCTCTACATTTGGATTTCCCCACTCTTCATACTCGCCTGTTGTTAAAGGCAGAGTGTCATCAAGCATAGTATTTATGACATCCACAAACGGCACTTGCGCAACAATTATCTGATAAAGGTCTGGTCTGATATTAACTACAGCTCCCATTAAGAGACCTCCTGCACTTCCACCCATGGCTGCAAGTTTGTTAGGAGAGGTATAACCCTCTTTAATAAGTGTTTCACTGCATGCAATAAAATCGGCAAAACTATTCTTCTTATTCAATAGCTTACCATCTTCATACCATTGTTCACCAAGATCGCTGCCACCTCTAATTTGAGCTATTGCATACACAAACCCCCTGTCTATTAAGCTGTATACACTTGCATTGAAATACACATCAGAGCTCATTCCATAACTTCCATACGAATATATAAGAGCTGGATTTGATCCATTTTTTTTTAATTCATTCTTGTATACTAATGCCATGGGGACTTTTACGCCATCGGGTGCTGTTGACCATACCCTTTCTACTGTATAATCATCAGGATTAAAACCGGATGGAACTTCTTGCTCCTTCAGTTTTGCTGTCTCTCCTGATTCTATGTTATATTCATAAAGTGTCGAAGGGCGATTGAGTGAAGTGTATGTGTACCTAAATTTATCGTCGTTATATTCAGGATTTCCATTAAGCGAAGCAGTATAAACAGGTTCCGGAAAATTTATAGTAAATTCTTTATCATTTGCGACAGGTTTCACTATAATTTCGTTGAGTCCGTTTTTTCTTAATTCAATAACAATATAATCCTTCAAAATATCAAATCCTTCAATTCTTATATTTTCATTATGTGGAAGAAATTCCTTCCAGGTTGATAAATCTTCATAGCCAATCAACGGTGTCTCATATATTTTGCCATTTAGATTTTCCTTATCTTTATAACGCACAAAGAACTTTTCTTTATGAGGGTAAACGAAATACTCAACATCTTGTTCTCGCGGCATGAAAACTTTAAAACTATCTTTCGGTCGGTCAGCAGAAATAAAACGCTCTTCGGAGGTTGTTGAGCTTGAACTTCCAATAAAGATAAAATCTCTTGTTTTACTTCCTGATACGTAAGTTCTGAATTTTGAATCATTTTCTTCATATACAACAGAACTCTCACTTTCATTAAGAGATCTGCGGTGAATTTGATATGGTCTAAGTGTTTTATTTATTAAAGAATAAAACAGAGTGTTATTATCATTAGCCCAAGTTGCAGATGCTGCACCTATAACAGTAAAACCTATATCATCACCACTTACAAGGTCCTTAACTTTTAACACAAACTCGGCGTATGAACCGGTTTCATTAAAGAAATATGCAGCTTTGCTATTGTCGGGGCTCACAGCGTAACCGCCAAAAATAAAAGCTGTTACATTTTTTGCCATGTCGTTTACATCAAATATTACCTCCTCTTCGGCACTCATTGTATCTTTTCTTCTGCAATAGGTGCGATATTGTTTGCCCTTTTCTGTACGACTATAATACCAATACCCATTTCTAAAAGAAGGATGACTCTCATCATCCTCTTTTATTCTCCCCAAAATTTCTTCATATAAAGTTTGTTGCAGGTCTTTTGTTGGATTCATAACAGTTTCGGTATAGGTATTTTCTGCGTTCAAATACTCGATTACCTCAGAACTGTTTTTATCATTAAGCCAAGAATAATTATCTATTCTTGGCTTCTCGAAGTTTATGAAAGTGTCCGGTTTCACATTTGCAACCGGTGGGGTAGGAAAATCAGATTGTTTTAATAATGTCACCATCCGTTACTCAAGATAAGTATATCCGTATAACCCGGAGCGATAGTTTGATAAGAATTCTTTTCCTTCTTCAACTGATATCTTTCCTTGTTTGACTGAACTCATCACCCATGTCTCAACCGCTCTAACAAGCTTTTTTGAATTGTATTGAGCATACTCTAGCACCTCGGCTACCGACTCACCATCAATGGTCTGGTCAATCTTATAACCATTTTCAGTTGTTGAAATATGCACCACATTTGTATCTCCAAATAAATTGTGTAACGCACCTAAAATTTCTTGATAAGCACCTACAAGAAATACTCCTAAATAATAAGGTTCATCTTTCTTTAAAGAATGAACAGGAAGATACGAAGAATGGAATCCATCTTGCGAAGCAAAATTAGAAATCTTGCCATCCGAATCGCAGGTTATATCTTGTATTGTAGCGGTTCTGTCTGGTCTTTCATCCAAGCGATTTATCGGAATTATAGGAAAGACCTGGTCTATGGACCATGAGTCGGGTAATGACTGAAACAGAGAAAAGTTGCAAAAATACTTATCAGGCAATAATTTATTAAGTTGTCGCAACTCTTCGGGAACATGTTTAGCACGCATACTCGAGCTGTTGATCTCTCGAGCTATAGAAAAGTAAAGCTGTTCTACTTGTGCCCTAGATTTTAAATCAAGCATACCAAGACTAAATAGATCAAGTGATTCGTCTCTAATTTGCTGAGCATCATGCCACGCTTCTAACATACGTGGTTGAGTTAACGAATCCCAGATCTTATATAACTCTTTTACTAATTCATGATCATCTTCCTGTATATCCATGTCCTCAGACCATTTCGGTAAAGTAGTCGTCTCTAAAACCTCAAAAATCAATACCGAATGATGGGCTGTTAAAGCTCTTCCAGACTCGGTGATTATATTTGGATGAGGAATGTCATTTTTATTGGCAGCATCAACAAAAGTGAAAACCGAATCATTAACATATTCTTGGATCGAATAATTAATACTGTTTTCCGTAAATGAAGAACGAGTTCCGTCATAATCAACTCCCAAGCCCCCACCAATATCTACGTATTCAATAGCAAATCCCATGTCGTGAAGTTGTACATAAAACTGTGCAGCTTCACGTAAAGCTGTTTTAATTCTTCGTATTTTAGTGATCTGACTTCCAATATGAAAATGAATTAACTGAAAGCACTCGCTCATATTCTGAGACTTAAGTATTTCTAAAGCTTCAAGCAACTCACTTGAGTTTAAGCCGAATTTACTGCCGTCTCCCCCTGATTCTTCCCATTTGCCACTACCCGAGCTGGCTAGTTTTACCCTGATGCCAATATTAGGTTTTACTTTCAATCGGTTCGCAATCTCAATAGTTTGCAATAGTTCGTTAAGTTTTTCTATAACAATAAAAACTTTTTTTCCCATTTTTTGAGAAAGCAATGCCAGTTCTAAATAACTTTCGTCTTTATAACCGTTACATATAATAAAAGAATCACTATCGGTATTAATTGCTAGTACAGCATGTAATTCAGGTTTAGATCCGGCTTCAAGTCCAATATTATATTTTTTCCCGCTCGAAACAATTTCCTCAACTACTTGGCGCATCTGATTCACCTTAATCGGGTATACAATATGGTTCTTAGCCTTATATTCATACTCTTTTGAAGCCTTTGCAAAACTATGAGAAATCTTTTCTATACGATTATCCAATATTCCAGGAAAGCGAATGAGTACGGGTGCCGATACATCTCGCAAGTAGAGTTCACGCATAAGATCGCTCAAATCAACACTACCACCCTGTTGTTTATGCGGGGTAACTTGCGCATGACCCTTGTCGTTAATAGAGAAATAGCCATTTCCCCAACCATTTATGTTATAAAGTTCTTCTGAATCCTCAATTCTCCATTTTCTCATTCCGTATGCAATTTAAATAGATATACCTAAATAAAACAATACGCAAAATTAAACAATAATTTTATCTATAAACGGTTTTCGCACCTCTTAACTTAAAATTGACACTAATTCTTCAGAAATAATTCTTCAGAAGATTTAACAATGCTTATGCAGCGTTTTTATGACAATATCATCTTACCAATGTTATGACATTAGAAACAACCCGTAAAATTGAATAATATGATTCTAAAAACCAAAATCCTAACATCATTCTTTACAATTATTACTGCAGTACTAATGTCAGCTTCGTGCGAGGGCAAACATGATGAAGTAGAATTAAACGATCGTTCTCAACCAATTAAAATTGAATTGCGCTCAAGTGAAACCGAAATGGTAAATTCAGACCAAGAATTTGCATTCAACTTTTTTTCTAAAGTTTTTGCAGAAGAAGCTAGTGAGGAAGATGAAAGCTTTATGGTTTCTCCACTAAGTCTTAGTATGGCACTTGCAATAACTCTTAATGGAGCAGAAGGAGAAACAAAAACAGCCATGCTTGAAACACTCAATTTAGATGAATTCTCAGAAAATGATATTAATCAATATTATAAGAAACTGAGTGAAGCACTACCAGCGACGGACCCTTCAACAAAATTGTCAATTGCAAATTCAATTTGGACAAATCAATACATACCAATTAAGGGGAGTTTTTTAATTACCAACACTGAATACTTCAACTCAAAAGTTGCCTCTGTCAACTTCGGAGATACAAAAACCGTAGATCAAATCAATCACTGGGCCTCGGATAATACAAGTGGTTTAATTGAAAAAGTTATAGAAAGAACCAGCTCCGATGATCTAATGTATCTCTTAAATGCAATATATTTTAAAGGCATATGGGCAACAGAGTTTGATAAAAGCAACACATCTAAAAAGCCTTTCACTCTAGAAAATGGCACTTCAGTTGAAGTAGATATGATGAATCAAACCGAAAAATTTAACTACTCATCAAGCGATCATTTTCAATTAGTTGAATTACCATATGGGAATGAAGCATTTAGTATGCTGGTTTTACTTCCTAAAAATGACTTTAAATTAAATGATGTTGTTCAGGTGATTAAAAAGACCAATTATTGGTCTTCACTTACGTCCAATCTAAGGGAATATGAGGTTGTTCTATCATTACCTAAGTTTAAAACTAATTACAGCAGAAAACTAAATAATGTATTAACTGATATGGGCATGGGTGTTGCCTTTGCAAACAATGCAAACTTTTCCGGTATATCTGATGCACCATCAAAAATAAATATGATAAATCAAACTACTTACATCAGCACCGATGAGGTTGGAACAGAAGCTGCAGCTGTAACTTCCATTGGCATTGTTGTAACTTCTATGCCTGCGGAACCAGAAAGAGTCGTTTTTAACGCGAATAAACCATTTATATATGTTATACAAGAAAACTCTACCGGTTCAATACTATTTATGGGAGCCGTAAAAAATTTCAAATAGAGTTTTGCATTATACCCACAATCCGTAAAGTATTAATCATTCAGAGACTTAGCTCATCTGAGTGATTTTTTTGTTCACTTTTAAAGATTTTTTTCTCTAATTGCTGATTATTTCATCCGTCTGCAAATAAGAATAGTTATGCTAAAAAGAAAATAATAAATCGATTCAAGAATAGATGCACGCTGATAGTCAGGGTGTTGGTCGTAGTTTAAGAAAACTTTACTAAGATTGTTGATAACTAAAGTTGGAAATATTTTGTATTCATGGCAACTTTCTGTAAAATTGCATCATTAACTCAAGAGTGCCCATTATTTAATCAATTAGCTGATGAAAAAGAAGAATTACACTTTCGACGAAGCCAACAAAGCATCGTTAGAGTATTTTAAAGGAGATGAACTAGCGGCCAAAGTATGGGTCAGCAAATATGCTCTCAAAGACAGTCAGGGGAAAATTTACGAAAAAACTCCCGAAGATATGCACAGGAGACTGGCAAAAGAAATTGCCAGAATAGAAAAAAAATATATCAATCCACTTAGTGAACAGGAGCTTTTCGATCTATTAGACCGTTTCAAATATATTATACCGCAAGGAAGCCCAATGACAGGTATTGGGAACGATTATCAGATTGCCTCATTATCAAACTGCTTCGTTATCGGAATGGAAGGCGATGCAGATTCTTATGGTGCAATTATCCGAATAGATGAAGAACAAGTACAACTTATGAAACGTAGAGGCGGGGTAGGGCATGATCTTTCACATATTCGCCCAAAAGGATCGCCCGTAAAGAACTCTGCGCTAACATCTACAGGGCTTGTCCCCTTCATGGAGCGTTACTCAAACTCAACCCGAGAAGTAGCGCAGGATGGTCGTCGTGGAGCTCTGATGTTAAGTGTGGCTATAAATCATCCTGATTCAGAAGATTTCATAGATGCAAAAATGGAACAAGGTAAAGTTACAGGAGCAAATATTTCTGTAAGAATAGATGATGACTTCATGAAAGCTGTTTCATCGGGAACCAAATACGTTCAGAAATTTCCAATTGAGTCAGATAATCCTAAATATCAAAATCCAATTGATGCACAGAAACTATGGAAAAAGATTGTGCACAATGCATGGAAATCTGCAGAACCCGGAGTCCTATTTTGGGACACAATAATTAATGAATCAGTTCCCGACTGTTATGCCGACCTAGGTTTTAAAACTATTTCCACTAACCCTTGCGGTGAAATTCCACTTTGTACATATGACAGTTGTAGATTGCTGGCAATAAATTTATATTCATATGTTGTGAATCCTTTCAAAGAAGATGCCTATTTCAATTTTGAATTATTCGCTGAGCATGTACAATTAGCCCAACGAATTATGGATGATATTGTGGATTTGGAGTCCGAAAAGATTGACAAGATACTTGAAAAGATTGAAGCCGACCCAGAAACAGAAGAGGTTAAATTTACCGAGCGTAATTTGTGGAAAAAGATACAACGCAAAACCTTGCAAGGAAGGCGCACAGGTGTAGGTATCACAGCCGAAGGTGATATGCTTGCTGCATTGGGTATTCGTTATGGAACAGACGAAGGTAATGACTTTTCCGAAAAAGTGCACCGTGAAATAGCTGTTAATGCATACAGATCTTCGGTTAAAATGGCCGAGGAACGTGGCGCTTTTGAAATCTTTGATGCGGAACGCGAAAAAAACAACCCTTTTGTAAACAGACTTAAGGAAGTTGATCCTCAAATGTATGAGGATATGGTGAAATATGGTAGAAGAAATATAGCATGTCTTACAATTGCACCCACCGGTACTACAAGTCTTATGTCACAAACAACTTCAGGAATCGAACCAGTGTTCCTACCTGTTTATACACGCAGACGTAAAGTAAACCCAAATGACAAAGATGTAAAAGTAGATTTCGTTGATGAAAATGGTGATTCTTGGGAAGAATACGCAGTGTTCCACCATAAGTTTGTAACATGGATGGAAGCTAATGGTTATTCAACAACAAAAAAATATACCAATGCCGAGATAGATGAACTTGTTGCCAAATCACCATATTATAAAGCCACTTCAAACGATGTAGATTGGCTGCAAAAAGTGAGGATGCAAGGTCGTGTGCAAAAATGGGTAGATCATTCTATTAGTGTTACAATAAACCTTCCTAACGACGTAACCGAAGATTTAGTAGGTGAGCTTTACATGGAAGCATGGAAAAGTGGTTGCAAAGGTTGTACTGTTTATCGTGATGGCTCTCGCGCAGGAGTACTTATTTCTAATGGGGAGGCTGCCGACAAAAAAGGAAAAGATGTTGACGACGATTGTTTTGAAATGCCTCAAATAGTAACATCGCGTCCTATTGAGCTAGATGCTGATGTAATAAAATTTCAGAACAATAAAGAAAAATGGATTGCATTTATTGGTTTGCTAAATGGAAGACCTTATGAAATCTTCACCGGTATAAATGATGAGGATGATGGTATAATGATACCCAAAAGTGTAAATTCCGGTAAGATTATTAAAGCCTATGATAATGATGGCACGAAACATTACGACTTCCAGTTTCAAAATCGTAGAGGCTATAAAGTAACTATTGAAGGATTAGATGGCAAGTTTAATCCAGAATATTGGAACTATGCCAAACTGATTTCGGGGGTGCTTAGATATGGCATGCCCATTGATCAGGTAATTAAGCTAGTATCGGGTCTTGAATTAGATAGTGAGACAATTAATACTTGGAAAAATGGTGTTGAAAGAGCTCTGAAAAAATATTTACCTAATGAAACTGAAGCTAAAGGACAAAAATGTCCCGTTTGTGGGCACGAAACTCTTGTATATGAAGAAGGATGCTTGAAATGCAGAAACTGTGGTGCATCTAAATGTTGAAAATTAACAATGACAGATATAAAACCATTGCAGCACCTGCCGAGGGGTATGTAAACGAAAAAAAGAGTAAGTTCATATCGTTTATATTCCCTGTAGGCAGTGTAACGGCTGCAATGGATATAATAGAAGAATATCGCAAAAAATACTACGATGCTCGACATGTTTGTTGGGCATATATGATAGGTTGGGAAAGAGACGAATACAGATTTAACGATGATGGTGAACCTTCAGGTACAGCAGGAAAACCAATATTTGGACAAATAAATTCCTTTGAATTGACCGACGTTTTAATTATAGTTGTTCGTTATTTTGGAGGTACACTTTTAGGTACAGGCGGCTTAATAAGGTCATATAAAGATGCAGCGGCCGATGCTATTGAAAACGCAGAGATTATAGAAAAGACAGTTGATGACACCATAAATATCCATTTTGAATATACAATATTGAATGATGTAATGCGTGTTTTAAAACAGTTCGAATCAGTCAAATGGACTCAGGATTTCCAAGAATCGTGCAAAATGAATATTGTCATTCGTCGATCACTTACCCATCAACTTACCGAAACATTATCCTCCATTTATGGAGTAAAATTTGAGGATTAAATATAAGCTATACTGACCTAATCCTATAAAAATCACTTAATAAACAAGGAATTTCTAAAAAAATTGTTGTTCCTTATGCAAAATCATTACTTTTGCACCCAAAATGGGGAAGCTATCCTCATATTTAAAAGTCGTAAAAAAAGTCTGAATGGAAAAGAATTTGGTTATCGTTGAGTCACCTGCTAAAGCTAAAACAATAGAAAAATATCTAGGTAAAGATTTTCAAGTAATGTCTAGCTATGGGCATATTAGAGACCTCAAGAAAAAAGACTTTAGTATAGATATAGAAAATGAATTTGAACCAATATATGAAGTGCCAGCGGATAAAAAGAAAGTTGTATCTGAATTAAAAAATGCCGCAAATAAAGCCGACGTTGTATGGATTGCATCGGATGAAGACCGTGAAGGAGAAGCTATAGCATGGCACCTTTTTGAGGCGTTAGATCTAAAAGAGGAAAATACTAAAAGAATTGTTTTTCATGAAATTACCAAAAATGCGATTCAGGAAGCTGTAAAAAAACCTCGGAAAATTGATCAAAACTTGGTAGATGCTCAACAAGCACGTCGCATACTCGATCGTATAGTTGGATTTGAGTTATCACCAGTATTATGGAGAAAAATAAAACCCGCTTTATCGGCAGGACGTGTTCAATCTGTAGCGGTTCGTCTTATTGTTGAGCGTGAACGCGATATACAAAACTTCAAAAGTGAAGCTTCGTACCGCATAATAGCTATTTTCACAAAAGAAGAAGATGGTCAGGTATATGAAATAAAAGCAGAGTATAATAAGCGTCTTAAAACTAAAGAGGAGGCGTTAGAATTGCTTGAAAGTCTAAAAGCATCAGATTACAAAGTAGAAGATATTACTACTCGTCCCGGCAAGAAAACTCCAGCGGCACCCTTTACTACTTCAACCTTGCAGCAGGAAGCATCGCGAAAATTAGGATTTTCGGTAGGACAAACCATGATGGTTGCGCAACGATTGTATGAATCAGGGAAAATAACTTACATGCGTACTGACTCTGTTAACTTGTCGGGTCTTGCAATAGGAACAGCTAAAACAGAGATTATTGATCAGTATGGCGAAAAATACCATAAAATTCGTCAATACACTACCAAATCAAAAGGCGCTCAAGAGGCACACGAAGCAATTCGTCCCACTTTCATAAGCGAACACGAAGTCTCGGGAACCACACAGGAGAAAAAGCTTTATAACTTAATCTGGAAGAGAACAATAGCCTCACAAATGGCAGATGCAGAGTTGGAGCGTACCACTGCAAACATCTCAATATCTGGTTCTGAAGGTAAGTTTGTTGCCAACGGAGAAGTGATAAAATTTGACGGATTTCTAAGAGTTTATCTTGAAGGTACCGATGATGAAAATGGCGAAAAGGAAGAAGGTTTATTACCTCCAATGAAACGAGGTGAGAGTCTCGACATGCAAGAAACTACAGCAACAGAGCGTTTCACACAACGCCCTGCACGATACTCAGAGGCAGCACTTGTGCGCAAAATGGAAGAACTTGGTATTGGTCGTCCATCCACTTATGCACCAACTATATCTACAATAATAAACAGAGAATACGTAGAGAAAAGCAATGTTGATGGTCAAGAAAGAAAATATAATGTACTAACTCTTTCAAAAGGCAAAATCAAGGATAACGACAAAAAAGAGATAACCGGTGCAGATAAAAATAAGCTTATCCCTACTGATATAGGAATTGTAGTTAATGATTTCCTTGTTGAGTACTTCCCATCAGTAATAAATTACAACTTCACTGCCAAAGTAGAGGAAGACTTCGACAAAATTGCGGAGGGTAAGGTAGAGTGGAGAGAATCAATTGGCAATTTCTACAAGGTTTTCCATCCAATTGTTGAGGAAACAGTTAATATGAAAATGGAGCACAAAGCTGGTGAGCGCATACTTGGAATTGATCCAAAAACCGGCAGACAAGTTTCTGTAAAGATAGGGCGGTATGGTGCGATGGCTCAGATAGGTACTTCCGAGGAAGAAGAAAAACCGCTTTTCGCATCGCTTCAGAAAACTCAATCACTTGAAACCATCACGTTTGAAGAGGCGCTTAAGCTTTTTGAATTACCTATGACACTTGGAGAATTTAGAGACAAAGAAGTAGTAGTAGGGGTTGGTAGATTTGGACCTTATGTTAGACACAACAACAAATTTGTTTCTATACCCAAAGACGTCGATCCACTAGAAATTAAACTAGATGAGGCAATAATGCTTATCGAGGAAAAGGAGAAGAAAGACAAAGAAAAGTTTATTAAGACATTTGAGGATCATCCTGATATAGAAGTGTTGAATGGCAGATATGGTCCATACATTAAATTTCAAAAAAATAATTTTAAAATCCCCAAGGGTACAGATCCAAAAGAACTAACACTCGAAGATTGTAAAAAAATTATAGAAGAAGGCGGTAAAGATAAAAAGCCTAAAGGAAAGAAAAAAGCAGCTGAAACTAAGAAATCGACTACTACAAAAAAAACAACTGCAACAAAGTCCAAAACTACTAAGAAATCTTCTGCTAAAAAACCCTCATCAAGTAAAACTACGAAGAAGTAAATTGAAAATTAGTCTTTTCGAGAAGTAATTTATTGTATTAATTAAACGGGAGGATATAAAAATAATCCCGCAACACCAGATAATACAATCAACAATATTGGATCTACTTTTCTAATAGATGCTATCATAACTATCCCAAAAATAATCCAGCTTTTATAATCAATAAAATTGTAATTGTTCATTAGCATAAGTGCCGCTGCTGCTATCAAACCAATTATTGCAGGTTTCAATATTGATAAAGATGCATTCATCCAGAGGTTATCCTTTAGTTTAAAAAAGAATGCACATATTATTGTCATTATAATTAACGATGGAATACTAACAGCGATTGTGCAAATTGCAGACCCTATCACACCATAACCTGTCGAAAACCCCATTTCCGTAACAGAAGTGTAACCAATGTACGTAGCTGAATTAAACGCAATAGGACCCGGAGTAGTTTGCGAAATTGCTACAATATCAGTAAAATCGCTAACAGATATCCAACCATGGATGTCAACAACTTCTCTTTGTATAAGGGGCAGCATTGCATAACCCCCTCCAAAGCCAAATAATCCGATTTTTAAGAAGGTAATGAACAGTAAAAAGTATAAATCTATTAATTCCATTATCGCTTTATTCTTAGTTTAATAAACAGATAATATAAGACTCCTAATACTATAGCTCCCAATACAATGTATACAGGTGATATTTTAAGTAACCATACAGCAACAGCAACAACTACGGGTATCCAAGAATTTTTGAGCTTTATTCCAGCTGATTTACCCAGACCCAACAATGGTGCAGCAATAAGTGCAACAACAGCTGGGCGAATGCCTTTAAATATTGATTCAATAACAGGATTTTCTTTAAACTGTGTAAAAACTATAGCAATAATAAGTATAATTATAAAAGATGGTAGAATAATTCCGGCACTGCAAAAAAGACTTCCTTTAAATCCTAGTCTTTTATTTCCAACAAATATTGCCGTGTTTAATGATATTGGACCCGGAGCCGATTGTGCCAAAGCCAGCATATTAATAAAATCATCATCATCGAGCCATTTCTTTTTATCAACAACCTCATTCCGTATAAGTGGAATCATGGCATAACCTCCTCCAAAAGTGAAAGCTCCTATTTTAAAGAATACCAAGAAAAGCTCCAAATATTGTTTGATAAGGCTCATTTGCTATTTGTGTAAAAAATTAAAAGCAGACTGCAAACTGATTAAATCTGTTGCAAATCTGCTTTTTTTATATGAAGCCGCACCGGTGGAATAAGTCGAAACTCCTTTTGACAGGATTTGAGTGTCTTGAAATCTTTGTAATCCGCTGTTCCGATAAAATCGGAATCCCGAAGGATGCGGCCCGCCATTGAAAACAAGAACTAGTCTCGGTTTATAAAATATAATTGATGAGTTTCCCAATCGACCAATGCGGCAATAACTCTATCATTTAATAATCTCAAAGATAAGAGATTGTTTTTTACTATCCAAATTATTTTGTTGTTTTTTGACTATAAATCGAGCTAAGTAAATCTAGACTTAATTAGGATAAGAACTTATTAATCTCCTCTTCGGTCACTTCATGATTAGTTAGGTCGCCTGCCAAGAACTGATCATAAGCGGTCATATCAACTAAGCCATGTCCCGATAAATTGAATAAAATAACTCTCTTTTTGCCTTCCTCTTTTGCTTTTAGAGCCTCTCTAATAGCTGCAGCAATAGCATGATTTGACTCCGGGGCCGGCACGATACCCTCAGTACGTGCAAATAGAATTCCTGCTTCAAAAGTTTCGAGTTGCTTAAAAGATTCTGCTTCCACAAACCCATCTTTAAGAAGTTGGCTCACTATGCTTCCGGCACCATGATAACGTAGTCCTCCTGCATGAATATTGGCAGGAGTAAATTTATTACCCAAAGTATACATAGGAATAAGTGGTGTATAACCTGTTTCATCACCAAAATCATACTTAAACTTTCCTCTTGTAAGTTTAGGGCATGAAGCCGGTTCAGCTGCTAGAAACCTTGTTTTTCTTTCGCCTTTAATATTATGTCTCATAAATGGGAATGAAATTCCTGAGAAGTTGGATCCACCGCCAAAACATCCAATAACCACATCTGGGTATTCACCCGCCATCTCCATTTGTTTTTCAGCCTCAAGACCAATTATAGTTTGATGTAATGAAACGTGATTCAAAACACTTCCCAGTGTGTACTTACAATTTGGAGTATTCATGGCAAGCTCAATTGCTTCCGAAATTGCGGTGCCAAGGCTACCTTGATAATTTGGGTTGTCAGTAATAATCTTTCGCCCGGCCTTAGTAGACATGCTTGGTGAAGCAATAACTTGAGCGCCCCATGTCTGCATTAATGATCTGCGATAAGGCTTTTGTTCATAACTAATTTTCACCATATACACCGCCAGTTCAAGGCCAAAAGTTTTCGCCGCAAAAGACAAGGCAGTACCCCATTGTCCCGCTCCTGTTTCTGTTGTTATATTGGTAGTGCCTTCAATTTTATTGTAATATGCCTGTGGTAGTGCCGAGTTTAGCTTGTGAGAGCCTACGGGGCTTACGCTTTCGTTCTTAAAGTAGATATGAGCAGGCGTGTCAAGTGCTTTCTCTAACTCTGTAGCACGCACTAATGGTGATGGGCGATAAATTTTATATTTATCTCTTACTTCTTCAGGAATATCAATCCACTCATCTGTTGAATTAACTTCCTGTCGCGCCAGTTCCTCTGCAAACAATGGATATAAATCCTCTGCCTTAAGTGGTTGTCTGGTTTCAGGATTAATCATTGGCTGTGGTTTAGATTTCATATCAGCCACAATGTTATACCATTGCGATGGAATTTCCGATTCAGGAAGAATAAACTTTTTGCTGTTTCCCATTTTGTTTATAGTTATAATATTTATTTCTTATACCTCTTTATATAATTACAGAAACATAAAGATAATTAATTTCTTTATAAACTAAACTATTCTTAAGAGCTTGTTCTCTTTGATATTCTCTTCAACAATAGCATCAATAACTGCAACAGCAACCATATTTACAATGTCTCGAACAGGAGTTTCAACATCTAAAATATGCACAGGTTTATTTAATCCCATTTGAATAGGACCAATAATATCATTCATGCCAATTTCTTTCAGAAGTTTGTATGATGCATTTGCAGAACTTAGATTTGGAAATATAAGAGTATTCACATCTTTGTCTCTTAATCTTGTAAAAGGATATTTTTTATCTCTCAGTTCCCTGTTAAGTGCATAATTGACCTGCATTTCACCATCAACTACCATTTCGGGATATCTATCTTGCAAAGTTTCAACCACCTGATGAACGCTTGCCGGACTACCAGTTGAATCAGCTCCAAAGTTAGAATATGAAACCATGGCTATTACCGGATCAAAATTAAAGAATTTAACCGTAGATTTTGCCAAACGTGCAATATCTATTAATGCATCAGTATCAGGATGTCTATTGAAAAGAGTGTCCGCTAGAAATAAAACTCCTTTTTTGGTATTCACAATATGCATTGCTCCAATATGATTTAAACCATCACGTATACCAATTATTTCTTTGGCGATTTCGGTGTTTTCGGCATACTTGCTAAAAACCCCTGATATCATTGCATCAGCATCACCTGTTTCCACCATCATCATCCCGAAATAACTGCGTTCAAACATTTTCTCAGCAGCTTCATGAAATGTCATCCCCTGACGTTCTCTTTTTTCAACAAGTTTCTTTGCATAACTAATTCGTCGATTCTCTTCACGATCGTGGCGCAGATTAACAATCTTTATTCCTTCGAGATTAATCTGATGTTCTTTTGCAATACTAGCAATTTTCTCTTCATTACCCAATAAAATAGGGTAGCATATACCGTCTGCATAAGCAGTTTCAGCTGCTTTTAGCATATTCAGATGATTTGTTTCTGAAAAAACCACTCTTTTCGGTTTTTCGCGAGCCATCTCATAAAGCTTACGAATTATTTTATTATCCAACCCCATCAAATCTCGCAACTTATGGTCATACTCTTCCCAGTTGGTAATTTGTTTGCGAGCCACTCCAGACTCCATAGCAGCTTTGGCAACTGCAGGTGCTACATGCGTTAGCAATCTCGGATCTAAAGGTTTTGGTATAATATAATCTCTTCCAAACTGAAGTTTTTTAATACTATAAGCGGCATTCACTACTTCAGGAACAGCTTTTTTTGTAAGATTGGCAAGAGCATAAACAGTAGCAATTTTCATCTCTTCATTAATAGCCGTGGCCTGCACATCAAGCGCTCCTCTAAAAATATATGGAAAACCTAAGACATTGTTTATCTGATTGGGATAGTCTGACCTGCCTGTTGCAAAAATTAAATCATCCCTAGTTTCCATAGCTATCTCATAACTAATTTCCGGATTGGGGTTAGCCAGTGCAAATACAATCGGAGCATCGCTCATAGATATAAGCATTTCAGGTGTAAGAACATCGGCTACTGATAATCCCAAAAACATATCAGAATCTTTCATAGCCTCCTCAAGAGTTGTTATATCTCTTTCAGTAGCAAATGGCTTTTTCTGTTCATTTAAATCTGTCCTGTTTTTGTTTATGACCCCTTTTGAATCCAACATCACAATGTTCTCAGGCTTAGCGCCAAGAGCGATATAAAGTTTAGTACAAGAATTTGCTGCTGCACCGGCTCCATTAACCACTATTCTAATATCCTCAATTTTCTTGCCATTTATCTCAAGCGCATTAAGTAGGCCACAGGCTGAAATTATAGCTGTCCCATGTTGGTCATCATGCATTATTGGGATATCCACCTCTTTTTTTAAACGTTCTTCAATTTCAAAACATTCAGGAGCTTTTATATCCTCCAGATTTATGCCTCCAAAAGTGGGCGCAATAGCCTTTACGACTTGTATAAACTTCTCGGGATCCTTCTCATCTACTTCAATATCGAAAACATCTATGCCCGCAAAAATCTTAAATAGCAAGCCCTTACCTTCCATAACCGGTTTCCCTGCCATAGCACCTATGTCACCGAGACCTAATACTGCTGTACCATTTGAAATTACAGCCACAAGATTTCCTTTTGAAGTGTAATCGTATGCGGCAGCCGGGTCCTTTTGTATCTCAAGACATGGTTCTGCCACACCCGGAGAATATGCAAGAGAAAGATCGCGTTGCGAACTATATGGTTTTGTTGGTATAACCTCAATTTTTCCTGGACGCCCTTGAGAATGGTATTTCAAAGCATCTTCGCGTAATTTATTTTTTGTCATTTTGATATTTATTGCGTAGTAATAATATTGATATGTGCAAAATTATAAAATAATTGCGACAGATTATAATCTAATTCTCATAAGTGTATTTTTCCTGACTCATTTTACCAGAAACCTTGGTGTTTTCTTGTTCATGTAAGAGTATTATTTTAATTTTATAGTGAATTACATTCATAAATGTGGTTATAAATCAATCTCATAAAAGGCCAGAGACCCTTATCATAATTGTGAATAACAAAACAAAGGTCTCGAAATATGATAGTAGTGATAGAGTTCCCGAATAACTAGGTGTAATATTAAATTCTTTTTTAAACATTGTTAAAACCTGGAAAACTGTTTTGATGTTTATAGTTTTCTGTACTATCTTTGCCATGTTTTAGAAGATTGTTTAAATGGATATTAAAGATAGAATTATAGAAAAGGCTTGCGAATTGTACTTCCAATATGGAGTAAAGAACACATCAATGGATGAACTTGCCGCATCATTAGGAATCTCAAAAAGAACTATTTATAAAAATTTTAAGGATAAGGAAGATATACTCAAGAGTTTAATTTTGAAGCTCAGGGATGAGCGAAATAAAGTTTTTAAAGGGTTTATTGTTGAAGAGTTAAATGCAATTGAAATGTTTATCAAAGTAATTGAAACCCAAAAAAAAATGCCTGTAAGCAACTCTAAATTTATTCAGGACATTTATAAATATTACCCTAAAATAGCTAAGATTCTGCAGGAAAATATTGAACAAAACAATAAATTCTTGCAAGAGTTTTTAGAGAAAGGTATTGCACAAGGTTACATACGCAATGATTTAAATACCGAAGTAACTGCATTCCTGGTAGAAGATAGTACGTATACTTATATACGTGCTTCTTATCTTGAAAAACCCCCTTTCTCATTTTCGGATTTATTTTATACTATGATGATTAACTTTGTAAGAGGTATTTCAACCGAAAAAGGAATAAAAATAATTGATTCGTACTTAGATACGAAAAAAGATAATAATTGAAATTCCACAACGAAAATTTAACTATAAAATGAAATTAATTATGAATTCAAAAACACTCACTTTGTTGTTGATGCTGGTGGTGTATTCTGCTTCTTTAACTAATGTGGAGGCACAAGAGTCAGATAGTTTAGAAATAGACTTAAAAACTGCTTTAAGCATTGCACTCAGCGATAATCCAACAATTAAAGTGGCTGATATGGAAATTGAAAAGAAACAGTATGCAAAGAAATCTACTTATGGTGCTCTTTTACCACAAATGAATTTGATAGGATCTTATCAAAGAGCTATAAAAAGACAAACTGTTTATTTTGATGAAGGCTTAGGTTTTGGCGGTGGTGAGATAGACCACACACAGTATACTGAAGAAGAACTCAGAATAATGCAGGTTGTTGGAGATATGTTTTCAATGGGTGGAGATAGTGAGAGTTCGGGTGAAGGAATTCAGATGGGTCGGTTTAATGTTTGGTCGGCCGGATTAAATGTTGATCTGCCAATAATTGTACCATCTTTATGGAAAAACATTCAGATGAGTGAAGTTGACATTCAGATTGCTATGGAACAAGCTCGTTCGTCAAGGATCGATTTAATTAATCAGGTAAAAAAAGCATATTATAGTTTGTTGCTCGCTCAGGATAGCTATGAGGTATTAAGGAAAACTTATGAAACAGACTCTATCAATCTTGATAATATACGCAATCGTTATAATCAGGGTGTTGTAGCTGAGTATGATGTAATCACAGCCGATGTAAGATTAAAGAGTCTCGTACCCAATATGCTCCAAGCAGAAAATATGATGAAGATTGCAGAAATGCAGTTAAATATGTACATGGGAATAGATGGATTTTTGCCACTAAAGGTGCTTGGTTCGCTCGACGATTATGAAGCAGCAATGTTTGATAACATAATTCCTGCAGATACAACATTATCACATAATAGTGATCTAAAACAATTTGATTTACAAACAGAGCAAGCACAAAATGCATTGGATATGCAGAAGTTGCAGTATGCACCCTCATTGGTGAGCACATTTAACTGGACATATATGAGCCAGAACAATGACTTTAGATTCAGTGATTACAGATGGGACCCATACTCTATGTTGGGAATCACTTTGCAAGTCCCAATTTTTAGTGGAGGACAGCGTTACCATAATGTAAAGCAATCGCAAATACAAATATATCAACTGAACGAACAAAGAAAAGAGGTTGAGAGGGGTTTGAAGTTGTCAATTAAAAACAACTACGATCTTATAAATAAAAATATAGAACAAGTGGTGGCTACACAGTCATCTATTGATCTGGCACGCAGAGGGTATGAGATAACCCTTAAGAGATATGAGACCGGGATGGGAACGATTGTTGATGTCAATGCTGCTGCTCTTGCAGTGCTTAATGCAGAATTGCAAAATCGTAATGCCATTTATGATTATCTGGCAGCTAAAGCTGATCTAGAAAGGGTAATGGGTTATGAAATAGATCCGGTAGAGATTGTTAATTATTAAATGAACAGAAATATAGAATTAGAAAATAATAAACTTTATGAAAATGTATAACTTATTGAAGTTTACTCCACTACTTTCGCTAGCTCTTCTTTTATCATGTGGAGGCTCGGGTGGTACCGATAGTACAGAGAGTGAAGCACAACAAAAATCAAGAGTGCGAGTTGAAGAAGTTACGCTGGTGCCGGTGGATCAGATAACTACATTTACAGCATCTGTTGAAGCTGATAAAGTAAATAATATTGCTCCCGCAATGGGAGGACGTATCCGTGATATTTATGTTGATGTAGGCGCATATGTCAAGAAAGGTCAGGTATTAGTTGCAATGGATGCTTCTACATTTTCTCAACAAGAAACTCAGGTTGCAACATTAAGAAGAGACTACGAGAGATATCAAGAATTGTATGAAGTAGGCGGGATTTCTAAACAACAGCTCGATCAGGCTAAAACACAACTTGATGTAGCAGAATCTGCAATGGGTAACCTAGGTGAAAATACAAGACTAACTAGTCCTCAAAGCGGTGTTGTAACAGCACGCAACTACGATCCGGGCGATGTTGCAATGCAATTGCCAATTCTTACTATTGAAAGTATGAATCCTGTAAAAGTTACACTTAACGTATCTGAAAGATATTACAGCGAAGTAAGTATGGGAATGCCCGTAGAGGTGCAAGCTGATGCGTTGGGAGATGAGGTCTTTGAAGGAAAAGTCTCTTTGATATATCCTACCATAGATCCGGTTTCGCACACTTTTACTGTAGAAGTTGCCGTTCCTAATGCAAATCAGAAGTTACGCCCCGGAATGTTTGCACGTGCAAGAATGAATTTTGGCACCAACGACCGTCCTCTGTTGAGCGATAGGGCAGTGCTTAAACAGGTGGGTTCTAACGACCGATATGTTTTTGTTGAAGAAAACGGCAGAGCGGTTTATACCTTAGTGGAACTTGGTATTAGAATTGATGATAAATATGAAATTCTATCGGGTTTAAATCCAGGAGACAGAGTAATAATTCACGGAAATACCAACCTGATTGATGGGTCGGAAGTTGAAGTAGTAGAATAAAATAAAATAGATATATGAAGATTTATGAAACCGCGGTGAAGAAACCCGTGGCAACATCATTAATATTTATTGGAGTAGTTTTGATAGGGTTGTTATTTTACAGACAATTGCCTATTGATTTATATCCCGATATTGATCTCAATATTGTTTCGGTTATGACCTCTTATTCCGGTGCAGGAGCACAGGACGTTGAAGCCAATGTAACCAGACCACTTGAGGATGTGTTGAACACCACAGAGATGCTAAAGGAGATAACATCGCAATCGAGAGATGGGTTATCTATGATTATGCTAGAATTTGATTTTGGATCTGATATGGATGCTATCATGAATGATGTTCGTGATAAAGTGGCATTGGTATCAGGATTTTTACCTGATGGCACCGAAGATCCAATAATTCTAAAATTCAGTTCAGACATGATTCCGGTCGTAGTCCTTTCGGCTACAGCAGAGGAAAGCTCTAACGCATTATATAAAATTCTGGATGAACAGGTTGCAAATCCATTAAACCGTATTTCGGGTGTTGGAACCGTATCAGTTGGTGGTGCTCCCCAGAGAGAAGTACAGGTAAATGTGGTTCCTTCTAGGATTGAGGCTTACAATATATCACTTGAACAGATTGCTCAGGTTATTGCAGCTGAGAACCTTAACGTTCCTGCCGGTAACTTCGATATAGGTTCTCAAACATATATGTTGAGGCTTGAGGGAGAGTTCAAGGATAGCAAAGACCTGAATAATATCGTGGTTGGAAATAGTATGGGGCGACCTGTATACTTGAGGGATGTTGCTACAGTAAGCGATACGCTTGAGTCGCGAATACAGGAGAACTATACCAATGGAAGAAGAAGTGCAAGTATCGTTATTCAAAAACAGTCAGGAGCCAACACAGTTGATATTGCAAATGCGGTTATGGCAGAACTGCCGGAGCTGCAAAAAACCCTTCCTCCCGATATTGAGATAGTATCGGTGATGGATACATCTGACTATATTAAAACCTCAATTAACAGCTTACTCGAGACAATCTTAATTGCTTTAGTAATCGTTGGTATAATAGTTTTATTTTTCTTAGGAAGATGGCGTGCAACCATAATTATTATGGTTACAATACCCATTTCACTTATAGGATCATTTATTTACCTTTATATTACAGGTAATACTATAAATATTATATCCCTTTCGGCACTTTCAATTACCATTGGTATGGTGGTAGACGATGCTATTGTCGTTCTAGAGAATATCACATCTCATATAGAGCGTGGTAGTAGACCAAAGCAGGCCGCAGTTTATGGAACTGAGGAGGTCTCGCTTTCGGTTATTGCCTCTACGCTCACTATCATTGCAGTATTTTTGCCAATGACAATGGTAGGCGGGTTTGCAGGTGTGATGTTTCAACAGCTCGGATGGATGGTAACTATTATTATTTCTCTATCATTAGTTATTTCACTTACTCTGACGCCCACGATGAGTGCTCATATGATGCGTTCTTCAAAAGATGCTAAAGTAAGCAAATTCGACAAATGGTATAACAAAAGAATTCTTCCATTACTAGACAAACTCGATCGTAATTACGGAAAGCTAGTTAATTGGGTTGCAAGAAGAAGAAAAGCAACCTTGTTAGGAGTTGTTGTGGTTTTTATAATTAGTGTAATTATTAGCGCAATCACCTTAAAAACCGGCTTCATGCCCGATTCTGATAATAATAATATTGCATTAACTGTTGAGATGCCCACCGGTACTCGTATGGAAGTAGCACGTGACGTAGGACACAATATTGCTCAGAACATGAAAGATAAATATCCTGAGATAGAGATTATATCTTTTTCTGTGGGAATGGCAAGTGAAGATGACACATGGGCTGCAATGCAGGATAATGCATCTAATATTATAACCTACACTATGCGTCTTGTTGAAGCTAAAGAGAGAGATAGAACTATTTTTGATATCTCTGAAGAGATACGTCAGGATCTTGAAGCAATGCCAGAGCTGCATAGGTTTCAGGTACAACCTGGTGGGGGAAATATGGGAATGGCAGGAGGTAATAATGTATCAATAGATATTTATGGTTATGATCTCAACGAGACAGATCAGATTGCTGCCGATATAAATAGTAAACTGTCTGACGTGAATGGTTTGAGAGATATTGTTGTGTCACGTAAAGACTATAGGATGGAATATCAGATTCAATTCGATCGTGAAAAGCTTGCATTAAACGGACTAAATATGTCCTCAGCTGCTAATAATGTTCGCAATAGAATTAATGGGCTAGTTATGTCTCGTTATCGTGAAGACGGTGAAGAGTATAATATACGAGTACGTTATGAAGAGCAATATCGTCAATCAATTGAGGATATCGAAAACATACTTATTTATACTCCTACAGGTGGCAGCGTTCGTGTGAGTGATTTGGGTACCGTAAAAGAAACTTCTTCACTTCCGCAAATTGACAGACAAGATCGTGAACGTATTGTTACAGTAACAGGTACAATTTACGGTAGAGCACTTAGTGAAGTTGTAAATGATGTTAATACAATTTTATTAGAGACAGAAGTACCTTCAGGAGTTCAGGTTGAAATAGCCGGTACCCTTGAAGATCAGCAAGAAGCTTTTTCGGAATTGGCGCTTCTACTTCTTATTGTTTCTATTTTGGTATATATAGTATTGGCATCTCAGTTTGAGTCTTTGACTTATCCATTTATGATTATTCTTACAGTCCCGTTTGCTTTTACTGGCGGACTGCTGTTGCTTTCAATTACCGGCGAACCACTTGGTATAATGGGTTACGTTGGTTTGATTATGCTTGTGGGTATGGTTGTTAAAAATGCCATTGTGCTTATTGACTATATCAACCTCAACCGTGAAAGAGGAATGTCTATTATTACATCTGTTGTTCATGGAGGTCGCTCTAGATTGAGACCGGTGTTGATGACCACTCTTACTACCATTTTGGGTATGATTCCACTTGCAATTGGTACAGGACAGGGTTCTGAAATGTGGAAAGCACTCGGTATCGCAATTATTGGGGGAATGACATTCTCTACAATAATTACGTTAGTACTTATACCTGCTCTCTATTCAATGATGGCAGGTTATGGAGTGCGTCGTAAGCGTAAAAAGCATCGTGCAGTAGTTGTTGATAACAGTAGTTATTAGAGTAGGGAGTTAATTAAAAAAATAGATTTATGAAAGCAGTAATGATTTTATTAGACCAGGCTCACTACGATGAGATTATTGAAAACCTGAGCTCATTAAATATTCGTGGATTCACTTCGTGGAAAGAAGTTCATGGCAGAGGAAGCAAAGATGGTATACCGCATTTTGGCTCTCATGCATGGCCCTCTATGAATAATGCAATTCTAACCATCGTTGAGAATGACAGAGTGCCTTTTTTATTAAAGTATTTAAAAGAACTTGATAATGAATCGCCCAACTTGGGCTTGCGAGCCTTTGTTTGGAATATTGAGCAAGCGATTTAAATTAGTTTTATAATATATAAATATAAGGGTGCTGCAGTTGTGCAGTGCCCTTTTTGTTGTAGTCAGTATTTCTTATATATCTGTGTTGTATAGTTTCCATAGCCAATCACCACTTTTGCTCAATTTAATAGTGGTGTTAAGGGTGGTGCAAATATGTCGAATATTAATTTTAATATGAGCGGAGTAGATTGGGAAATTTATGAACCACGTATGGGAGTAAATGTCGGTTTAGTGGCAGAATATATGTTCAACAGAAGTATAGGAGTGCAATCGGAGTTGAACTATTACTATAGTGGCGCAAATATAAACATTGCTAAATATACCCAGGGGTTAGAAATACCCGAAGGTTTACAGCAAGAGGGCTACTTAGATATGCATACTTTTCAATTGCCTGTATATTTTAAAGCAAAATTCCCTATTCCTACAAACGCCAAATTATACCTTATGGGAGGTGGCTTTGCTGCTTTTTCACCTTCGGCTTACCAGCGTATTAGACAAGGTTATGAAGGTGAGTCGATGAAATTTAGATGGAGTCTGTTTGAAAATAAAATTATTGTGCTCGATAATGAAGAAAGCAACGTTTACATGCAACAAAGATGGAATGTTGGATTAGCAGCAGAGGCCGGTATTGAGCTCAACAACGGGGTAACTGTTGGAATGGGGTTTAGGCAGGTACTCAACAATATGTCTGCATTTGGTTATATCGTTGAAGGCGGTAGTATAAAGCCAACTATTAAAATGTGGACTGCATCTTTATCGGTAGGATATTTCTTTTAGCTTTTCATTTTTTATTTTATACGATCTCTAACATCTTACTTAGCTATAGGGTGTTGGAGATTTCTTTGTTTATTGGTTCTCAACTTTTTTAATTAAATTTGCTCTCCGAATTGTTTTAGGTTTCACGCATATCATATGTTCAGAGAGAAAAATCATAAAGAAATTGAGTTTGAGGGGGTATTTACCGAAAATTATTCTCGGCTTTATTATTATGCTCTCTCGTTTGTAAATGATAGCGAGACCTGCAAGGATATTGTGAACGATGTATTTGAGTCTGTATGGGATGATTATGATAGATTAATATCGAAAGGGGATATTGCGCCTTATCTCTATTCCAGCGTTAAGAATAGGTGTATAGATTATATTAGACGACAGGCTATTGAAGAGAAGTATAT
>CAZYGE010000003.1:0-77875 GCA_964647535.1 uncultured Proteiniphilum sp.
TTTTGCACCACAAAATCCACACTACACAATGAAATCCAGACAAGATTATGAAATAATGTCTCCAGCAGGCTCCTATGAATCACTTATGGCGGCGATTCAGGGAGGAGCAGATTCAATTTACTTTGGTATAGAGGGGTTGAATATGCGTTCAAAGTCGTCTAATAACTTCAGTATAGATGATTTGCACAAAATTGCTGCAATTTGTAAAGAAAATAATATAAAGAGCTATCTTACTGTAAATACAATTATTTACAACAACGATATAGCGCTGATGCACAAGGTTGTTGATGCTGCTAAGGAGGCAAATCTTTCTGCAATTATTGCTGCTGATGTTGCCGTTCTTATGTATGCCCGAAGTATTGGTGTGGAGGTGCATCTTTCTACTCAATTAAATATTACTAATACTGAGTCTCTTAAGTTTTATGCTCAGTATGCCGATGTTGTGGTGTTGGCACGTGAGCTGAATCTTGATCAGGTAGCAGCTATTCATAAAGATATTGAGGAACAGCAGATAAAAGGTCCCGGTGGTGAGCTCGTACAGATAGAGATGTTTGCTCATGGTGCTCTATGTATGGCTGTGTCAGGCAAGTGTTATCTTAGTTTGCATGAGAAGGATTTATCGGCAAACAGAGGTGCATGTAATCAGATATGTCGAAGAGGCTATATCGTTAAAGATAAAACAAGCGATATAGAATTGGAGATTGATAATGAGTATATCATGTCTCCTAAAGATCTCAAGACCATTCATTTTATGAATAAAATGCTGGATGCAGGAGTTAAAGTTTTTAAAATTGAGGGTCGTGCCCGCGGACCAGAATATGTTCGCATAGTTACCTCTTGTTACAGAGAGGCAATTGAGAGTTATTGCAACGGTACTTTCACACAAGAAAAGATTGAAGTGTGGAATGAGAAACTATCAACAGTGTTTAATCGTGGCTTCTGGGATGGATACTATCTTGGTCAACGTCTTGGAGAGTGGACACACCGCTATGGGTCAGGTGCTACAAAACGTAAAATGTATGTGGGCAAGGCAATTAAACATTTTGGTAACATTGGAGTTACTGAATTTCTTGTAGAGACACAATCGGTAAAACCTGGAGATCAATTGTTAATTACAGGCCCAACTACCGGAGCGATATTTGTAACAGCAGATGAAATCAGAGTAGACTTAAAGACTTCAGACGAAGCAATAAAAGGTGATTACTTCTCAATTAAAATCGACGAAAAGATTAGGCCAAACGACAAACTTTATAAAATGGTTGAGGCGAATCGTAGAGGGGCAGCACACGAAAGATAATTCTTATTTCAAACGATTTAAATCAAAATCTAATTATTTCTTTTTTAGACAAATTGCATCAATAATTCAGAAAAAAGGAATATGTCTTATGACTATAATACGTAATAATTTATACCTATATTTAATTTTCTTGTTGGACAAAAGAGCTAGACAGTCAAGTGTTCGAATCATCCTTAAACCACCCCGCATACATAAGATAATTGCTCGCAATCTTCTCATTCATCTCCTTGGATTGAGCAGGATCAACTTTCTTTACGAATTTTGCAGGAACCCCCGCGTAAATGCTGCCCGGCTCCACTATTGTGCCACTCAGAACCACTGAGCCGGCAGCGATTATAGCACCTTCGCCAACTACCGCATGATCCAGTACCACCGCTCCCATACCGATAAGAGCGCCATCTTTTATTTCAGCACCATGTATCACTGCGTTATGACCAATGGATACATCATTGCCAATTATTGAAACCGATTTCTGATATAAAGTGTGTATAACAGTACCATCCTGAACATTTACTCGATCACCAATACGGATAGAATTTACATCACCACGTAAGACGGTATTGAACCAAACGCTGCAGTCATTACCAATTATTATATCGCCTATTACAGTGGCATTCTCTGCAAGATAACAGTTTTTGCCAATTTTGGGAGTAAACCCCCGAACAGATTTTATAAGAGCCATATTTTTAAAGAATAAAATAGAGACTTTTTAATATTAAGCTAGTCTGATCAAATTAAGAGTATATAACCGAATTAAGTGTATATGATTGCATTCAAGTAAATCTGATTGCAATAAGTGTAATCAGAATTCATTAAGTGAATAGGCATCCAATTTTTATTAATATATTATTCTGAATCAAATAGATGCTGTTTTGTCTTTCAACCAAGCCTTCTCCTCCTTGTTAAGATGATTTTTTAGCTTATTATAAACCATTTCATGATACTTGTTAAACCACTTAACTTCCTTTTTGGTTAGCATTTTTTTCTTAATAGGTCTTGTGTCGATAGGACAAAGTGTGATAGTCTCAAAATTATAGAATGTTCCAAACTCTTCAGTCTTCTTGTACTCTTGAGTAACAATTAGGTTCTCTATTCTAATACCGTACTGATTAGTGCGATAAACACCCGGTTCATTAGATGTGACCATTCCAACCTGCAACTTCGTAGGATTCTCTTCTAGGCGAATATTTTGCGGACCTTCATGAACATTTAAGAAGTGACCAATACCGTGACCCGTTCCGTGCCAATAAGTAAGACAGTTATCCCATAGAGCTTTTCTTGCAAAAGCGTCAAGCTGCGAACCCCTTGTTCCTTCCGGATAAATCAATGTTGCTATAGCAATGTGACCTTTTAGGACATTTGTATAATCTTCCTTCATCTGCTTAGTGAGTTTGCCCACAGCAACAGTTCGAGTGATATCTGTAGTGCCATCTTTAAATTGTGCTCCGGAATCAATTAGGAGCAAACCTTCGGGCTCTACCTTCAATGTTGTTTCGGGTATGGCATGATAATGAACAATTGCACCATTGCCTTTGTAGCCGGCTATTGTTGCAAAACTCTCACCCACAAACAATTCTTGTTGTGACCTGAACTCCAGAAGCTTCTCTTCTATAGTAACTTCAGTCACTTCACCCGCAGGCACCGCCTTTTCGAGCCACATATAAAATTTAACCAATGCAACACCATCTTTGATCATTGCATTACGGAAACCATTAAGTTCAGTCTCGTTTTTCACACTCTTCATCAGGTCAACCGGCGAGGGGATGTCTATGATTTCGCAATTTGATGGAATAGTTTGCATCAGCTTCCAGTTGATTTTGCTGCCTGTTACACAAACTTTATGACCGTCGGGAAGAGAGCTTATATACTCAAAAACTTCATCGTAGCCTGCAACCTTTATACCCTCCTTTTTATAAAATTCAGTAACTCTGTCGCTCAACTTTTCAGTATCGATAAAAAGAACAGTTTCCTTTTCCGAAACATATGCATATGCAACTGCTACAGGATTATAATCTACATCATTACCCCTTAAATTAAATGTCCATGCAACGGCATCAAGAGTAACAATTATAATTCCATCGGCTTCAACTTTCTCTAGTTCCTTGTTGATTCTGCTAATTTTACTTTTAACTGATTCACCGGCAATCTCCACTGGAAGAGTAAAAGCCTTGTTTTTTGGTATATCAGGCCTATCTTTTCTGATTTCTGTAAAAGGGTCAAAAGTGGTGTTTAATTTTATATTTTTTTTCTCCAGTTTATCTTTCAGATCTTTAGCTTCAGAGGCGGCAAAAACCAATCCATCAATACCAACAGTACCGCCTTCGCCCACTTCTCCAATAATCCAACTTGTCATGTCGGGAGTATCGGCTTGCCCCATTTTAAACAGATCGAAACCAGTATTATCAAGTTCTTCCTCAGCCTGTATAAAATAGCGGGAATCTGTCCATACTCCTGCGTTCTTTTTAGTAACCACCGCTGTACCTGCAGATCCTGTAAATCCACTAATCCATTTGCGCGATTCCCAAAACTTTGGAGGATACTCACTAAGATGGGCATCTGTGCTGGGGAAAATAAATGCGTCAAGTTTATGTTTTTCCATAAATTGTCGCATCGCTGTAAGTCTTTCGGGGATTTCGTTTTTCTTCATGAATTATATGTTTTTATAAATGAGGAATTGCCGATGGGGGTAGTAGCATGACAACTCTAAGTTTGAAACAACAAATATAATAAATGTTCTTATATTTGAACCTTAAAACGGATTGAATAAATGAACACAAGGATAAATCTTAGTAAGATGAAGTTCCGTGCATTTCACGGAGTATTACCACATGAAAGTATTGTGGGAGGCGATTTCGAAGTGAGCCTATTGATAGATGCAGATCTATCTGAGGCATGTGAATCTGATGATGTTAGAGATACCATTAGCTATGCAGATGTGCACGATATTGTTAAAGATGAGATGTTAATCTCTTCTAAGTTATTAGAGCACGTAGCAGCCAGAATTTTCAAAAGATTACTGCATCATTTTCAACAAATAACATCACTAGAAGTGAGGGTGGCAAAGTTGCATCCTCCTCTAAACGGAGAGGTTGAAAAAGCAGAGATAGTGATTACTAAGTGATTATAAACTGGCATCTTTTTCATACCTTTGTATAAAATTTCCAGCAAATGAGTGAAAGTTTTGATGAAATAGCTGTAACAAACACACCTGTTGTGGGTGATAAACTAATGTTGCGTACAGAAAACCTTGTTAAGAAATATGGTAAACGTACTGTCGTAGACCACGTTTCCATAAATGTCAAACAGGGTGAGATTGTTGGATTACTAGGTCCTAATGGAGCAGGAAAAACAACCACTTTCTATATGACTGTAGGATTGATAGTTCCCAATGAAGGACAAATTTATATAGGCGAGCATAATATTACACAATATCCTGTTTTTAAACGCGCACAACAGGGCATAGGTTATCTGGCTCAAGAAGCTTCCATATTCAGGAAAATGAGTGTTGAAGACAATATCAAATCTGTCTTGGAGTTCTCTGATAAATCGCCAAAAGATCAGAAAAGAAAACTTGAAAGTCTTATAGATGAGTTCGGACTTGAAAAAGTTCGTAAAAACAAAGGAGATCAACTTTCGGGAGGTGAACGACGACGCGCAGAAATAGCCCGATGCCTTGCTATCGACCCTAAGTTTATAATGTTGGATGAACCTTTTGCTGGTATAGACCCAATTGCGGTTCAGGACATACAATCCATAGTGGCTCAACTTAAATATAAAAATATTGGGATACTTATCACCGACCATAATGTGGATGAAACATTAAGTATTACTGATAGGGCATATCTTCTTTTTGAAGGTAAGGTACTATTTCAAGGCACTGCCGAAGATCTCGCAGAAAACCCTGTTGTACGAGAGAAATATTTAGGGCGCGACTTTGAGCTTCGCAAACGAACATTTGATGCACCATAGTTCTTATGGCAAGATTGTTATCGATAGACTACGGAAAAAAAAGAACAGGTATTGCAGTTAGCGACCCCCTCCAGATTATTGCAAACGGGCTAACTACAGTAGAAACGCCCAAACTTTTCGATTTTCTGAAAAATTACCTCAATAAAGAAGACGTTGAAACAATTATTGTTGGACTTCCCAAACAGATGAGCGGAGAATTGTCGGAGAATATGAAACGCATTGAACCCTTTGTAAATCGTTTAAAAAAACTTTATCCCAACATCAATGTAGAATATTCTGATGAACGATTTTCTTCTAAAATGGCTCATCAAACAATGATTGATGGAGGTTTAAAAAAGAAAGACAGACAAAATAAAGAATTAGTTGATGAAATAAGTGCAACCATTATACTGCAAGGATACATGGAAAGTAGAAGATTTAAATTATGATATTACCAATTTATATATACGGACACCCAATACTAAGAAAAGTAACCAAGGATATAGACCCTCAAAATTACCCCAATTTACAAGAGTTGATAGACAACATGTTCGAAACAATGTATCAAGCCGAAGGGGTAGGGTTGGCAGCACCTCAGATTGGACTTGAGGATAGAATTTTCGTAATCGATCTTTCACCTCTTGCCGATGATGAACATCTCGAATTTAAAGATTATAAAAAAGTTTTCATCAATGCACATATCACCGAACGAGGCGGCGATATGGCAGTTGTTGAAGAAGGATGCCTTAGCATTCCGGGAATTCATGAAAAGGTAACGCGCGAAGATGAGATAAAAGTAAAATATCTTGATGAAAACTTGCAACCACATGAGGAAGTTTTCAAAGGTTACCCCGCGCGTGTAATTCAGCATGAATATGACCACCTCGACGGCATATTGTTTACCGATAAGATTTCTCTGCTTCGCAGAAGAATGGTCAGGAACAAGCTTATTAACCTAGAAAAAGGTAAAGTAGCTTGTGATTATCGAATAAAAACTACTCAGAGGAGCCGATAATAAGTCTTGCGGCTTTATTGTCTAAATACCAAAAAAGATTATCAGAATCCGGTTGCACTAGAGATGCCGGATATTTTTTTTCCGATTCTTGTGGTTGCTCTATTATCTCTTTTACCTTTTCTGCCTTATTATCACCAGTTACAAGGAATGCTACGTTCTTGGCCGAATTAATAACCTTTCCGGTAATACTTACACGCTTTTGTCCGCTATCAGGATGTGTGGCAACAACACAGTTTTCTTCATTATTCCAAAGCTCCATTTCATGAGGGAATATTGATGCTGTGTGCCCATCATCTCCCATACCAAGAATCACAACATCAAATGAAGGTATTCCATTATCCTTCTCCAGTTCTCCATCCAGAACCTCTGAATATCTTTTAGCTTCATTATAAGGGCTGGTTTCACCTTTAATTCTGAAGATATTTTCCTGACGTATATTGATATTATCAAACAGATGATCTTTAGTCATCTTGTAATTACTTTCATCCTCATGCGGTGGCACACATCGCTCATCACCCCAAAAGAATTTAACCTTATTCCAATTGATTTCACTTTCGGGCAGATCTGACCAATAGTTGAAAAGCGATTTGGGGGTAGAGCCACCCGAAAGCGCAACTGTTACATATTCCTTTTCATTTATAATCTCCTTAATCCACTCTGTGAACGATTCATTGAGGTCTTGCAATGAATCAAATACCTGTATATTCATAATTTTATAATTTTATAATTCGCAATAAACACCATCTTCGGCAAGATTCTTACATGGATATCTCCAAGTATTCTCCTTACCCTCAATTAGATCATCAGACACATCTGGTCCCCATGAACCCGATGGATAACCATGCAAGGGTGCATCTATATCGTTCTCCCAAAAATTCAGAATGGGTTGTACAAACTTCCAAGTCTCTTCGACAGCTTCGCCCTGCATATAAAGCATATTATCTCCAATCATGCAATCGAGAATGAGTCTCTCATATGCACTTGGCATATAATGCTCATTTAATTCGCTATAATGAAAATCCATATTTACAGACCTTACTTCATAGCCACTACCCGGCACCTTCATACCTGTTTTTAAGAGTATTCCCTCATCTGGTTGAATACGTAAAATAAGCTGATTGTCTAAGCTGGTTGATTCAGTCAGATTACTAAATAATTTTTGTGGAGATGGATTGAAATGTATCACAACTTCAGAAACACTGGTTGGGAGACGCTTACCCGTTCTGATATAAAATGGCACTCCCTGCCATCGCCAGTTATCAATATAAATCTTCATTGCTGCAAACGTTTCGGTACGCGAATTGGGTGCAACATTCTTTTCATCTCTGTAATTATTGTAATGCTTGCCTTTAACGGTTGCATCCGTATACTGACCTCTTATAACATTATGTTTAAGATCACTCAAACTCAATGGTCGTAATGAACGGAAAACTTTCATTTTTTCGTATCTTATCTCTTCGCCGTTCAATTTGGCGGGAGGCTCCATTGCTACCAGTGATAATACCTGTAATAAATGGTTTTGAATCATATCGCGCAGCGCACCTGCCTCATCATAATATCCGCCTCTATCTTCCACTCCAATACTTTCCGAAGCTGTTATTTCAACATGTCTGATGTAATTTCTGTTCCACAAAGGCTCATAAATTCCATTTGCAAACCTCGTAACCATAAGGTTTTGAACAGTCTCCTTACCCAAATAGTGATCTATGCGGTAAATCTGATCTTCTTGAAAAAACTCAAGTAATTGTTTATTAAGATCAATTGCCGTTTGCAAATCATGACCAAAGGGTTTTTCAATAATAATTCTTCTAAAACCCTTTTGCTGCATTGTGAGACCATGACCATATAAAAATTTTGGTATAGTGCTATATAAAGCCGGTGGTGTGGAAAGATAGAAAATGTAATTTTGTC
The DNA here is from genome assembly GCA_964647535.1 of uncultured Proteiniphilum sp. Taxonomy (GTDB): domain Bacteria; phylum Bacteroidota; class Bacteroidia; order Bacteroidales; family Dysgonomonadaceae; genus Proteiniphilum. Next base: position 8,172 of record CAZYGE010000003.1, read on the forward strand.
CCAGATTAAACTTTTTATTTAGCTTGTCTAGCTTATCCTTTACTTTACTATAATCTTCTCCTTTTGCAGTATCAATGCTTAAATAGAATATCTTTTCTAAGAATTTATTTATTTTATCGTTAGCAACGTTTTTGTAATGAGCAAACAGACGAATTCCCTCTTTCATTTTTTTCCTGAACTTATCATCGCTAAACTCAGTGCGGCTTACACCCAGAACAGCATAGCCTTCGGGGAGAGAATCATTCATATAGAGATCAAATACAGCCGGAATTAGTTTGCGATAAGTGAGGTCACCCGATGCTCCAAATATCACCAGTGCCTGATTGGTTTTCTTCTTCATTTTTAAATATATCTACTTTTGAACTACTTCAAGAACAAATATAATTCTAAAAAGTTGATTTCTCACAATAGCGCCTGTTGTTTGGCATTACTTTGGTGTAACTTGAACCAGATTTGGGCTTAAGATTGTTCTTACCTAGGTCTTACCAACTCCTAATCCTCCTTATATTTATATTAGGAGAATATAAGGAGGATTAGGAGTTGCTAGGGAGTTGGTAGGTAGTTAGTGCCCTTATTAGTTTGTAGTTGAAAAGAAATAGTTTGATTATAAAATAATTAGTGTTATCTTTGCCGCTCGAAAAATAGAGATATTATTTTAAACATTAACAATTAATTGAGTATGAATAATTACGAAACCGTTTTCATTTTAACTCCCGTTTTGTCTGACGTTCAGATGAAGGAGACGGTCGAAAAATTCAAAAATCTCCTGATTGATCAGGGTGCAGAAATTGTAAATGAAGAAGATTGGGGTCTACGTAAGCTTGCTTACAACATAGACAAAAAAACAACCGGCTTCTACACATTTCTTGAATTTAAGGCCGACCCTTCAGTGATTGCCCCACTTGAGGTGAATTTCCGTCGCGACGAACGAGTTGTTAGATTCTTAACTGTAAAACAGCATAAGTTTGGACATGAGTATGCTATTAAGAGAAGAAACAAAAAGAGCGGAAAGAGAAGTGAGAATATTGGAAAAGCAGAGGTAAACGAAAACAAAAAGGAGGATTAAGAAATGGCTAAGCAATCAGAAATTAGATATTTAACACCATTATCGGTTGATATAAAAAAGAAAAAATATTGTCGATTCAAAAAGAATGGTATCAAGTATATCGATTATAAAGATCCTGAGTTCTTGAAGAAATTTCTTAATGAACAAGGTAAAATATTGCCCAGAAGAATTACAGGTACTTCGTTGAAATTTCAGCGTCGTATTGCTCAAGCAGTGAAGAGAGCTCGTCATATAGCTTTGCTTCCATATGTGGCCGATTTAATGAAGTAAAAAGGAGGATTTGAAATGGAAGTAATATTAAAAGAAGATATTCTTACCCTTGGTTACAAGGATGATATTGTGAACGTGAAAAAGGGATATGCTCGTAATTTTCTCATTCCGCAAGGAAAAGCAATAATTGCCAGCGAATCTGCAAAAAAAGTAATTGCTGAGAATCAAAAGCAGCGTGCTCATAAAATTGCACAGCAAAAATCTGATGCTGAAGCTATAGCTGCAAAAATGGAGGGTTTAACACTTTCTATTGGTGCTAAGACTAGCTCAACAGGTACAATTTTTGGTTCTGTCACTACTATCCAAATTGCTGACGCACTTATGGAAAAAGGATTTGAAATAGACAGGAAAATAATAATTGTAAAAGATCAGGTAAAAGAAGTAGGAACTTATAATGCAATTATAAAACTGCATAAGGAAGTTTCAGTTGATGTGCCTTTTGAAGTTGTAGCTGAATAAGAACAGTTATTTATAAATTTACATATAAAATGCCTCGTGTGATTCACTCGAGGCATTTTTCGTTATTACGGTTTTCATTTCAATTTGTATCAAGTTACAGCAATTGCATTGCATATACACGACAACTGCTTTGATGTTAGCTGGTTACCTATCTAATTAATTGAGAATATTACTAGAAAATCTAAATATTAATATATATTTGCCTAAAAAAATAGGCAATGTATCTGTTACCGAAATATAAAAACCTATTAAATCCCTCAGTTAAAAGGGTGTCTGGAGTCATTTATTATTATGTTGTTTTAACTCTATATTTGATTGTTGTTTTTTCTTCATGTAACAATCATGATAATTCTAAAAATGCTAAAAATGCTATAGTTCCGGAAACAAATGAACTACGAGAGACTATATCCAAAAATGATTTTTCGACAGACTCAATTCAGTTTTTATTAGAAAAAGCGATTGCTACTAATGATATGATGTCTGTCACCATATTATGCAAAGAGATTGGGAAGCGTATGCGACATCAATCTGACTTTTCTAAAGCGATTGAGTACCATCAGCAAGGGTTAAATGCTGCATATCTAATAAATGATACACTTGAAATTGTGCAGGCATTAAATAATCTTGGAACTGATTTTAGGCGAATTGGAGCGTTACCGGAAGCATCTGACTATCATTACCGTGCACTTCAAACTATTGAGGCCTACACTGCTAAAGAAGAATTCTTTAGCAGGAAGTATAGAATAATGGCTATCAATGGAATAGGAAATATTTACCTCTCTTTTGGAAATTTGGATGAAGCAGAAAAGTTATTTAGAGAAGCTTTAGTTGAGGAGGAAAAGTTAAATAGTAATCTTGGTATGGCTATAAACTATGCAAATCTTGGTGCTATTTATGAAAATAGGATTATGTATGATTCTGCATTTGGTTACTTTCAGCGTTCCATGGAATATAACGTGCTTGCTAAATCACAGCTGGGTATAGGATTGTCTTACATTCATTTTGGAAGATTGTATGAGTTGCAAAATAAATATGATAAGGCAGAACGTGAATACTGGCTTGCATATGATGTAATGGATGGTATTTCGGATACATGGCATTGGCTCGAAGCCACATTGGCTATAGCTAGAATCAATTTAAGTAAAAGAGAGCTTAATCAGTTCCTCAAATATATTGAGATAGCAGAAGAGGCAGCAGTTAAAATTGAATCACCCGAACATCTTTCTACTATTTATAATTTAAAACATAAATATAGTATAGAAACGGGCGATTTTGCTTCGGCATTAGAAAATTTCAAAATGAGTGAAATGTTTCAAGACAGCATTCATAATATGCAAAAGCTAAATCAGATAATTAATTTACGTATGAATTATGAAAGAGATAAAAATAGAAGACATATTGCAGATCTCAATTTAAATAGTGAGATGGAAATTCAACAGAAAACTACGATTATACGAGCCTATATTGCATCTATTATAATGTTGATACTTCTTTCTGGTGCATTGTTTTATGCTTATATACAACGCACTAAGAGCAATAAAATACTTAAAAACATAAACCACATACGAAACACATTTTTTACAAATATTACTCATGAGTTTAGAACTCCACTCACAGTAATTTTGGGTTTAAGTAAGCATATGCAAACTTCCAATAATCTTGAATTAGAAGAAACGGTTTCTTTTATGAAAGCTATTGAAAGGCAGGGAAGTCATTTAAAGAAACTTGTAAATCAACTATTAAACATGTCCAAAATTAATGCCGGTATGGGTAACCCTCAATGGTACAGGGGCGACATAGTTGCATATATTGGGATGGTCGTAGATTCGTTACATCTTTTTGCCAAAAGCCAGAATTTAAAACTAACGTTTATTTACAGTGCACCAAATATAGAGATGGAGTTCATTCCCAATTATATCAGTGATATAGTTCATAATTTGTTGTCGAATGCAATCAAATTTAGTCGGTCGGGAGAAGAGATTATTGTGAATTTAAGCAAAATAAAGAATAAGCATGTTATAATTTGTGTTACTGATTCGGGTATTGGTATAAATGAAAATGATTTAGAGCATATATTTGATCTTTTCTATCAGGGAAGAAATTCTGAAGAAAGCACAGGCAGTGGAATAGGTCTTAGTTATACTCAACAAATGGTGGAGTATATGAATGGGAAAATTAAGGTGGATAGTGTAGAAGGTAAAGGTGCAAGATTTATCGTTAAATTACCAATCCGTACTCAAAGTGAAGAAAAAATACCGGATATTCTTATAGATACTCAAAAAAATAATCCTGCTGATCATACAGCAAATAAGAATAAACCTTCCTCAGGAGATAATAAACTCGATTATAGTTATACCCTTTTATTGATCGAAGACAATGAAGATGTAATTTTATATATTAAATCGCTTATTCCAACTGATTTCAATGTAATTACTGCATCAGATGGTAAAGAGGGGCTGGATGTGGCAAGCGAAATTATACCTGATATTATAGTGTCTGATATTATGATGCCTTCCAAAGATGGTTTTACGCTTTGCAGTGATATACGTAATTCTCCTTTGTTGAGTCATATTCCAATCATATTGCTTACGGCAAAGAGTTCACAGGATGACCGTTTGAAAGGATTGAAACATGGGGCAGATGCTTATATTTTGAAACCGTTCGATTCTGAAGAACTGCTAACTCAAATTGAAACTTTACTTGAAAATAGAAAGATACTTAAAGAGAAGTATAAGGATATAATTTTAAATAAGGAGGTTACCCACAACAATGATCTTAGTCTAGAATTCCTTCAAAAGGCAACAAATATTGTGTATAACGAGATGCACAATTCGGATTTCACTACCGTTTCATTGGCTGATAAACTCTCTATCAGTAGTTCTCAATTAAACAGAAAACTTTCAGCAGTTTCAGGTTATACGCCCTCAGTATTTATAATGAAGTTAAGAATTGAATATGCAAAAAGAAAATTAGCAACGAATAATAAACCAATTGGAGAAATAGCCGAAGAGTGTGGTTATTCTGATATTGCATATTTTTCAAGAACATTTAAGAAAATGACAAGCTTTTCGCCATCCCAGTTCCGCAGACTCCCTAAATAAGATTTGCACTTTTATATAGCTGTTAATCAATTGTGTAGAGTTGTTAGATGCAATAATAAGTCAAATAACTCAAATGTTAATGCTTGATTAATACAAATTTCTGATTAGATATTACTAACAATTTTTTGCTTTCCATTGTATGTTTGTGATTGTAATATTTATTCAAGTGTGTGTTGATTATAATGTTTAATTAAAAATTAAAAAGCTTATGGAATCTCTAAAATCAGTCTTACAACAAGACAACAGTAAAAAAACAAAGAGCGAACTTATTGAATTGTTAGCCGGATTAAAAGATGCTCTTACTCCAGCAGTTTATGAAGAAATTAGTGGTGCTGAAATTGACGAACTTAAAACGCTGAAAAAAGATGACATACTGGATATCCTTGAAAATTTTAAAACCGGGTATGATCCAAAATGGGAAGGATCTATCGCAAATACATCCAAAGAAGTTTTAAAGTCTATATTTGGGCAAATGGCGACAGATGAAGCCATGTTTTCAACTTCAAATGTTGCTGATGGTGGATTTGCAGCTGAGCTTGGCAGTATAGACTTTGCGACAATTATTGGAGGACCGCTTGATGCTTGCGTACAAGCACAATCAAATGCTTCCATAAGTACTGTAAGTTTTATAAAAGAGGTTGGTTTTGAAGATGATAATGGTGAGAGTAAGCTTAGGATGGCAAATTTCAAGTATAAGAGAAATGTCCCAAACCCCGAGTATGACCCAGAAGATAATGCTTCGAGCCCAACAATCGTTCAAGATAACGAGATCAATGTGCCATTTATTGCTTTATTAAATGTACCGAGCTTTAGAATTGAAACGTGTGAAGTAGATTTTAATGTGAAACTCAACTCTACTTACACAAAAAATGTAAGCAACGAATTTGGTATTAGTGCGGGTGCTTCAGGCGGATTTGGACCAGTTAAATTAAAAGTTGATGTATCGTACAAACGTTCTTCGAGCACAGGAATAAAAATTGAAAAAGAGTATTCGCTTGGTGTGAAAGTTAAGGCTACAAACGATGAGATGCCTGCTGGTCTAGAAAAAGTATTAGGGTTATTAGGTTCAACAAATTAATGTAATGATTAAACTTTCAGATTACCTGGATTATCTTTATAGTGAGATAATCCAGGCTCGTAAAAAGGCAGATGAAAAATCTGTACTTATGGCTAAGGAATACGCTCAGCATGAGTATTTGAAATACTTTAAAGCACCAAGGTTCTCTTTCCCTGCAATTAAAATGGACATTCCATTAAAAGTGAGTGATATTGATTCTGATACGAAATATAATTTCAAATATAACAGTACAAAATTTCAGAAAGAGATAAACGAAAAGATTTTGATTGTTAACAAAGAAAAGAATTTGAATATTCCAACCGTAACTAGTGATCAATTAGAGAATCCTGATTTCAGCAAGCTTTTCAAGACTCTCGAAAGCAGGGACCAAAGGTTTGTCAATAACATAGATGATGAAATTAAGAAGATTGATATAATGCCTTATGTCAAGAAACTAGATGTTGGTGTTTTTAGACCACAAGACGGTTCAGATAAAGAAGAAGGTATTGTAATGAAAAAGATTCTTACTGAAACAATTGCAAACAATTACTCCATTGTTACCACAAAGTTAAATGACTTATATATAGATCCTAACACCACCGGTGCTGAGGATAAGGAGAAGTTGTTTATAAATCTGCATATAGAAATGGAGGAAGAAGGAATTAGAATTACAACGTTTAAAGATAGTAACGGTCAAATAATTGAAGAAATAGAATTTGAATAGATGAAAGAGTTTATTCATAATAAGATTAAAGTGATCGAAGATTTTTTCATCGAATTCAATGAGGTGCAAAAGTTGTATTACAACAGATCATTCGATTTCGATAGTCGTTTTACTTCTTTTTTAAGTGGTCTTTCTGATTATTTCAAAAACAGAGGCGAAAGTTCAAAAGAGTCTGAAGTGTTACGAGTTTTAAATATGCTGCAAACCGTTAGGAGAGGGTTTAATCCATTTAGTTTAGAAAAAATAAATGTGGGTAAGCGAGAACACCTATGGGGTTTTTCATATAACGGTATAGAAAGCATTAACACAATATTACAACAGATATATCAAATAGAAAAATCTAAACTGGAGGAAGGTGAAGAAATTCTAACCAATTTAATTTTAAGTCTCTACCAACAGGGTGTGCTTACAGATAGCAAGCTGAAAGAAATAAACACAATTACTGAAATTGAGGCTATATGGAATTCTATTTTAACACAAAATGGTTCAATATCATTAATAAACAAAAAGTTACTTGTCAAACTTATCAATGAAGATATTTACATGATACTTGAAAAAATTATTCTCAAAATTGTCAATCAATAAACATAGTTATGAATAAAAATAGATATATTGTTTTGCTCGACAGTCAGGTAGAATCTGCCGTTAATAAGGTAGAAAATGATTTTGCAATTAGTGTTACATCATCTGAAGATTTATCTCAATTTAATCGTTCGTTCAATATAATTGATAAGAGTCATGGTGTTTTATATAAAAATCTCGGAGTAGTTGTAGTTGATGATATTGATGAGGAGCATTTGAATAATTCTCTAAAAGAAAAGAATAATCCTATTGTTTATTATGAAAAAGAGAGGGAGTTTTACACTGCTGATGAATTTGTGCTTATCAAAGATTTAAAAACTAATGTTGAAAGCTTCGAGAAAAAACTGATTGAACTTGAAATGCTTTTGGAGGAGAAAACAAAGACCGTAAATGCATTAGTTGAACTTGAATGGGGATTAAAAGCAATAGGTGTTAACAACTCGCAATATTCTGGAAATGGTATAGATGTTTGTATACTCGATACAGGGTTTGATATTTCACATCCTGATTTTACAGAAAGAGAAATCGAAGGAAAATCTTTTGTCGAAGGTGAAGATTGGGATAAAGATCCAAATGGTCACGGTACACACTGTGTAGGTACTGCATGTGGAAATGTGAGAACCGATACAGGTAAAAGGTATGGTGTTGCTTATGAGAGTAATATTAAAATTGGAAAAGTTTTGTCCAACTCGGGAAGAGGCACAACGAGTAGTTTGATTGATGCCATTGACTGGGCAATCACTAAACAGTTTAGGATCATTTCAATGTCTCTTGCCTCTCCGGTCAAACTTAATGAGAGGCCGTCTGTTCTATTTGAAACTGTTGGTAAAAGAGCACTAAATAATAATTGTTTGATTATTGCTGCCTCAGGGAATGATAGTAAAAGACCTGCAATGCCTTTACCGACTTCGGCACCGGCTAACTGTCTTTCTATTATGTCAATTGCGGCATTAGATAATCAGTTGAGAGTAGCTCGTTTTTCAAACGCAGGTATAAATGCTGCTACGGGGGGTAATATTAATCTTTCTGCACCCGGAGTTGATATATTAAGCTCGCATTCTCAAAAGAACAGAAATGGAGAAAGCTACAAGCTATTAAGTGGCACCAGCATGGCAACTCCGCATGTGTCGGGTTTAGCTGCGCTGTATATGGAGCAATTTCCAGATTTAAATGCCAAAGAAATATGGGAGTTGCTAGAGACAAATGCAAAATTCATAGATGGTCAGAAATACAGAGATGTCGGAAAAGGATTGGCACAAGCAATAATTTAACTATAAAACAGATATAAGTTTAGTATGAAAGTATATTTCGGCACATTAAAAAAAAATATAATATATAGTGAGAATGTTCAGAAATTACTCAAATCGGAAGTTGATGTAATACATTATTATCCAAAACTGAATATAGTGAAGTTTAAGACCGATAAAGATTTATCAGATATTGACTTGGATTTTTTTATAGAAATAGAAGAAGAGAAAAATGATTTTTCGATATGACTAAACTTCCATTTTTAGTTTACCTTCCTTGATTTAGAATTGATGCAAAATTTCTACTGTATCTCTTGCAATAGTAAGTTCTTCATCGGTAGGAATTATTACCACTTTAACTTTAGAAGTTGGTTTGCTTATAACCATTTCTTTACCTTGCGCAGAGGAGTTTAGGGTTTCGTCTAGCTCTATACCCATATATTCCATCCCTTCGCACACCGTTCTTCTGGTTACAGCTTGATTTTCTCCTACACCTCCAGTGAAAACTAATATGTCGGCTCCGCCTAAAGCTGCGGCGTATGAACCGATATATTTTTTTATGCGATAGCAGTAGGTACGCATTCCAAGAATAGCACGTTCGTTACCATTATTAACAGCGGTTTCTATTTCACGCATATCTGAGGATACACCTGTTATGCCAAGCATACCTGAAAATTTGTTCAGTAGCGTGGAGATTCCTTTTGTACCCATACTTTCCTTTTCCATAATATATGATATTACACCTGGATCAATATCTCCCGAACGGGTACCCATTATCAGTCCTTCGACAGGTGTCATGCCCATACTCGTGTCTATGGATTCTCCGTTTTTTATGGCGGTTATAGAACCACCGTTACCTATGTGAGCTGTAATGATTCTTTGCTCTTTGTATGGTAGGCCTAAAAATTCGCATGCTTTTTTTGAAACGAACCTATGACTGGTGCCGTGAAACCCGTATCTTCGGATACCATGTTTTTCATAAAGGGAGTAGGGCAGACCATACATATAAGCGTAGTCAGGCATAGTTTGATGAAATGCAGTGTCAAATACTCCAACTTGTGGTGTATTGGGCAGAAATTCCTGAATTGCGTAGATTCCTTTAAGGTTGGGAGGGTTGTGAAGTGGTGCCAATTCTATACTATCGTTTAGCATTTGAATGACTTCTTCTGTTATTAAAACGCTTGAGTTAAATTTTTCTCCTCCATGGACTACTCTATGGCCTACAGCTTTTATCTCTTCTAATTCTTTTATACATCCATATTTTTCGCTAAGTAGTACTCCTAAGATGTATTCAATTCCGGCACGATGTTCAAGAATCTCTCCCTCTAACATTACTTTTGTATCATCGGGAAGCGTGAGTTTAAGAAATGATCCTTTCATTCCAATTTTCTCTATTCCTCCTTGTGCAACCACTTTTTTGCTTTCCATTTCGAAAAGCTTATACTTTATTGATGAACTGCCGCAATTTAAAACCAATATTTTCATTTCAGTCTCTTTTTTCTAATTAACTCACTAATTTATTACCGCTTTGTTTTTAGAAACGGGGATGCCGTTTTCGTCATAAATATAGAATCCTTTACCTGTTCTTACTCCTAGCTGGTTTGAACGATAAAGCTTCCAGAGTATGGGATTTGGCTTATAATGCTTTTCGCCAAATTCGTTGAACATTGCTTCCATAAGAGCAACAAGTCTTTCAATGCCTATTATGTCTGCCATCCTAAATACCCCAAGTCTTTGACCATAAATAATAGTGAATGTCTCTTCAAGGTCTTCAAAAGAACATACTCTTTCTAGTAGCATCTGGCAAGATTCATTTAGCATATTTACCATTATTCTCATGCTTACATTACCATTGCTCTCGTTAATTTTGTGCGGCTTATAGTTTATTAATTTTGCAAAAAGTTCCATTTTCTGATACACTTCTTCCGAAGTGTACATTCCGCTTACGATTTCAAGAATACGTGCATCGGGATGAGAGACAGGGAAATAAAGGCTGACGCACCTCTCTTTGTGCTCAAGCTCCGCGGCAAGTTCGCTGATAATTACTACCGAACCGTTAGTTCCTATTATAGCTTCAGGGGCTAATATATCCTCTAGTTTTTTGAATATGTTTTTTCTAAGGGGTGTACTTCTTCGTCCACTCTCAGAATAGCGTGTGCACTCAATTACTAAATCGCAGCCGGAAAAATCTTCGTATTCAAGAGTGGGAGATATTCGGTTCATTATGATTCTTTTTTCAACCTGAGTTAGTCCCCAGCTGCTGATTTTTTGATCCATCACTTTTTCAAGTTCTCCTATTACATATTCTATTCTCTCAGGTGTCTCTTCTAGGAATATTACCTCCATTCCCGCAGTGGCTGCCATGTTAATAATGTTTCTTCCTTCTTTACCGGCACCCACAACACCTATTTTGGAGAATTGAGGCTTGATTTTATTTTCAGCCGTAATGCTCAATCCATATTTTTCAATCGGTTCAATAATCATTTCACTCATATGATTTTAAATTGTTTAAATCAGTTATTAAGCCCTATCGCCTGGTTTGCGGTGATGGTAGCTATATTATATATGTCTTCAACAGAACATCCGCGAGAAAGGTCGTTTACCGGAGCTGCCATACCTTGTAGTACAGGTCCAACAGCTTGTGCGCTGCCAAGTCTTTGGACCAATTTGTACCCTATGTTTCCCGACTCAAGTGAGGGGAACACCAAGATGTTTGCTTTGCCTGCAATTGGGCTCTCAGGTGCTTTCAATTCACTTACGGAGGGTATAAGTGCAGTATCTGCCTGTAGCTCGCCATCAATCTTTAATAAGGGGCAAATTTCTTTAGCAATTCTGGTAGCTTCTCTTACTTTATCAACCATTTCATGTTCTGCACTCCCTTTTGTAGAAAAGCTAAGCATGGCAACCTTAGGTTCAACTCCCACAAGGTTTTGCATTGTGGTTGCAGATGCAACAGCTATTGATGCAAGCTCTTCTGCCGTGGGATTGGGCATTACGGCACAGTCTGCGAAAAGTAAAATTCCTTTTTCACCGTATTGAGGCGTTTGTGTGAACATTATAAATGCTCCTGAAACTACTTTTACTCCGGGAGATGTTTTGATTATTTGCAATGCCGGCCTGAGTACATCGCCTGTTGTGTTTTGAGCTCCTGCAACCTCACCATCCGCATCGCCATTTTTAATCATTAAACACGATAGATATAGAGGGTTTTCTACCAATGTGGTAGCCATCTCAACTGTTATGCCTTTGTGTTTTCGAAGCTCTACGAGCAGATTAATATATTCGTCTTTTTTATTATGATCCTTTGGGTTTATTACAGTTGCTTTATTTAGATTTATTAGGTCAAATTGCAGAGCCTTTTTTTTAATTTCAACTGGATCTCCCAATAATATAATATTGGCTATTTCATCTTTAAGTAATTTGTCTGCAGCACGGAGAGTTCTTTCTTCTGTACCTTCGGGCAAGACAATTCGCTGTTTATCAGCTTTTGCCCGTTGAATCATTCTTTCGATTAAGTTCATTGTTTATATAAAGTTATTGTTTTCCAATATTGTGGTCAGGATGCAATTTGACGAAAATGTTTGCATTGCAAATATACATAAAAAAAGGCGTATTACATATAGCAATTCACTCTCTGATAAGTTTACCTCTGTTAATTATTTTTACATTACGACCGTCAAGTTGAATAATATCATCATCTTCCATTTCTTTTAGTGATCTTGCGAGTGATTGTCTTTGTACTCCAAGAAATTCGGCCAATTGAGTGCGGGATCTTTTTAGAATGAAGGTGTCGTTTTCTACGGTGGTTTTTTCTAAGAAAAATGTTGCCAACTTTTTTCTTAAGCTTTTAAGAGATATCATTTGTAGCTTGTTGGTTAGAAACAGAGTTAGATCTGCATTTAAAGATAGGAAATTGGTTAATAGTTGCTTGTTATTTGCCATCTCATCAAGCCAAGCCGATTTGGAGATATTTAGAAAAATGCATGGTTCAGCGGCAATTATATCAAACGGGAATTTGCTGTTTATTCCATATATAAACGATGGGGCAAGGGGTACGACAGCTTCAAGAATATCAATATCGAGAATATTGCCTTCCATTGTAATCATTTCGGTCCTCACGCTTCCGTGTATTAGCAACATTACATAATTTATAGTGTCTCCTTGCATAACTACTGTTTCTCCCTTTTTGTAAGTTAACACTTCTTTTACATTTCTATCTAAGAATTCATCATGTTCCTTTTGAGTAAGATCTTTGAATAGAGGACAGTAGCTTACCGTCATATGATTATGACCGTGGCTTCGACTGTGATTGTCGTGATGATGATCTAGATTGTTTACATTTATATTGTGCGCTTTTAGTAGTTGAGCAAGGTGGTCGTGTGAATGTCCGTTTGAGTGATTATGATTTTCCATAAACTTTTTTCTGTTTGTCACCGAGGTGACAATTTATGAGTTACTAAGATAGTACATTTGTACTTACAAACGCAATAGACAAATAAATTAATAACAATAAAATAAAAACAATTATGAAGACAAAAAATTATTTACTTAAAAACAGGTTGATCAGATCGACATTCATTTTATCTTTAATAGCGCTTTTTTCGCTGATAAGCATACAGACAGCTTCGGCACACTGTGATTCTTATGACGGTCCTGCACTAATTGACGCAGAGAAGGCATTAGAAACAAATAATGTTGATTTAATATTGAAATGGATTAATGCAGATATGGAAGATGAAGTTGTTCCATTATTTCATAAAACTTATAGCTTGAAAAATGGTGATAAAGAAATTTATGAAATTGTAAAGAAGCATTTTTACGAAACATTTATTCGTTTGCATCGAGAAATGGAAGGTGCTCCATTTACAGGTCTTAAGCCTGCGGGCACAACTGCTCATATTACTGTAATGAGTGACAAGGCTCTTGAAACAGGTGAATTCGAAGATTTGCTAAATGCACTTAATAATCATATAAACTCACAACTACAAGAGAAGTTTGAAAAGACTGAAGCTTTGTATAAAGTTAGAAATAACTCAGTTGAACAGGGTCGTGAATATGTTGAAGCTTATGTAGATTATACCCATGCTTTGGAAGCTGTTCATGATGTATTAGAAGGTGGTCACACTCACTAATTTTTAGAAATACGATATAGAGTTTAAAATAAAACGTCCATGGTTTATTAGATTGTTTCTAATATTCCGTGAACGTTTTTTGTTTATGAGAGGATTTCCCTATTAAGAGCTGGTGATGTTTAAATTATTAAGTTATGCAGTTTGAAGCTTGTTTCATCTTTAAACGAATTTCTTCAGTACATAAATTGCCAATACTGCCTGCATGTGTGTGATTAACCTCTTTTTCTGCATGAAAGTTACCATCTTGCACCTCTTTACCAATTTGTTGGTATGCTTCTCTGAAAGGGACACCTTGTAGTACAAGATTATTTACTTTTTCTACTGTGAAAAGGTATTCATATTTTTCATCTTTCAGAATATCTTTGTTTACAGAGATGTTCTGAAGCATGAAGTCTGCCATCTGTATAATATTGTGCAGTGTGTTTATTGCAGGGAAAAGTACATCTTTCAATAGTTGATAATCGCGGTGGTAACCATGAGTCAAATTGGTAGTCATCAGTGATATTTCGTTTGGCAGACTCTGGAGTCTGTTGCTATGACCTCTGATAATTTCCCAAACATCGGGGTTCTTTTTGTGTGGCATGATGCTGGAACCAGTAGTAAGTTCTTCTGGATAGGATATAAACCCAAAGTTGCCAGAGAGATATGTGCAGTTATCAACTGCAAGTTTATTTAGAGTTGAGGCTATGTTAGATATGCTTTGTGCAAGTATCCTTTCGGTTTTGCCACGTCCCATTTGTGCTGCAATGACGTTGTAGCTCATAGTGCTAAAGCCAAGTTCTTTTGTAGTAATTTCCCTGTCTAGGGGAAAAGAACTTCCGTAACCGGCGGCAGATCCCAAAGGGTTTTGGTCTGCAACTTTCCACGCAGAAGCTAGTGTTTGCATATCATCTACTAAAGTTTCTGCATATGCGCCAAACCATAAGCCAAAAGACGAAGGCATAGCTATTTGTGCATGGGTATAGCCGGGAAGTAATATATCTTTATGATTTTCGCTAAGAGTTTGAAGTGTTTTGAATAGTTGCAACATCTCCTCTTTTATAGTAGAAATTTCTTCCTTTAGATAGAGTTTTATATCTACTAGAACTTGATCGTTACGTGAACGACCAGAATGTATCTTTTTACCAACTTCACCAAGACGTTCGGTTAGCATCGCCTCAATTTGTGAATGGATGTCTTCTACATCATCTGCAAGCTTGAATTTCCCACTCTCTAATTCTTGAAGGATGTTTTGCAATTCACTTTGCAATGTCTTTTCTTCATTTTCGCCGAGAAGTCCAATTTTTACTAGCATTTTGATGTGTGCCATCGAACCTCTAATGTCATGTTTTGCTAAACGCAGATCAAGTTCACGGTCGTTTCCTACTGTGAAGTCTTCTACTCTTTTATTGGCATCGAAGCCTTTATCCCAAATTTTAGCCATTTACTTGCATGTTATTTGCTATTCTTTGATAGCTCAGTTATTAAATTAATATACCCTTTTATTCCCTCATGAAGTTCTTTGATTAATACAAATTCATCTGCCTGATGTGAACGCGCAGATTCTCCGGGACCCATTTTTACTGCAGGGCATGAAATTCTCATCCAATCGGAGGTTGTGGGAGATGTGTATGTTTCTATTCCGAGTCTTTTTATGCTCATCATTAAGATATGGTCGGTAGGAGTTGCTGAGCTTTTGTTTGTGAGCGAACGAGCTATGATGGTGCTTTTGACTTTCGGTTGCAAAATGCTCATTATTTCATTATTGTTATATTGTTCTGTTGGTCTGATGTCTACAACGAAATTGCAACGGTCGGGAACAACGTTATGTTGAGTGCCGGCATTGATTTGAGTAACTGTAAGTTTTACATCACCCATAGTGGGAGAAGTCTTGTTGAATTTAACGGATCGTAATGTTGATATGTCTTCTAATGCTATATAAAGCGCATTTACACCTTCATCTCTTGCTGCATGACCACTTATACCCTTGGCTTCGCCATCGATTACGAGCAAGCCTCTTTCGGCAATTGCTGCTCTCATGCCTGTGGGTTCACCTATTATTGCCATATCTACATTGTTTGAAAGTTTTTCCCAAAGTAGTCGCATTCCATTTGGTCCGGAGTTTTCTTCTTCCGTAGACAATGCCAGAATTAGATTAAATGCTAGCTTTATATCTTTAAAATGGATGAAAGTTTGAATCATTGAAACTACACTTGCCCCGGCATCGTTGCTACCTAAACCATAAATGAATTCATCCGAAAGTTCAGGGTTATAGGGGTCTATAGTGTAGCCTGATGCAGGTTGAACGGTGTCGAGATGAGAGTTTAACATTAGTGTTGGTTTTTTCTCATCATAGTGTTGATGTCGGAGAATAATATTATATCCTATACATTCAGATGTTATTCCCAAATTAGTGAAGTAGTTCACAAGGAATTCACTTCTTGGCTTTTCTTCTCCCGAAAAGGATTTGATAGAGACTAGTTTTCTTAATAGTTCTACTGTATTATCCGAAGATTCCATCATATTAAAATTATGTACCAAAACTTATTTAAGTATAGTGCCTTTTTTTGTTAATAGATTATCTGCGTGCAAAATTACAACTTCTGAAACTCCATTTTTAATTGCATTGAAGGAGTTGTCCATTTTGGGAATCATACCGTCAGTTACTACTCCTTGTGTTTTATACTCTTCGTACTCTTGATTACTCATTGTTACTATCAAACTTTCCGGATTGTTGATGTCTGATAGAACTCCTGCTTTTTCAAAACAGTAGTATAGCGAAGTTTTGTAGTTTTTTGATAATGCGGTTGCCAGAACATATGCTATGGTGTCGGCATTAGTGTTCAGTAATGTGCCGGTAATATCGTGAGTAATTGCGCAAAATATGGGTATGACTTTATTTTCAATTAACTGAGAAATAAATTTTGCGTTTACCTTTTCAGGATCGGGATCGCCCACATATCCAAAATCTACAGGTTCAGGCGAACGCCTAACAGAGGGGATGCAATTGGCATCTGCACCAGATAACCCTATTGCGTTGCAGCCTATTTTTTGAAGTGAGGTTGTGATGTTTTTGTTAATCCAGCCGGCGTAAACCATAGTGACAATTTTAATGGTCTCAGCGTCTGTGACCCGTCTACCGTTAATCATCTTTGTTTCTATTCCAAGCTGCTGTGCCATTTTGGAGGCCAGGACACCACCACCATGCACCAAAAGTTTATTGCCCTCTAATTCATTAAAATCAATAAGAAATGATTCAAGTGCTAGTGGGTTATCAACTATATTTCCTCCTATTTTCACTATTGATAGTGTTGGTTTAGTATTTGTCATTTCTCAATTTTTAGGTCTTGATTATTATGGGAAGTGTTATGTTAATAGTTTAAAGTTTTAACAACATCTCTTTTAAGACTGTTTGTGCAGATACTACTCTGTTGGCAGCCTCTTGAATTACAATAGATTGCTTGCTTTCTATTACATCGTCAGTAACTATCATATTTCTGCGTACCGGCAAGCAGTGCATAAAATATGCATTATTGGTAATAGCCATTTTCTTGTTATCTACAGTCCATGTCCTATCTGTACTTATTACTTTGCCATAATTAGGGTCTTGGTATGGTGACCAGTTTTTGGCATAAATGAAATCTGCATTCTTATATGCTTTCTCAATATCATACTCTACAATTGCATTGTTTACAAAAGACTTTTCTAATTCGTAGCCTTTGGGGTGAGTGATTACGAATTCATAGTCAGTTGCATTCATCCATTCTGCAAAAGAGTTTGGGACCGCCTGTGGAAGTGCTTTAGGATGAGGTGCCCACGTTAATACAACCTTTGGGTTATCCTTTTTCTTAAACTCTTCTATGGTTATTAAATCTGCAAAACTTTGCAATGGATGTCTGGTTGCTGCTTCCATGCTGAATACTGGTTTGCCGGATAATTCAATAAACTGATTAAGGATGATTTCATTATAATCATCTTCTTTGTTTTCGAATTTAGCAAAACAGCGTACGCCGATAATATCGCAGTAAGCAACCATAACAGGTATTGCTTCAAGGATGTGCTCGGGTTTATCACCATCCATTATCACTCCTCTTTCGGTTTCGAGCTTCCATGCACCTTGGTTTATATCGAGAACAATTACATTCATTCCCAAATTTAAACCTGCTTTTTGTGTGCTTAAACGAGTTCGAAGACTTGAGTTGAAGAAAATAAGTAGTAATGTTTTGTTTTTACCTAATTCCTGATCTGCAAAAGGGTTTTCTTTTACCCATTTAGCTTTTTCCAAAGCAATTTCCAGATCACCTATATCATGCACTGAAGTGAAGTTTCTCATAAGAAATTATAATAGTTTGTATTTGTTTAGTTCGTTTTGTTCTTTAATTCAAGAATGAAAAAATCAATTTCATTTTTGGAAACTGAAAGTGGTGGAAGTAATCGCATAACCCCATTTTTTGCACCACCGGTAAAGATATGACTTTCGAACAATAAACGATTGCGAACATCAGAGAATTCCGGTTTTAGTTCAATGCCCAGCATGAGTCCACGTCCTCTGACTGTCTTCACAGCATCTATCTTGTGAAGTTCTTTATACAAATAATCTCCTAATATAGTGGCGTTTTCAATTAACAGCTCATGCTCTAGTACATCAAGTACCGCAATTGCTGCAACACAAGCGAGATGGTTACCACCAAATGTAGTTCCGAGCATTCCTTTTTCCGCTTCAAATTCAGGAGAGATAAGAACGCCCCCAATTGGAAAGCCGTTACCCATGCCTTTTGCAGTGGTGATTATATCAGGTTTTATATCTGCATATTGATGTGCAAAGAATTTGCCGGTTCGGCCATAGCCTGATTGTATTTCATCTAAAATAAGTGACACATTGTTTTGTTTACACAAAAAATTAAGTTGTTTTAGAAAGCTATCTTCAGGTATGAAGATGCCGGCCACTCCTTGTATTCCTTCAATTATTACGGCAGCAACATCACCTTTTGATATTTCTTTTTCGACGCTAGTTATGTCGTTGATATTTAAGAATGTTACTTCATGTCCATTATTAAAAGGGGACTGAATGCTTGGATTATCTGTAGCTGCAACGGCTCCGGAAGTTCTACCGTGAAATGAATCTTTAAAGGCAATTATACGTTTCTTCCCGGTATGAAAAGAAGCGAGCTTGAGTGCGTTTTCATTGGCTTCGGCACCTGAGTTGGTAAGGAATAATGAGTAGTTTATGTAGCCACTTAGTTTTCCAAGTTTAACTGCAAGTTCTTGCTGTAGGGAGTTTTGTACAGAGTTAGAGTAAAATCCTAGCTTGTCTACCTGTTTTTTAATTTCCTCTACATATTTAGGGTGTGAGTGTCCTATTGAAATGACTGCATGTCCACCATATAGGTCTAAATACTCAACCCCATTTTTATCCCATACTTTACAGCCTTTTCCCTTTACAGGTTCAATATCCCATAGACTATATACGTCGAATAATTGCATATTTATATATTTATTAAAAAGAACTTCCTTTTAGTTTTAACGCGGTTGTTTCTTCCAGTCCATACATTAAATTCATGTTTTGCACTGCTTGACCAGATGCACCTTTTACAAGATTATCTGTTACGGATGTAATATGTATGTAGCCGTTGTGAAACTCTATATGTAAAAGACATTTATTTGTATTTACAACTTCTTTGAGGCTTATTGGTTCATCTGATAAAAAGACAAATGGTGAATTTAGGTAGTATGATTTGAAGAATTCAATAGCTTCTTCTTTGGTTATTGAATCATCCCATTTCGTATATATACTTGCAAATATACCACGTGTAAAGTCTCCTCTTATTGGCACAAAGTTTATTTGTGGGAGCTTAGAGTTACCTGCAGTCTTTAATGTGTTACCGATCTCTTCTAAATGTTGGTGTGTGAACGGTTTGTATATAGAAATGTTGCTATCTCTGTAGCTGAAATGAGTAGTTTCCCCTGGTCTTTTGCCGGCTCCGGTTGAACCGGTTATGGCGTGAACATGAATATCATCCTTTAGAAGGTTTTTTGATGCTAAAGGTAGTAGTGCAAGCATTATTGTGGATGCAAAACAGCCCGGATTGGCAACGTATTCTGCTTTGCGTATATCATCTTTAAATAGCTCGCTCAGACCAAATACGAAATTCTTATCTTCAAATTGAGGTTGATTCCTGAAATCATTACCAAGGTCAATTATTTTACAACCTTCCGGAAGATGATTTTTTTTCAAAAATTCGCGTGAAAGACCATGCCCAAGACATAGAAATATGAGATCGGGATTATTATAGCTTTCACTATATACAAGATCTGTTTCTCCAAGTAAATCGCGATGGACTGCATCAATGCGTTTGCCAACCGAAGTTGTACTTATAACTGACTCAATATTTACTTGAGGGTGATTGAGCAATATTCTAAGAAGTTCGCCAGCTGTATATCCGGTTCCCCCAACTATGCTTACATTAATCATTTTTGTGTATTGTATAATAAATTTTTAATGGGTTGGCTGTTACTTTTGTAAATCCAACTACATCTTCGCCGGTAAATGATTTGTTGCTTTCGCCATACTCTCCAAAGAGAGAGCTCATTAGGTCAAAATCGCTTGAACAACCTAAAATTGCAAAATGATAAGGTCTTAGCTCAATTTCAACTTCTCCTGAAACAAACTTTTGCGTATCATCTAAGAAAGTTTCAATATTTCGCATTACTGGTTCAAGGTATTGTGCTTCATGCATAAGCTGTCCGTACCAATTAGAGAGTTGTTCTTTCCAATATAACTGATGTTTGGTGAGTACATGCTTTTCAAGTAGATGGTGTGCTTTAACTATTATAAGTGGAGCGGATGCTTCAAATGCAACTCTCCCTTTTGTGCCAATTATTGTATCACCAACATGCACATCTCTTCCGATTCCATAAGCTGAGGCAATTTTATGCAGTTTACGAATGAGTTCGACTGGCGATGTTTTTTCTCCGTTAATCGATACCGGTTCACCTTTCTCGAAGCCAATATTAATGCGTTCGGAACCTTGTTTTGAAACTTGAGAAGGGTATGCTTCTTCAGGTAGTACACCGGAAGATTTTAATGTTTCAACTCCACCTACACTGGTTCCCCATAATCCTTGGTTAATAGAGTATTTTGATTTTTCCCAAGAAAAGTCAAAGCCATTTTCTTTTAAATAATCTATTTCCTGCTGGCGCGAAAGACTGAGTTCTCTAACAGGTGCAATAATTTCAACATCTGGTGCTAAAACTTCAAATACAAGATCGAATCTTATTTGATCGTTTCCAGCTCCGGTGCTTCCGTGAGCTACGTATTTGGCTCCAATTTCCTTAACATGCTCAACAATTGCCATCGCTTGGAAAAATCGCTCGGAGCTAACTGAAAGAGGATAAGTGTTGTTTTTTAATACATTGCCAAATATGAGATATTTAATTCCTTTTGAATAATAATCGTCTACTGCATTGATGCAAGTGTGAGAAGTGGAGCCCAGTTTTATTGCACGTTCCTCAATAAGAGCAGCTTCATCGTCAGAGAAGCCCCCCGTATTTACGATCACTGTGTGTACCTCAAGACCTTTCTCATTTATTAGGTAAGGTACACAATACGATGTGTCCAGACCACCGCTGAATGCTAAAACTACTTTTTCTTTCATTTTTTTGACTTATTTCTTTTTTTAGTTTTGATTATCGGTTTCACTATTTTCTTTGCAAAAGTGCTTGGTTGTTGTGTTGGCTGATCTTTTGAATCGTACAATAATCCTGTACATAAACACATTTTAAAGTTGTTCCGCTGCAGTATGTCGTAATTCCTGCAACCTTTACAGCCATTCCAGAACTCTTCATCATCGGTAAGCTCAGAAAAAGTTACCGGTTTAAATCCCAGCTCTGTATTCATTCTCATTACTGCCAAGCCTGTTGTTATACTAAATATTTTGGCGTTAGGATATATCTTTCGGGAAAGATCGAAGATTTTTCTCTTTATTTTTTTTGCAAGTCCCTGACCACGGTAGTCGGGATGAACTATAAGTCCGGAGTTTGCAACAAATCTTTTATGGCTGAAAGTTTCGATATAAGAGAAACCAACAAGCCTATCTCCGTCTAGGGCAATGACCGCCATACCTGAATTAATTTTCCCTGCGATGTATTCTGCACTACGTTTTGCTATACCAGTGCCTCGAGCCTGTGCAGACTCGTATATTAAATCACAGATTTCTTGTGCATAACCTATATAATTACTGTTTGCTATATGAATTTCTACATTCATTATGATATAAAAAAAGATGGTTGATGTTGTGTTGTGAATATAGTGCGGAAGTCGCACAAAAAGGAAAACGGGGAGAGATACAGACTATTTTGTTAGCTGTATAAATTATAAGCATCGTCGGACTACGCCAACTGCTTTGAAAAGGAGTGTATGTGATAATATTTCAGTCATCTAATTACAAAAGTAATCATTATATTTTAATTACAGCCATTTAACGAACAAATTCTGTTTAAGAACACTTAAATAAAGCAATTTGTAAATATAAACCCATAATATGCTGAAAGTGCAATAAAATAGTTGTCTTTTTGGTATATTTTTCATATTTTTGTTTGATACTTGCTATATATAGCGTCCATAAACTCTCTGCAGGTCGGCATATCCCTTGCAATACTTTTCACAGTAATATTTAAATAATAAAATATGGAAGATATTAAATACAGAAATTTTATATTAAGAAATTATCAAGATATTCCCCAAATAAATAACCTTTCTGAAGAAGATAGGGAAGCTATTGGGGTTGTTGGGCAGGTGCTGCCTTTTAAAGCCAACAATTATGTCGTAGAACAACTGATAGACTGGAATAATGTTCCCAATGATCCAATATATACCCTTACATTTCCGAGAAAAGAAATGCTATCAAAATCTAATTACAAGCAGGTGAAATCATTGCTTGACAGTAATGATGAAGCAGCTCTTAAAAAAAAGGTTTTTGATATAAGAATGGGGCTAAATCCAAATCCTGCAGGTCAGGAAACAAATGTTCCACAGGTTGATGGAATCAAACTTCATGGGATGCAACATAAATATAGAGAGACTGTGTTGTTTTTTCCCAGCCAAGGACAAACTTGCCATGCGTATTGCACTTTTTGTTTTAGATGGCCGCAGTTTTCGGGTATGAATGACCTTAAGTTTGCCATGAAAGAGGCAGATTTACTACACAGATATTTATTAAAGCATCGTAGGGTTACAGATGTTTTGTTTACAGGGGGCGACCCCCTTACTGCCAAAACAAATGTGATGGCCAGGTATATTGAACCCCTGCTAACAAAAGAGTTTGATCATATTAAGAATATCAGAATTGGAACTAAAACATTGTCATACTGGCCATATCGTTTTCTAACTGATAAGGATGCTGATGAGTTGTTATTCCTTTTTGAGAAAGTTGAAAAAGCGGGGAAGCATCTTGCGTTTCAAGCACATTTCAATCATCCTGTAGAACTAAGAACAGATGCAGTTAAAGAGGCAATTAGTCGCATCAAGAATACCGGTTCACAAATAAGAACTCAGTCTCCTCTGTTAAGACATATCAATGATGATGCAAAGGTTTGGGCTGATATGTGGAAAGAACAGGTTGCGCAAGGATTAATACCATATTACATGTTTGTAGCACGTGATACAGGATCTAAAAAGTTTTTTGAAGTGCCACTAGAAAAAGCGTGGAATATATTTAGAAAAGCTTACAGAAGTGTGAGTGGTGTGGCTCGTACGGTTAGAGGACCAAGCATGAGCGCAAATCCGGGCAAGGTTCAAGTGCAAGGAATTACAGAAATTCAGGGAGAAAAAGTGTTTGTACTCAGATTTATACAATGTCGCAATCCGGACTTAATAGACATCCCTTTCTTCGCTAAGTATGATAAAAATGCGACGTGGCTTGATGAGTTAGTTCCTGCGTTTGGTGAAAAAGAATTTTTCTATGAAAAAGATAATTTACTCGGGAAAAACGGAAGAGACACTGATTTTATCTGGGAATAGAAGCAGCATGAGGTATTATGAGCTTATTTATCAACAAATAACCCAACGTTTCAAATAATTAACACAAAAATACCTGATTTATTGCTTATTTTGCCATTCAGTCTAGCAGGTTTTTTTATTAGTGATATTATGAACAGAAAACTTTGTTTACTGAAAAGGAATAAAGTATGGGTAGAATAATTGCTTTAGCAAATCAGAAAGGTGGGGTAGGGAAGACAACCACAACCATAAATCTGGCAGCATCTCTTGCCGCATTGGATAAGAAAGTACTTGTTGTGGATGCGGATCCTCAAGCTAATGCCTCTTCGGGGCTGGGGGTTGATATAAAACAAGTTGAATATACAATTTATGAAGGATTAATTGGCAGTTGTACATCTCAGGATGCAATTAAAAATACTCCCTTTGATAATATCGATATAATTCCATCTCATATCAACCTGGTTGGTGCCGAAGTAGAAATGGTGCAAATGACTAACAGGGAAAAAAGAATGAGAGATTTACTTTTTCCTCAAAAAGATAACTACGATTATATTTTGATTGACTGTTCACCGTCCTTGGGTATAATTACGGTAAACGCACTAACTGCTGCCGATTCTGTTATGATTCCAGTACAATGTGAATATTTCGCACTTGAAGGGTTAAGTAAGCTGCTGAATACTATTAAGATTATAAAGTCTAAACTAAATAGAGCCCTCGAAATTGAAGGTTTTGTATTAACAATGTACGATTCACGCCTTCGTCTTCATAATCAAATCTATGAAGAGGTAAAGCATCATTTCAAAGAGTTGGTTTTCACAACGGTTATTCAGCGAAATGTGACACTGAGTGAATCTCAAAGTTATGCTCAACCTGCATTGATGTATGATGCCGGTTCGCGCGGCGCAATAAACTATCTGCAGCTTGCAAAGGAGCTGATTGAAAAAAAATCCTAACTTTGTAATTCCAAAGGAACAGAATAGATTATGGCTAAAAAGAATGCATTGGGAAGAGGTTTAGACGCACTAATTACATTTAATGATAGTGACACCCAGGGCTCTTCATCAATAAGTGAGGTAGAACTCAGTAAAATAGTACCCAATCCTGATCAGCCCCGTAGATCATTTGATGAGGAGGCACTTAATGAATTAACAACTTCAATCCAATCTATCGGACTAGTACAGCCGATTACCCTAAGAAAAATCAGTGAAGAATCTTATGAAATAATTGCCGGAGAAAGAAGGTTTAGAGCTTCTCAAAGAGCAGGATTGATTGCAATCCCTGCATATATTAAAACAGTTGATGATGATGAAACTATGGAGATGGCGCTTATTGAAAATATTCAGCGCGAAGACCTTAACTCCATAGAAATAGCACTTGCATATCAAAAATTAATAAATACATTGTCTCTTACTCAAGAACAATTGAGCGAAAGGGTTGGCAAGAAAAGAGCCACCGTTGCAAATTATCTCCGTTTGCTGAAGCTCCCTGCCGAAGTTCAAATGGGAGTAAAAGATAAAAAGATTGATATGGGTCACGCCCGCGCACTGGTAACAATGAATGATCCGGTTGCACAGCTTTCATTATATAACATGATCCTTGCAGAAGGCTTGTCGGTAAGAAATGTTGAGTCAATTGTAAGAGAAGTAGGTGAAGGTAGTTCTTTGGATGATTTGGTAAAACCAGGCAATATTAAAAGAAAAGTATCGAAAAAAACTACCAAAGTAAAGTTGTCTGATGATTTTGAGGCACTTAAAAAACATCTCTCCTCATATTTTAACACTGACGTTGACTTCAGTTATAATAAACGAGGGAAAGGAAAGATAACAATTCCATTTAACTCATCAGAGGATTTGGAAAGAATCATAGTTATGTTCGATAAAATGAAGCGAGCAGGTAAACCATAACATTGTTAAATTAGAAACAGTTTCAGGATGAAGATTGCCGGAATGCTTCTTTGTTTTTTTATTTTTACTGCCTCACCTATCAAAGGTCAGAATGTTCAATCTCAACAGGTGGTGTCTCCTGTGGAGGTGATATCAGAAGACTCTCTGGGTCTTACGGTAGAAGAAAAAGCTGACAGCATAATTATTTCGACAACTTCAGATGCTTTCTCAGCACCCGGTTATATGTTTCTTCCATCTCCCCGAAAAGCAGTAATATACTCCGCAATTTTCCCCGGTTTAGGTCAGATATATAATCGTCAGTATTGGAAGTTACCCATCCTCTATAGTGGATTTGTGGGTTTCACATATGCTATTACATGGAATAATGGTTATTACAGGGACTATCTCGATGGTTATAAAGATATTATGGATGATAACCCAAATACTAACAGATGGCATAATATGTTGCCTTATGGCATGGACCCAGACTCGGTTGACAAAGAATGGTTTAGGGGAGTACTGCAACAGAGAAAAGACTATTACAGATATTACAGAGATTTAAGTATAATAGGAACAGTTGCGCTTTATTTATTGGCAATGGTAGATGCGTATGTCGATTCACAACTGTTTGATTTTGATATGAGTCCGGATTTGTCTATGCAAATTCAACCGACTTTACTAAGAGAAGAAAGATCTAATTATATTGGGAGCTCATACGGTCTACAATGGAGTATAAGCTTCTAGGAATAATAGAAATTATATGAAAAAAAATATTTTATATACAATGATTTTCCTTCTGGGAAGTATTGTGTTATCAGCTCAAAACAGTTCATTTATTACTACAGATACTATAGTAAATGCGCTCAACACAGATATTACCGATGATTCCATTGTCTTTCCTGAAAGTATGAGCGAAAGTTTGGCAGATCTGCAAAGAGGTTGGCAATTAGACCTTTCTACTGAAGGTTTAGATTGTGATAGAGGTCAAAATGTAACATATCACGACACTGTTTATGCAAACAGATTATATCAACTCCCAACCGTTATGGAGTTGTCTTACAATAGTGTAGTTAAAAGATATATTGAAATGTATTCCTCTCGCAGAAGAGAGCAGGTGAGTTATATGTTATCTTTGGGCGATTATTACTTTCCAATGTTTGAAGAGGCACTCGACAGGCATGGATTGCCATTGGAGTTAAAATATCTTCCAGTTATAGAATCGGCTCTCAACCCAATTGCTGTTTCAAGAGCAGGTGCTACAGGTTTATGGCAATTTATGCTTAGAACGGGAAAAAGTTATGGATTAGAAGTAAACAGCTTGGTGGATGAGAGGCGTGATCCTTATAAATCAACAGATGCTGCCGTGAGGTACCTTAAAGATTTGCACACAATATATGGCGATTGGAATCTTGTTATTGCTGCGTATAATTGCGGGCCGGGTAATGTAAATAAAGCAATTGCAAGGAGTGGTGGGAAGCGTGATTATTGGGAAATATATTATAGACTTCCAAGAGAAACCAGAGGTTATGTGCCGGCATTTATTGCTGCCAATTATATAATGAATCATTTTGAGGATCATAATATTTGTCCTGCACAAAGTTATGGAACAGCGGTTGCATTAGACACAATCCACGTTGAAGAACAAATTCATTTTGCTCAAATTGCAGGTGTTTTAGACATCCAATTAAGTGAAATAAAAAGATTAAATCCTCAGTTTAAAACAGATAGAACCCCGTCTGATAGCAAGAGTTATGCACTTGTGTTACCTAGTGATAGAATGTTTGCATATATAGATTACAATGATTCTATAATTAATTATGATAGAGATAAATATTTTACTCATAGAACCTATACAGATGGTTATATGGATGGAACGAATACACAGAGTGACGGTAATTCAATAAATATTATATATAGTGTGAAACGAGGAGATAATCTCTCTACTATTGCAAGGAGAAATGGCACAACTGTTGCACGTCTTAGATCTTGGAATGGTTTGAATTCTGATAGGTTAAGCATCGGTAAACGATTGATTGTTGGAAAAAGAGCTGCTCCTGAACCTCAACAAGATAATCAAATTCAATTGGCACAAGTAGATACTGATGGATCAAATAAAACTATTAATACTTACTACAGGGTGAGAAAAGGAGACACTTTAGGTGCTATCGCCCAAAGAAATAGTGTAAATGTATCTCAGCTACGATCATGGAATGAGCTAAGATCAACCAAAATAGGCGTCGGAGATAATCTCATTGTTGGGCAAAAAATTATTGAGGAAGAAGAGCCAGAAGTAATACATACGGATGATGTACAAGTGAATGAGAACTCAGAGTCTCAGAATAATGAGGACGGTGGTAGTAACATAATCTCTAATTACATTAATGAACAAATAGCTAAAAAAGCTGAGTCTACAGCAGACATTGATGAGTAATTTAAAAAATTAGTGCTTTTTTCCTACTGATTGTGCCGTTTGCAGTTACCACCTTTACTATATACACTCCTTTGGGTAAATGCGACGATGAAAATGAAGCTCTGTTAATACTTTTATCGGCTCTTTCTTTGAGAATGTTTTGCCCTGTTACATAATACAATTCCCATTCAAGCAAATCATCATTTGACTCAATAAACACCCTTCCAACTTCTCCTGAATAATAAACAGACACCGTTGTTTCTTCAACTTCAGGGTCCTTTTTAACGGTTGCATCACCTATTCCGTATGCTGAGATTAAAAGAGATGTATTGATTGGATTTTCCATGTTCTCCGACGAACTAACCCAACCTTGAGAATTCTTCATCCAAGCAGTAGAAACAATTCCGGCGCCAAGTTCACGAGGCTCTGCGTTCAATACTGCAAAACCATTAGGTATACCATTTCTGTCTGTATAGGAAATATAAAAAGATCCGGATATTGAGAGCGGTGTATCAAATTCAATGTAGTTTTCTATGTTATGTTTCATGTCTCGCAATCCGTAATCAAAACCCTGATTACTGTAATATTGATAACTATAATCATACAGCTGTGTATGAATTATTCTTTCAGGTTGTTTTTCACCCGTATATACCTTTATATCTATATTGAGATCATCAATATTGTTTATTGCGGGCGATGAAATGAATACTCCATGTAACTGTATTGTGTTTTCACTGTAGAACTCTTCGGCAAATTCGGTATAACCGAAAGTGTTATTTGTAGCTAGCATCGGCACCGATGTATAATATGACTCGGTGGGATTTTCATCGGCTTTGAAATTTTGACTCTTGGTAAAAGGCACACTTGGATAGAGGTTACGACCACTTATCTTTAAAACTCCGGAGTCATTTGGATCTAAGTAGTAGCTTATTGGGTTTGGGTTATCAAGTGAACCTTCAATGTTCCAAAATTTATTTAAAGATGAATATATGTCAGGTCCCCTTGGAGATGAACAATACGACTCACCCCCGGTTAATGTACCTACTATATGCTTTTCCCGGTCAAGTAGTGGTGAACCAGAAGAGCCTCCTTCTGTAGCTGCTATCTCCCAATCTCTTACTATCCAGAAAGCTCCTGGCTCCATATTATATCGTGGATCATTGAAAGAACCAACACCTAGGCTACCTTCGTCAACTGCAACCTTTTTTATCCCTCCATTTGGATGGTGAATGCCATGAAAAGGTGCTGCAGGAGCAGATTCGGCATTCCATCCAAGCAAATGTGGCTGATATTCTTGAGGAGGGGTTTCCTTAAACTTTAATAGAGAAATATCATATCTTTCGCTTATTAAAACTGAATCGGCCGAAGCCAATGTCATTTGTATAGGTCCCCTGATATCCGGCGTGCAAGTTGGTGAGTTATAATTGAAAAAAGCTACAATGCTTCCAGCCACTACATCATACCTCCTGTTGTTTAAGAACTCGTTATCAAAATCATTATTCAAACAATGTGTTGATGTCAAAAGATAAGGAGTTCCATCTTCAGAGCTATTGTTTATCAATGATCCGGTACAATATGTATCTCCATTGATTATCAATCCAACAACACCACTGCCGGCTTCTATGTTTTCGGGGTAACAAATAAGATTGGGATGACAAGATTGAGTAGGATCACGTGGTTCTGTAGCTCTGAAAATTCCTATAAAGTCATGATTAACATCACCAATCTCTATTTCGCCTTCATTCGCTTTATCTATAGGAACTTGATATTCTACAATAAGTTCGTCGCCTCCAATAGGTTGCACAGGCAAGAGGTTTAAATCGCTGTTATTTTCATGAGTATATGAGCCAAGAACTTCAGATTGATCTGTATTATATACAAACATTTTTGCACCTTCGGGGATGTTGAATTTCGAAAAGAGAATGTTTAATGAATATGCACCTCGAGATCTTATCCCTACTCGCCAAACTTGCATATTGTCGAATGTGAATGATACACCAGAATTATCTGGTCTTAAATGAACATCAAATTTATGTGCAAACTCAAGACTTTTGAATTTAGATTTATCTTGATTCGAACGCCATAATGCAGCTTGCTTATCAAAACTGGGCATTTCAACAAAAAGATCTCTTGAAGTCGTTAACAATCTTGTTCCGGTATCTGCTGTAAGCGGAAGAGGTTTGCCACCGTAACTAATCTGTCCCGTAATGGAATTAGAAATGATGTGAAATACAAAGAGAATATAAAGTACGCGTTTCATCAGCAAATAGGGATTCGGGATTATTGTTATGCAAAAGTAGTGCTTTTTAAGAAATAGTGGTAATTTTGTTGAAGATAATTAATTACGTTATGATTAAAATGAAAGAATTGCTTGATGAAAAAGCAGAACATTACAATAACCCTTCATTTATTGCAAATGACCCAATTTCTATTCCACATCTTTTCTCTTTAAAACAGGATAGAGAGATAATGGGCTTTATTGCTTCAATACTTGCATGGGGGCAGAGAAAAACAATTATAAATAAATGCCATGACCTGATTAATCGGTTTGGAAATGAGCCATATAGATTTATAAAAGAACATGGCGCTGATGATTTAAAAGACCTAGAAGGATTTAAGCACAGGACATTTAACGATACAGATCTACTTTATTTCGTAGATTATTTTAAACGTTACTATGAAGTGTTTGACACGTTGGAAGATGCATTTTTGACAAATGGCAAATTCACCTCAATTGAGGATTCATTAATAAACTTTGAATACAACTTTTTCAACCATCCTAACGCCCCCCATCGCACACGTAAACATGTAGCTACTCCGGCAAGAAATTCTGCCTGTAAACGGCTTAACATGTTTCTAAGATGGATGGTCAGAAGTAAAGGAGGTGTAGACTTTGGTATATGGTCAAGAATTCCGAAAAGTGAGCTAATTTGTCCTATCGATTTGCATGTAGACAGGACAGCTAGGAAACTAGGTCTGATTACAAGAAAGCAAACTGACTGGAAAACAGCAATTGAACTTACAGATAATTTAAAAAAGTTTGACAGCAGCGATCCGGTAAAATATGATTTCGCCCTTTTTGGTTTATCTATTGACCCTTTTTAGCGATTCTTTTTTGCATAAAAATATTAGTCTGATGGCCTTCTACTGTAGATACACGGGGTGTGGCTGAAGAGCCTGCGATATAATCATGCCTGTACATGTTTATTAGTAGTATGAACATAGACAAAAGAAGTGGTCCGAAGATAATTCCCCAGAATCCGAATAATGCGATTCCAATAAGAACACCAAAGAAGGTGATTAACGGATGAATGTTGGCTAATCTTTTTTGTAGCATAAAACGGACAACTGCGTCTGATCCTCCAATAATAATCAATCCGTAAGCCAAAATATACACTCCTCGTAAAATATCGCCGTTCATCATAGCTGCAATACTTAGTGGTACCCATACCAGCGCTGTACCTACAATTGGTATTACTGTCGTAAATGATACAAGCACAGCAAAAACAAGAGGAGAGTTTACACCTAAAAATAAAAAACCAACATAAGCGAAAACACCTTGAATAATTGCTACAACCGGTATACCTACTGTATTGGATAAAATAATTGATTTTGTTTCTTGGCGTAATATGTTTTTATTATTCTCGCTAAAAGGTAGAATTTCTAATAATACTCTTTCAAAGCCATCGTATCTAACAAGCATGAAATAAAGCACAAAAATTGCAATTACACTATTTATAACCATAGAGCTTAGGCCCGCAACTAAAGTTTGCATTAAACTGCCCCCTGCCTGTGGTACAATAGAAAAATTCTGAGGAGTAAAAACCTCCATGCCTGTTCTACTTTCTATTGCATATGCAAAATCATCAATCGCCTCTGAGATTGCATCCGGATCAATATTAATACTTGATACAGTGTCGGCTACTAAAAAGCCAATGCCGGTGAGTGGAATTAAAATAAATATTACTGAACCAAGCACTATAATAGAAGCGCTAAGAGCTCGGCTTAAGTTGCGCTTTTCGCTTAAATTAATCATTATACCCCTCAAAAGAGTATACATTGCTACTGCGGCAAGAAAACCTCCCAGATAATACCTGAATTCAGTAAATAAAATTACTGTCAGTAACAGAATAAGTATAATCAGAACAGAACGATGATACTTCGATCTAGCTTTAATCTCCTCCATACTCCATAAGATAAGCTTTTATAAATGCGTCTAAATCGCCATCCATTACACTATTTACATCCGATGTTTGATAATTAGTTCGGTGGTCCTTAACTCTTCTGTCATCAAACACATAACTCCTTATCTGAGACCCCCATTCAATTTTCTTTTTACCTGCTTCTACAACAGCCTGTGCCGCACGTCTTTTCTCCAGCTCTATTTCATACAGCTGAGACTTGAGCAATCGAATAGCATTCTCCCTGTTATCCAATTGAGATCTACTTTCTGTGTTTTCAATAACAATCTCCTGTTCCTCTCCGGTGTCAGAATCTCTATGGATATAATGTAGTCTAACACCTGTCTCCACCTTATTTACGTTTTGACCACCGGCGCCTCCAGACCTGAAGGTGTCCCATGAAATATCAGAAGTGTTTACATCTATTTCAATAGAATCATCAATAAGTGGAACTACAAAAACTGATGCAAAAGAAGTCATTCTCTTTCCTTGTGCATTGAAAGGAGAAACTCTTACGAGTCTGTGAACACCATTTTCGCTTTTCAAAAAACCATAAGCCAAATCACCTTCTACCTGTAAGGTAGCAGTTTTAATTCCGGCATCATCACCGTCTTGCCAATTTGTTACTTTTGTTTTGTAGTTTTTGTTTTCGCACCATCTCTGATACATACGAAAAAGCATTTCAGCCCAATCTTGACTCTCTGTGCCACCGGCACCGGCATTAACTTTAAGTACTGCTCCCAGTCCGTCTTCTTCTCGGCGCAACATATTTTTGAGCTCTAAATCCTCTAACAAATGAAGTGCCTGCTCATAATTTTCAACAACTTCATCCTCAGAAACAATGCCTTCTTTTACAAAATCGAAAGCCAATTCAAGCTCCTCAGAAATAGATTTGACCTTATTGTAATTATCAATCCAGAATTTCAATTCTCGAATAACCTTCATCTGCATTTCGGCAGATTTAGAATCGTTCCAAAAATCTGGTGATTGAGTTCGTAATTCCTGCTCCTCTAGTTCTATCGTTTTAGCATCGATGTCAAAGGTACCCCCTCAGCGCTTCCACGCGCTCCAACACATCTTTAAGTTGGTCTGCTGTAATCATAGTTTTTGTTTTAGTATTTTATTTGGAGTCAAAAATAGGCAAAAGAAACCGATTATTAGTTAGAATTAATTTGAAGTTTATCTCCCGGTTTAATTACGGTGCTTATTTTGGGATTCCAAGCAATTAATTCCTCAACAGTGCATCCATATATTTGCGAAATTGAATAGAGTGTTTCTCCCATCTTTACTATATGTGTATTCTGAGGTGGCGGAACAAGATGAGGGTCTTCCCTTAAAATAATATCAGAATTAGATTCCACAAACTTCTGATTCTCATCACTATTAGACTTATCTGTTTTTCTGCTTTTTTGCTTTTGATCGGCACTTATATTCTGATTTTCAGAGCCTGTGTTGATTATAGAACTGTTTTGAACCAAAATTACTGCAGGTGTAGGAGTATTAGATTTGGTTTTTATGGTCTGGTTATTGACCTTTGAGCTCGAATTAGTATTTCCATATAGTTTACTATCCTCTAAAACCCTTCCACCTCTAAGATACCGTGAAGAATAATACGGCTCTGTTGATGACGATATAATAACCCCATGGCTGGTAGAAGCATGAATAAATTTAAATGTATTGTTAGGGTATATTTCAGAGACAATACCAACATGACCCACACTGCCGTTTCTCCTGCGTCCCTCAAAGAAAACAAGATCACCAATAGAAAGATCCTCTTTTCTTACTATTGTTGGAAACTGTCTGTCTTGTCCGGATGAACTGGAA
The DNA here is from genome assembly GCA_964647535.1 of uncultured Proteiniphilum sp. Classification (GTDB taxonomy): domain Bacteria; phylum Bacteroidota; class Bacteroidia; order Bacteroidales; family Dysgonomonadaceae; genus Proteiniphilum. Next base: position 42,084 of record CAZYGE010000003.1, read on the forward strand.
TGGAGTTTATAGCCGAAATTTCTGAAAACAAAAGATGTATACCCTGAGCAATCAAAAGAGTTGGGACCCTTACCTGCATATCTGTATGGTTTGCCTAAAAACTTTTTACTAAAAGTCAGAATATCCTCCTGAGCTGCAGAAGAACTCTTTTTACTTGCAATACTCATCTTTCCTGCTCCGCAAGAAGCTAATAGAAAGGAGAATAAAATAAATGAAAGGACTTTAAAGCTTATATTGTAAAAAATGCGATTTGACGACATATTGATTCTTATGTTAGTCACGCCTGCAAAAATAACTAAAAGTCTGGTTAAAAACGAAATAATTGAATTTGATTTTGGAAATCCTGCAGTTTTTAAGGATAAATGAGTATTGAACTTTAGACGGTTATTTATGTTATTGAGGCATAACTAAATGAATATGGGAATTAAAAATATAATTTTTGACTTTGGTGGGGTTTTAATAGACTGGAATCCGGTTTATCTCTACAATAAAGTTTTTGATGATAAAAAGGAAATGGAGTATTTCCTTGAAAACATATGTCATAGTGATTGGAACATTCTGCAAGATGAAGGAAGACCTCTTGCCGAGGCTACATCATTGCTCCAAAAGAAATTTCCTGATTACAGTGAACAAATAGGACACTATTACGGCAGATGGGAAGAGATGTTGGGTGGCACGATTGATGAAAATGTCAAACTCATCAAACCTCTCAAAGACCAATATAAAGTTTATGGTCTTACCAATTGGTCTGCAGAAACTTTACCAATTGCCAAAACGAGATACAATTTTTTTAAAGAACTCGATGGTATAATAGTTTCCGGTGATGAAAAATTAATAAAGCCCGATCCTAAAATTTATAACGTACTGCTCGAAAGATTTAATATAAAAGCCGAGGATTCTCTATTTATAGATGATAATGCAGATAACATAAATACCGCAAACGAATTAGGTTTTAAAACTATACACTATACACCAGATGTAGATTTAGAAGAATTGATGAAGTCTAAAGATATCCTATAGCAAGTCTATGATATATACAATTTAATGTTAAATTTTCAACTGGCATTAATTTTCTTACTACTTTTGCTTCCAAATAAACTATGTGGATAGATTTGGACTGCTTGCAACCACAGAAAAAAATGCTAAAACGATTTCCGCATTTTCCAACAACATATATGCTGCAGTTCAAATGTTATTAACTAGTATTGTTAAATGACATTCTCTTTTTATTGTGTAAAAGGGATTAAAAAAATAACCAAATGAGCTATTTATTTACATCCGAATCAGTTTCGGAAGGACACCCGGATAAAATTGCAGACCAAATATCAGATGCTTTACTTGATGAATTCTTGGCATATGATCAAGACTCAAAAGTTGCATGTGAAACCCTAGTAACCACAGGGCAAGTAGTACTTGCAGGGGAGGTTAAATCAAAAGCCTACGTTGATGTTGCCGATGTTGCAAGAGAAGTTATTTCCAGAATTGGATACACTAAAAGTGAGTATGGATTCGAAGCTAACTCATGTGGCGTATTCTCAAGCATTCATGAGCAATCAGATGATATAAACAGAGGAGTGGATCAAAAATCCGACCCAATGGAACAAGGTGCCGGAGATCAGGGTATGATGTTTGGATATGCAACTGACGACACCAATAATTTTATGCCATTATCACTCGATCTTAGTCATGCACTATTAATGGAACTAGCCAATATCAGAAAGAATGAGCTACATCTGATGCCATATCTTCGTCCTGATTCAAAATCTCAGGTAACCATTGAGTATTCTGATGATGGAACACCTTTACGTATAGACACAATTGTTGTTTCCACTCAGCATGATGAATTCGAGAAACCAATTGGAAATGGAGCAGAAGCTGCTCTAGAAGCAGATGAAAAAATGAGATCTCGTATCGAAACTGATATTCGAACTATATTAATCCCACGTGTCAAAGCATTGTATAATCGGATGGAAGGAGTAAAAAAACTTTTTGAGGGAGATATAAAGTATCATGTAAATCCCACCGGTAAATTCGTAATAGGAGGTCCGCATGGTGATACCGGTCTTACAGGTAGAAAGATTATAGTTGATACATATGGAGGAAAAGCTGCACATGGTGGAGGTGCGTTTTCCGGAAAAGACCCATCTAAAGTTGACCGTTCTGCTGCATATGCCGCAAGACATATAGCAAAAAATATGGTTGCAGCAGGTGTGTCTTCAGAGGTACTAATACAGATATCCTACGCAATTGGTGTTGCAGAACCAATGAATATCTATGTAAATACTTATGGTAAATCTAATTTGGATATATCAGATGCCGAAATAGCGAAAAAGATTAAGCTGTTGTTTGATCTCAGACCTAAAGCGATTGAACAGCGATTAAAACTACGAAACCCAATATATTCTGAAACAGCCACTTATGGGCATATGGGCAGAGACCCCAGAATTGTAAAAAAAGAGTTTAAATCTCGTTACATGCAGGAACCGGTTGTATTTGAAGTAGAATTATTTACTTGGGAAAAGTTGGATTATGTTGATAAAATCAAGGAAGCATTTAATTTGAATAATTGAAGTTCAATTTTAACAGAAAAGTGTTGTAAATTTGTTGAAAAGAGAGCAATATCGTGCCCAATCTATTTCCGGAAGCAATAAAAGATTCTCTCCAACCAGACTCGCTCAGTTGGAGTTTTGGCCAATATGAGTATTTACCTACCGACAATTTAGGTGTTCTGTTTGCCGACTCCCTCAAAAGAGGCTTTTTTCATAAGACAACAGCAGGTATAGAAGGCACACTTTCTGCATTCTCCGTAAATGTAGGCAGTGTCTTCTTTATACTATTGTTTTCATGCTTTCTTGTTTTTTCATTAATATTCTACAGAGAAGGTGCAACACTCTCAGGGAACTTCAATACAATTTTTTCTTTTACCAAGCGTAAGATAACAGGCTATAAAGAACAAGTTACCACAGCAGAGATTTGGGGCGAGTTTTATATGATATTTCAAGCCATTTTAATCTTATCAATAATTTTCTATAACTTTCTTTGGGCTAGAGAGTTCGTTTATGCATCATTTAAAGATTTTGCAGTTAATTTCTCACTGATATTTTTTCTTTTATCAATTCTTTTCGGCCTTAAATTTTTAATGTATAAGTCAATTTCATCCTTCTTCCTTAGTAAAGATCTTAAAAGTTGGATAAGCCGCTATTTTAGACTTTTAGAACTACTGGGTATAATTTTGTTTATCCCAGCTATTTTATACTTATACCTTCCAGAAATCAGGAATGATATGGAGCTTATAATACTCATTGTAATTATAATGGGTAAAATAGTAGTAATCATAGAGCTATTAAATATTTTTGTTAAAAATAAAGTAGGTGGATTTTATTTTTTTGTGTATCTTTGCGGCACTGAAATTGCACCTCCTTTAATTATATACAAGGGGGTAATTCTATTAACAAATATTGCTGGAAATTATATCGTATGAATGCCCGAAAAGTAAAGAACATTCTTATCTCCCAACCAAAGCCAAGTAGTGAAAAATCTCCCTATTATGAAATAGCAGAGAAATATAATTTAGACTTACATTTTTATCCATTCATTAAAGTTGATAGGGTCTCAACTAGAGAATTTCGCCAACAACGAATAAATATACTAGATTTTACAGCAATCATATTCACCTCCAGAACTGCAGTTGATAAATTTTTTTCAATTTGTGAAGAATTGAAGATAGTAATGCCCGAAGACATGAAATATTTCTGTATTTCGGAAACTGTTGCTCTCTATCTTCAGAAATATATAGTCTACAGGAAAAGGAAAATATTCTTCAGCCAAACAGGGAAAATTGAAGGTCTTAATAATCCATTTACCAAACACTCAAAAGAGAAATTCTTATTTCCAGTTCCCGAAGAACATAGCGATGAGGTTACTCAGTTTCTCGATAAAAAAAAGCTGAACTACACTAAGAGTGTTATGTATAGGACTGTAAGCGCAGATTTCCCCGAAGATGAAAAAATGGAGTATGATATGATAATCTTCTTCAGTCCTCTTGGAATTCAATCTCTATTAAAAAACTTTCCAGATTACAACCAAAAAGATGCAGCTATCGGTTGTTTTGGCAATTCAGCTGCAAAAGCAGTTGAAGATGCCGGATTAAGACTCGATTGTGAAGCACCACAACCTGAATATCCCTCTATGGTTGCGGCACTAGATGCTTTCTTAAAAGAAAATCATAAGCATCATAGCTGATAAAAGACTACTTTTCATCTTTGATGATGAACGATATTAATATTTATAGTTTTTATAAAGAAGAAAAAGTTTACGGCGATAAAAGAGTCGAAACTCTTTTTGCCAGAGGAAAGTCGTTTGTGGCATATCCTCTGAGAGTGGTATATAATGAAACAAATTATCCAACCTCGTTTTCTTTATCCATATTGATTACTGTTCCTAAAAAAAGAATAAAATCCGCAGTTAAACGAAATAAAATTAAACGTCGTATTAGCGAAGCTTACAGGTTGAACAAACATATTATAAATGACGTTAGGAACAAAGACGGTCGACGCTTTGATATAGGTTTTGTATATGTGAAGGATGAGGTAGCTGATTTCGCTACGATAGAGAAAGGGGTGATAAAAGCATTAATAGGCCTGAAAAACAAATTGTTTTTTATCGAAAAGAATAATGAAAATGATTAGTGGTCTCAGAAAATTGATAACCTGGCTCCTGCTTATTCCCGTTTATATATACAGAGGAGCTATTTCTCCGATTTTGCCGCCATCTTGCAGATACACACCAACTTGTTCCAAATATACTATAGAAGCATTAAAGAAGCATGGACCAATAAAAGGTCTATATTTGTCAATAAAACGTATTTTAAACTGTAACCCATGGGGTGGATCCGGTTATGATCCGGTGCCTTAAGGATTTATAATTTTATGGAAATTTACGACGTTCACACACATCAAATCTACACAGAAGAGAGTGATGATCCTTATCATTCATGTATCTTCGACGTATACTCCCTTGAATTTGAGGTAGCTAAGGAGCTACATCAGCGCCATTCCTTCTCATGTGGGGTTCACCCATGGTACTCAGAAGACAGTGAAACACAGATGACCTATCTAGACGAGATAGCAACAAGTCCTAGGATTGTGGCAATAGGAGAAACCGGTCTGGATAAACTTAAAGGTCCATCTTTTGAAGTACAAACACCTGTATTCAAAAAACATATTGAAATTTCAGAGAAACTGGAGAAACCTATGATAATACATTGTGTAAAAGCATGGGAAGAAGTGCTTAAAATAAAAAAAGAAACTTCTCCCAAACAGCCGTGGATTATACATGGATATCGAGGAAAGCCTGAACTAACTAAACGACTCATTAATGAGGGATTCTACTTATCAATAGGAGAGAATATAAATGTCGACTCAATGCAGCACATACCGCTAGAGAAACTCTTTTGTGAAACTGATGAAGGAGATATGTCAATCCGAGAAGTTTATATGCAAGCCGCAAAAGTATTGAACCTAGAAATAACTGAGTTTGCCGAAATTATTACTCAAAATGTGCGACTAATGTTTCCTACTTTGCAGGCACCTAAGCCATACTACCTCAAATACGAAGATGACGAGGAGGATTAAGCTATTTCCTACCAAAATCAGCGGGGATCTCACCCCACTTTTTGGTATCCCATTTCAGTATCTGGTTTGCAAATTGATTTTGATGCAGCCATTTCTCGGCTCGTTCGATCATATCGAAAATTGCTGAATTCTTGTCCGTTTGTTTGAGTTTAGTATTGCACTTCTTTCTTTCAACCCATTTAATAGCATTTACACTATCTGAATAAATAGGTGTGACTTTGCTTTTTATCTTTAAAAGAGCCAAAGCATGCACTATTGCAAGAAACTCACCAATATTATTGGTCCCATCTTCAAGGGGGCCAACATGGAATATTTCAGATTCATCACCAACATAAACACCTCTATACTCCATTAAACCCGGATTACCACTGCACGCCGCATCCACAGCTATACTATCTTTTATTATCTCTTTATTGCTAAGTGCAGAAGTTTTGCTTGTTTTCTTTGAATTCAGGTATTTCCACGGATTTTCCGCAAAGGCTTCTTTTGCTTCTTCAAAACTTGAAAATGATTTATATTTCGCTTTTTCGTAACCAAAAACTTGTGCTTTACACTCTTCCCAGTTGGAGTAAATACCCGGAGAATATCCTTTCCATACTACATAATATTTTTTCTTCGCCATTAAAATCTCTCTCACATTGATTCCAAAATATAAGGTGCTAGCTCTTCCGAAATGCTTGGTTCATTTAGTTCTTCAATATAAACAATACTATCTACAACAAATTTTGTATATCCACGCCAAGGCAAAGCACCAAAATACTCTTTGTAATGGAGTTGAACATTTTTACCACCAGATATCATAAGTGTTTTGGCAATCTCTTCATCTACTACAGAAAAATCAAACTGGTTAGATTGTAAACCACCCGGTTTATCGGCACGGAATCCCGTCTGAATAAGCTTTCCTTCATATGTTTTGAAAACTACTCCTTTATAAACAAGATAGTTCAACTCACCCGATTTAACTCCGGTTCCAAACACATAATAAAATCTAAAATAGAAAGTTACAGCAAGTACCAATATAATGATACCTACAAACCACATTAACCTTTTTCTTTTCATTGATTTTTTAGGTTTCAGATCATCCATAATTCTCCATTATTTAGACAGCAAAGATACCTTTTATTTTGACTTTTCTCTGAAATTAGATTATATTTGTTCCTTAGAAGTTATTATGAAACAAGTATTCTTGCTCTAACTCCAGAATAACATGATAATGATGAGATAAATTACAAGAAAAATATGAGAAAATATTTAATGACCGTTATCCTTCTGTTGATAACAGTAACAATTTCAGCTCAAAGTGCCTATAATTTTAGTGTAGTAAAAGAAAACCCAATTACATCTGTGAAAAATCAATCAAGTTCAGGCACTTGTTGGAGTTTCTCTGGAGTAGCACTTATAGAATCGGAGCTCTTGCGAATGGGGAAAGGCGAGTTTGATCTGTCGGATATGTACATTGTTCGAAAAAATTATGAAGATAAAGCAATAAAATATGCAAGACTTCACGGCAATTTAAATTTCTCTCCCGGGGGATCATTTGCCGATGTAGTTGAAACAATAAATGACTACGGAATAATTCCTGAAGAATCGTACAAAGGACTTAACTACGGATCTGAAACTCACAATCATGATGAAATTGATAAAGTATTAATGGGTTACATGGATGGAATTATAGGTTCTAGAGACCTCTCTCCTGTGTGGTTTAATGGATACAATGCAATTTTAGATACTTATTTTGGGGAGGTACCTGAAACCTTCGAATATAAAGGAAATGAATACACTCCACATTCATTTGCAGAATATCTTGAAATAGATCAAGACAACTATATTTCACTAACATCATTTAGCCATCATCCATTTTATAAAGCTTTCCCAATTGAAGTACCGGATAACTGGAGATGGGCAAATTCATACAATTTACCCATAGAAGAGTTTATGACTGTAATGGAAAATGCAATAATGGAGGGATACACAATTGCATGGGCTTCTGATGTTAGCGAAGTAGGATTTTCTCGTTTAGGAATAGCCATTGTACCTGATGCAAATGCACCCGAAAATGCCGGAAGTGACCAAGAAAGGTGGCTAGGGCAATCGGTAAGAGAGCGTGATGCATATCTTAGATCACGTGTTGGTAATGAACTACTGACTGAGAAAACAATCACTCAGGAGATGCGTCAATTGGCATATGATAATTATCAAACAACAGACGATCATGGCATGCAAATATATGGAATCTCCACTGATCAAAATGGAAACAAATACTTTATGGTAAAAAACTCATGGGGTGAAACGGGGCCATTTGACGGACTCTGGCACGCATCATTCCCTTTTGTTAAATATAAAACCATGAGTGTAGTACTTCATAAAGATGCAATACCTTCTGAAATAGCAAGCAAACTAGGTATTTAAGGCTAATATATAGCTCCAAGCCACATAACTGTTTTTACTTCAGTGCAATATATATATGAATATATCGGAACTTTATTCTATTTTCTGTAAATATCCTAGCATCACTACAGACTCAAGGATGTGTATTAAAGACTCTATCTTCTTCGCATTAAAAGGAGATAAATTTAATGGAAATATATTTGCCGGACAGGCATTAAACGATGGATGCTCATATGCAATTGTAGATGAAGTGGATGAAGATGAAGTGCCAAATGAGCGTATTATAAAAGTAGATAACGTGCTCAAAACGTTGCAACAACTTGCCAATTACCATCGCAAGAAACTAAAAATACCAATAATTGGCATAACAGGCACAAATGGTAAAACCACCACAAAGGAACTAATCTCAATATCCTTATCAAGAGAATTTAAGGTTGCATCAACACAAGGCAATTTCAATAATCATATTGGCGTGCCACTTACTTTGCTTTCCATGAATAAATCTCACGAAATTGGCGTTGTTGAAATGGGGGCAAGTCATATTGGAGATATAAAAGAGCTATGTGAAATAGCAGAGCCTAAATATGGTATAATAACTAATGTTGGAAGAGCACATCTTGAAGGATTTGGTTCGCCAGAAAATGTTGTTACTGCAAAGAGTGAGCTCTATGACTATATACGAGAAAGTGGCGGCAAAGTATTTGTAAATAGAGACAACTCATTACTATACAAATTGTCAGAAGGAATGGACCGAATATTATATGGTAAAAATGACCTTTCGCTATTTGCTTCGGGTACCATTGCGAAAGCAACTCCATTTCTTGAGTTCGATTGGAGCTTTTTCGACAGTTTCTATAGAGTAAAAACCAGATTAGTTGGTGAATTCAATTTTGATAATGCCATTGCAGCAGTAGCAGTCTCTAAATTTTTTGGGATAAATGCCGAACGCATAAGTTCAGCCCTCGAAGAATATGAGCCGTCAAATTATCGCTCACAATTTAAACGTACTGAAAATAATGATTTAATTATAGACACCTATAATGCCAATCCCACAAGCATGAAAACTTCGCTTGATTTTTTCACATCATTACCATCTTCAATGTCCAAATTGGTGATTTTGGGAGAAATGAAAGAGCTTGGGAAAACAAGTAAAGAAGAACACACAAAAATGATTGACTACTTCATCCACAAGCCTGAAATTGAAGTTTATCTTGTTGGAAAAGTTTTCGAGAAAATTTTAGGATCTAATAATGAGTATAAACATTTCAAAAACGTAGAAGACCTTATTCATCATCTGCAAAAGGAACCTATAAAAAATCGTTACATTTTTCTTAAAGGCTCCAACTCCGTACATCTTGATAAAGTAATTGATCACCTTTAATCAATTTTTAAAAAATAAAGTAAGCATGGCAATTTCAGAAACAGTAGCAATTCTAAATTGTGGGCCCACCAGCCCCAAACCGGAGGTAACGTAAATATTAGTATCATCTTTCTTCTTATAACCGTGCGCAACTTCAAAAACAATTTGAGTGGCAATATTTCCCGGAAACGCTTGTCCATGGTGTGTGTGACCATATAGTGCAACATCAACTTTAGCATCCACTTCTTCATCCAAATCATCGGGAGTATGATTCAATACAATAACCGGTTTAGACCTGTCAACATCCTGTTCGATAAGTATGTTTTCCAGATCTTTTCTATCCAAAACAATTCTGTCTTCACGGCCTACTACATAAAATGCGCTATCTATTAAAACCGCTCTATCTCTCAACATAGCTATGCCCACGTTATTCAGAAGCGAAATCTTCTCTTCACCTTCGTTTCGGTACTCATGGTTCCCTGTACATGCATAAACACCCAATGGGGCATTAAGACGAGCCAACTCTTTATCCATCTCTTGATCTAATATTGGCTCTATATGTGAATCTAGGATATCACCAACCAATAGAATCATGTCAGGTTTCTGTGCCATTATTAAATCTACAAATCGTTTTGTATGACTAATGTTAATCATCCAACCCAAATGTAAATCACCTACTACGGCAACTCTAATAGAATCATAATCACCGGCACTTTTATTTATCGTTACGGGCACCTGCTGAACTACTGGATTTAAAAATTTATAATGTCCATGAACCAAAATTGCAATTACTACCAATACCGTTATGAAATAGGAGTAGATTTTATATTTTCGAGATTGCTGTCTGTATCGCCAAGGTTTTCTCCGGACTCTTCTTATTATAATGTAAACCAAATCAGTTAAAAACCAGATACTTGCGGTATACACAATAAATAGCATCCAGCTCGTTCCCATAACCCTAATTAGCTGAACTATTTGATCTGACAAATGACGATAAAAAATAAAACCAAACGTGTAAATTAGTAATTCTGTACCAAAAACAATTATAAGAATTATTCTGCCCCACTTTTTTCTATCAAAAGCGTGCCAACCCTTCAAGAAAACCAAAATATTGAGGGTGACGTGAATTATAAAAGCATTAATGAGAGCACGCATAATATAAACATTGAAATAAGTTGAACATTACAAAGGGTTCAAATTTAGAACTAAATATTCAGATCTGGTGCCGATTCGGAATTTTCCTCCCCAAATACCTAAACCACTAGACACATAAAAATGAGTATCATTCTTTTTATGGTAACCATGAGACAGCTCAAATATCTTATCAGTAATGAATGATATAGGAAAAACCTGCCCACGATGAGTATGTCCCGAAAATTGAAAATCAACTCCATTCTTTACTGCGTCATCCAAATTGAGTGGTTGATGATCTAATAAAATAGTGAATGCATCGTCATTCCCATTAGTTATATCGCTAAGCTCTTTTCTATTAGAATTTGTATAATCTTCTCTTCCAATTAATCTAATCTGATCTAAATTGATAATTGAATCGCGCAAAAGATGTATTCCCGATCTTCTGAAAAAATCCCTATCCTCTTTTACAGCAAACATAAGGTCGTGATTACCGGTACAACTATAAACACCCAATGGTGCATTAATCCGATTTAATACATTTACAATAGAATCTTCTTTCACCGGACGCATGTGGTTGTCTATTATATCACCTGCAATAATTACAATATCCGGATTTTCTGAGTTTATAAGATCCACCCATTTCGAAACCTCTTTTGCAGAAATCGTATAACCAATATGCAAATCACTTATACCCACAATTCGCAAAGGCTTTTCTATTTTAATGGAAGTAATAGTAACTTGCTGTCGTTTCTTATTGTGATATTGTATATTACCAAATAATAGAATAATCCCAACCGTACCAAATACCACAATTGAAGTAATGGGGTTAGATTTGAAAATTGATGTTATCGTTTCCCTGTCAATAAAATTAAATATTGTATTAAAAATCCTGAAAATATCAATTAATAATACTGCTAAAAACAGATATAGGAATGCTATTATCCATGAAGTACTGAAACTATACAATCCTCCCGAAATTGAAATTGGCATTTTCTCGCCAAAAGAGAAAAACAGTATCATCCCAACTATGCCCATGATAAAGAGCAAAATTAATAAAATGCGCAGTGATAGTAGTGATGGAAGTATTCTATATAATCTAACAGCTGTATAGATATATGCTGCAATAAATAGCAGTAAAATAGTTATAAATAATGATTTTTGTGGCAAACTAATAATTTTTTTTGAGATGGATTACTTTTGTCATTTAACGTTTCAATTCTTATAAAGTTTAATTCCACACCAAGTGACCATCAAGTCGGCACCAACTCCCTACCAACTCCCTACCAACTCCTTACCAACTCCCATTAAACATAAGGAGGATAAAGACTATGTAAGACCCAAATAGAACTCAGATGAGGACTTGTTATTGATAAGAACTTAGTTAAAAATGATTAATTGCCTGACTGTCAATTAACTTAATCCGCTTTTATATATACTTTTACGGATTAAATGATATTGTCATGAACTAAAATCCTTAAAATGAAACATGTCTTTTTCTTTTTTATGAGCTATTTGTTGACCACAACTCTTATCGCTCAAAATATCACTGTAAACGGAAAACTAGTATCTGCAACCGACAATGAAGGCTTGCCTTATGCTACAATATCGGTTGCCGAATCATCTGCTCCCGATAAAAATCTCAAGAAACTCGCCACAAAAGAGGATGGTACATTTGCCACTACTTTAGAAAAGGGCAGCTATCTGTTTACATTCAACTTTGTTGGAATGAATGATTTGGTTGAATCTGTAGATTTAACAACAGATGAGAAGGTATATAATATGGGAGATGTAATCTTAAGTGAGTCATCTACTGAGTTGGGTGAGATAAGTGTAGTTGCACAAGCTCCATTGGTAAAAGTGGAAATTGATAAATTGACATATAATGCAAAAGATGATCCGGAATCAACTACATCAAATGTTCTTGATATATTACGTAAAGTACCACTCGTTACGGTTGATGGAGAGGATGAAATTCAATTAAAAGGTTCTTCTAATTTCAAGATTTATATTAATGGTAAGCCTTCCAATATGGTTTCTAGCAATCCTTCGCAAGTGCTTAAAAGTATGCCTGCAAATAGTATTAAAGATATTGAAGTGATTACCGATCCGGGAGCAAAATATGATGCAGAAGGAATTGGAGGTATTATTAATTTAGTGACCGATAAACGTGTAGATGATGGTTATTCCGGTTCAGTTGGATCAAATGCAGATACTTACAGAGGATATGGTGGTAACGCATATTTGGCTACAAAGTATGGTAAGCTTGGTTTCACCGGAAATGTTGGTTACTACTTTCATAACAGACCTGAGTCTGAATCAAATTTTACCAGAGAAGAATTTACACCGTTTGCTGAAAATACATTATCCCAAACTGGTTCTAATAAAGCCAATGGTAATGGTTTATTCTTTAATGGCTCAATGAGCTATGAGCTTGATACTTTAAATTTATTCAATCTCTCTGTTTCTCGTTTTGGGGGTAACTGGAGTTCTTTGTCAGATCAAACTACTGTTTCGGGTTTATCCAGGCCATATGAGTATCAATCTGAGAGTAATAGCAAAAGTAGTTATGGAGGCGTTAATATTTCGGTAGACTATCAGCGTAGTTTTAAAAAGAAGGGTGAGATGCTAACAGGATCATATAGGTATGAAGGAAACCCAAATGACAGTGAATATGAAAGCAGCTATGATGTGGAACCCGGAGGTTTTTTTCATTATCCCGATGGATTTAGAATAAAAAGCGTGAATAATTCAGGTGGTAACGAACATACAATTCAGGTTGATTATGTGAATCCTATTAATAACAAACATGGCATTGAAACAGGACTTAAGTATATTTTTAGAGATAATGACAGTCGTGCAGACCATACATTTTTTGATGTTACCGATAATGTCTGGAAACCCGACTTGGATAGGAAGAATGATTTGGATCATTCACAAAGAATTACTTCCGGTTATGGAGGGTATAATCTCAAAACGGGAAAGTTTGGAATGAAGTTTGGTTTAAGAGCAGAACATACTCAGCAGGATATAAATTATATGACTAACGAGTTGGATACAATTGTAAAAACAAACTTTTTCGATCTTGTGCCATCAATGGCTATATCATATCAATTAGGAATGACTCAAACACTTAGAGGCGGATATAATATGCGTATTTCGCGACCGGGCATTTGGTATCTTAATCCTTATGTAAATGATGTGGATCCAAATAATATTAGCTACGGTAATCCTAACCTAGATTCTGATCAGCAACACAATTTCAATATAAACTACGGTTCTTTTTCACAAAAGCTGAATTTTAATGCTACATTAAGTTATTCTTTTGCGAAGAATGCCGTTAGCTCATATAGTTTTATTAAGGAGTCGGTTACACATAATACTTATGAAAATATTGGTAAAAATCAGAATATTGGAACAAACTTTTTTGTAAGTTGGACGCCAAGTACTGTAATTCGCACCTCTATTAATGGAGGTTTAAACTATACAGATATTAAAAGTACCCAAGAAAATAGTGAATTACAAAATAGTGGCTTCTCCGGTCGTGGATTTGGAGGAATAACTTTTACTTTTCCAGGAGATTTGAGGGTGGGAGCAAATGGTGGATTATTTCTTAATAGGATTCAGCTGCAAACAGAGCAGTCGCCTTTCTATTTTTACTCATTTAGTGTGCAGAAAAGTTTGTTGGACAAAAAGCTTGATATATCTTTAAATGCTCAGAACTTGTTTTCAGAGTACAGAGAGATGACCTCAACTACCAGAGGCAATGGCTTCACTCAAAAAAGCACTTTCCTAAACCCAATGAGAACTTTGAGGCTGAGTGTTACTTATCGGTTTGGTGATTTGAAATCTTCGGTAAAACGAGTTCAGAGAAGTATTAAAAATGAAGATTTGATGCAGGGTGAGAGCTCAACTCAACAGGTAGAAACAACTCCGTCTGCAAATTAATAATATGTTATTTAAATAATGAGAATTGATATTTTGACGGTTCTTCCGGAAATGATAAAGGGTGCAATTAACATCAGTATCCTTAAAAGAGCTCAGGATAAAGGACTTGTGACCATTGAGCTTCATAATCTGCGAGATTATACTCTTGATAAACATAATAGAGTAGATGATTATCCTTATGGTGGTGAAGCGGGCATGGTATTACAAGTAGAGCCGATAGACAGGGTGATTTCACACTTAAAATCACAACGTGATTATGATGAGGTGATTTTTACATCACCCGATGGAGAAAAGTTTGTTCAATCTACCGCCAATGAGCTTTCGTTATTAAATAATATAATTATTCTTTGTGGTCATTATAAGGGAGTTGATAACCGGGTAAGGGAGCATTTAATTACACGGGAGATTTCTATAGGAGATTTTGTGCTGACGGGTGGTGAACTTGCTGCCTCTATTATTGCAGATGCTACTGTAAGATTAATTCCGGGAGTGATAGGTGATGAGCAGTCTGCACTTTCAGATTCGTTTCAAGACGATTTGCTTGCTCCTCCTGTTTATAGCAGACCTGCGAGTTATAAAGGTTGGGAAGTGCCTGAGGTATTACTTTCGGGTCATGAGAAAAGGATACAGGAGTGGAAGCATGAACAGGCAGTAGAGAGAACTAAACGACTCAGACCTGATTTATTTAAAGAGAAATAATTTAAAGCATGTAATTTTTATATCTTTGTGAAACAGGCAAGATATTTATTATGTTAGGACACTTTAAAATAAATAGTAAATGAAAGGAATTGTATTAGCCGGAGGATCCGGATCTAGATTATTCCCCATAACCAAAGGGGTTTCAAAGCAATTACTGCCTATTTATGATAAGCCAATGGTTTATTATCCTATTTCTACATTGATGCTTGCAGGTATTAAAGACATTTTAATAATTTCCACACCTTCTGATTTACCCGGCTTCAAAAGGTTGTTGGGAGATGGCTCCGATTATGGAGTAAAGTTTGAATATGCAGAGCAGCCAAGCCCTGATGGTTTGGCACAAGCATTTATTATTGGTGAAGAGTTTATTGGCGATGATTCTGTATGCCTCATTCTTGGAGACAACATATTTTACGGGCACAACTTTATTAATATCTTAAAGCAGGTTGTTGAAGATACTGATAATTACAAACGAGCTACTATTTTTGGTTATAATGTAAATGATCCCGAAAGGTATGGTGTTGTTGAATTTGATAATAATAGTAATGTCATTTCAATAGAAGAGAAGCCTGTTAGCCCTAAATCAAACTTTGCAGTGGTAGGGCTTTATTTTTATCCCAATAGTGTAATTGAAGTAGCAAAGGGTGTTACGCCATCTGCACGCGGCGAACTTGAGATTACAACTGTAAACGAAAGTTATCTTAATGATAAGAACCTGAGTCTCCAATTGATGGGTAGAGGTTTTGCGTGGTTGGATACCGGCACACACGATTCGCTTTCGGAAGCATCAACATTTATAGAGGTTTTAGAGAAACGACAAGGATTGAAAATTGCTTGTCTTGAAGAGATTGCCTGGAGCAATGGTTGGATTGAAAAAGAAGATTTAAAAAGAATTGCAGAACCTATGAAGAATAATCAGTATGGACAATATTTATTGAAGATTGCAGGTTCGCATTGATATTATGGAGATTATTGAGACCGGATTAAATGGGCTATTAGTTATTCGCCCTAGGATATACAAAGATGAGAGAGGTTATTTCTTTGAGTCATTTTCACAGAAAGAGTTTGAGGAAAAAGTAGGCAAAGTTGTTTTCGTTCAAGATAATGAAAGCTCTTCGAGCTACGGGGTGTTAAGAGGGTTGCATTTCCAAAAACCTCCGTTTACTCAGGCTAAATTAGTTAGAATTGTAAGTGGTAAGGTAATGGATGTTGCCGTAGATATACGTAGAGATTCACCTACATTTGGCAAACATTATTCTGTTGAACTTTCTGACGAAAATAAGCTGCAACTGTTCATTCCTCATGGGTTTGCTCATGGGTTTGTTGTACTAAGTGAAAGAGCTGTATGTCAGTATAAGTGTGATAATTATTATGCGCCTGATCATGCCGAAGGAATTAAATGGGACGATGAACGATTGAATATCGATTGGAAGTTATCTTTTGAGGAAATTGTATTATCGGAAAAGGATAAAAATAATCCTACTTTCGAACAGTCTTATAAATTTTAATCTGTGCTTTATCATAGATCTAATATTATCATCACATTTGAACTTAAATATTATTTTATCAAGAGAAAAAAGTATGAGCAAAAAGACTATTTTAATAACAGGTGGAGCAGGTTTTATTGGGTCACACGTTGTAAGATATTTTGTTAATAAATATCCTAATTATGAAATTGTAAATCTTGATTTACTAACATATGCAGGAAATTTGTTGAACCTTGCGGATATTGAAGATAAACCTAATTATACCTTCGTAAAAGGCGATATTTGCGATTATACTTCAGTGCAGGAACTTTTTAAAGAATATGATTTTAGTGGGGTAATTCATTTGGCAGCGGAGAGTCACGTAGATCGTTCAATTACAGACCCCTTTTCTTTTGCAAGAACAAATGTGCTTGGAACCCTAAATCTTTTGCAAGTTTCACTGAAACATTGGAAAGCTGATTTTAATAACAAACTTTTTTATCATGTTTCAACAGATGAGGTGTATGGTGATCTTAATTATGAAGAACCGCCCTTCAGAGAAGATACATCGTATGATCCACATTCACCTTATTCCGCTTCAAAAGCCTCATCAGACCATTTCGTGAGAGCTTATCGTGATACTTATGGCTTACCTATAGTGATTTCTAATTGCTCAAATAATTATGGTCCTCATCAATTTCCGGAGAAGCTTATTCCTCTTTTCATAAATAATATTCTACATAATAGGCCTTTGCCGGTTTATGGTAAAGGTGAAAATGTGAGGGATTGGCTATATGTTGAAGATCATTCTAGTGCAATCGATCTTATTTTTCATAAAGGAAGATTGGGCGAGACTTACAATATTGGTGGGCTCAATGAATGGAAGAATATTGATTTAATCAAACTGTTAGTTAAAGTTACCGATAGGTTGCTTAATAGAAAAGAGGGCGAATCTGAGAATCTTATTACCTATGTAACTGACAGAGCAGGGCACGACTTGCGTTATGCCATAGATGCCTCCAAATTAAAAAATGAGCTAGGTTGGGAGCCCTCTCTGCAATTTGAAGAGGGGCTTGAGAAAACCGTACGCTGGTATTTGGAAAATCAGGATTGGCTGGATCAAGTTACCAGCGGCGATTACTTGAAGTTTTATAAGGAAATGTATGGTGAGTAGTTTACAATTTAAAATTGTATGCTAAATTAACTCCGGGGGTAAAAAAGTTGGTTGTCAATAATGCATTTCTTTTATTGCTGAAACCCATGTCACAATATATTGAGAATTCAATGTTGTTATAAGTGTATCCTGCTAATGGGGAAAATGCAAATGCTGAATAATTTGATCCAAACGCTATTCCGGTGCGGGGTTCTACAAAAAAACCTTGCTCGGCTCCTTGTTTAGTGACACGATAACCAACAAATGCTAAAATATAATTGAACGCGTCACTTTTCTCATTCATTATACTTGAAACGTAGTTTCCATCTCCATATGGATTGTTGAAACCTTTAATTCCCAAAGTCATAAAGTTATTTCTGTTCAATAGAAAAAGATTGTCGCCTGTTAGCCAGGTAATTTCTCCCCCAACTCCAAGTTTTTCATTACGCTCTGAACTTGCTGAGAATCCAATATTACCTGAAACTCTTATATAGTTATCATACTTGTAATAATTTTCTTGACCTGTAGCACTTATCAATGCTAAAACGCATATAATGAGGCTAATAAAAACTTTTTTCATTGACTCAGTTTTAAAATGGTGTGTTAGTGTATGTCTTCTTTGTATATTAATTGTAAAATTAGCATAATTTTTGAACAAACTTGGTTACTTTTGCATCTTAATTTTCCCCATCTTAATTTTGAAGAAGATAAATATTAATTTGACATGAAGAGAGATTCACAAATTTTTGACATAATAAGTAAGGAACATGAGCGTCAGCTGAAAGGTCTTGAACTTATAGCTTCTGAGAATTTTGTTAGTGACCAAGTTATGGAAGCTGCAGGTTCGGTATTAACAAACAAATACGCAGAAGGGTATCCCGGAAGGCGTTATTATGGTGGTTGCGAGATGGTTGATTTAAGCGAACAGCTTGCGATAGACAGGTTAAAAGAATTATTTGGAGCCGAGTGGGCAAATGTTCAGCCGCATTCTGGCGCACAAGCAAATGCGGCAGTTTTTTTGGCATGTCTTAAAGCAGGAGACAAATTCCTTGGCTTGAATCTTTCACATGGTGGACATCTCACTCATGGATCACCCGTAAACTTTTCGGGACTAATGTTTGATCCTTTAGAATATAATGTTCGCGAAGAGGATCAAAGAGTAGATTATGATCAATTAGAACAGGTGGCACGTAGCGAAAAGCCTAAGCTTATAATTGCAGGTGCATCTGCATACGCACGTGAATGGGATTACGTCAGAATTCGTGAAGTTGCAGATGAAATTGGTGCAATATTTATGGTTGATATGGCACATCCTGCAGGACTTATTGCGGCAGATTTACTTGAAAATCCAATAAAGCATGCTCATATTGTTACTTCTACTACACATAAAACGTTGCGTGGACCGAGAGGTGGAGTAATATTGATGGGTCAGGACTTTGAAAATATCTGGGGTGTTAAAACTCCAAAGGGAGAGACAAAGATGATGTCAGCTATGTTAGATTCGGCAGTTTTCCCCGGAATGCAGGGGGGGCCTTTAGAACATATAATAGCCGCAAAGGCTGTTGCTTTTCATGAAGCGCTTCAACCTGAATTTAAAGAGTATCAGTCTCAAGTGAAAAAAAATGCTGCTACAATGGCGAAAGCATTTATGGATAAGGGTTATAATGTTGTGTCAGATGGTACTGATAATCATATTGTACTAGTTGATTTACGCTCTAAATTCCCTGACCTTACGGGTAAGGTAGGGGAAAATAGGTTGGGAGAGGCCGACATAACTGTCAATAAAAATATGGTGCCTTTTGACAATCGCTCACCATTTCAAGCTTCAGGTTTGAGGTTTGGTACGCCAGCGTTAACAACTCGCGGAGCTAAGGAGGATCTTATGGGCGATGTTGTAGAGTGGATTGATACTGTGCTCTCTACGGATGATAGCAAAACGATAAGCTCTGTTCGTGAAAGAGTTAATGCGACTATGAAACAGTTTCCGTTATTTGCATGGTAAAAAGATAAAGGTCAAAAATAGATATTTTTGTTTATAGTAAATAAATGACGAGGGGTAGTAAATCTATTCCTCGTTTTATTATATATTTGCATGAGATGTATATATGATATATGACAATTTTATAATTTATTGGTTTAATGAGTATCCTTCAAACTGAAATAAACTTTATTCCCGGTGTGGGACCAAAGCGTGCAGCAATTCTTAACAAGGAAATTGATGTTTTCACTATAGGTGATCTTCTGCGGTGGTATCCATATAGATATATCGACAGGGGTAGGATTTATTATATTCATGAAATTGACCATTCCCAAGCATACATACAAGTAAAAGGAGAAATTAAATCATTTGAAATATTTGGAGAAGGGCGTGGAAGAAGACTCGTAGCACATTTTTCAGATGGTACCGGATTTATCGATTTAATATGGTTTCAAGGGATAAGATTCATAGAAAATAAATACAAGCTTAATCAAGAGTATATTGTATTTGGTAAACCAAGTCTTTTCAATGGCAAATGGAATATAGCCCATCCGGAAATTGATCCATTTATTACGGATTCTGACAGACCGGATGGGTTGATGCCCATGTATAACACCACAGAGAAGATGAAGAATAATTATCTCAACTCAAAGGCTATGCACAAGATTATTGAAAATGCCTTCGGATTGATAAAAGAAAGACTTCCCGAATCTCTGTCTTCTGATGTGATCAAAAAGGGTAAACTTATTCCTAATCACGATGCTTTAGTAAATATTCATTTTCCTGAATCAGCAGCCAGACTAAGAGATGCCGAGTTGAGACTTAAGTTTGAGGAACTCTTTTATATTCAGTTGAGTATTGTAAGATATTCAGCCGACAGAAAAGATAAGCTAAAAGGCTTTGTTTTTAGTAGAGTAGGAAATAACTTGAATAAATTTTATGAAGAACATCTTCCTTTCTCTCTAACAAATGCTCAAAAAAGAGTAATTAAAGAGATTCGTCGTGATACAGCATTGGGAAAACAGATGAATAGGTTGCTTCAGGGTGATGTTGGTAGCGGTAAAACGCTGGTTGCGATAATGTGCATGTTGATAGCATTAGATAATGGATTTCAGGCATGTCTAATGGCTCCTACTGAAATATTGGCAACTCAACATTATGAAACATTTATCAATATGTTATCTGAAATGAATATCCGTGTGGAGTTGTTAACGGGCTCTACTAAAAAGAAAGATAGAGAATCAATTCATGAAGGTTTGCAGTCTGGAGATATCAATATACTTATAGGGACGCATGCATTAATTGAAGATGTTGTTCAATTCAATAATCTGGGTTTCGTGGTTATTGATGAACAGCACCGTTTTGGTGTTGCGCAAAGAGCAAAATTGTGGAAGAAAAATGATCATCCTCCTCACGTGTTGGTGATGACAGCAACCCCCATACCTCGTACACTTGCAATGACGGTCTACGGAGATCTGGAGGTTTCTGTTATCGATGAATTACCACCAGGTAGAAAACCGGTACAAACTCTACACCGCTATGATAAAAAACGTGGAGAACTCTATATGTTTATTCGTAACCAGATTAAAATGGGGCGGCAAGCATATATTGTGTATCCATTAATTGAAGAGAGCGAAAAACTTGATTTGAAAAACCTTGAAGATGGGCTCATTCATATACAGGAAGTATTTTCTGAATTCACAGTGGGTAAAATGCACGGAAGGATGAAGCCTGCTGAAAAAGATGAGGTAATGCGAAAGTTCGTAAAAGGGGAAACTCAGATATTGGTTTCTACAACAGTCATCGAAGTTGGAGTTAACGTGCAAAATGCTTCGGTAATGGTAATTGAAAGTGCTCAGCGGTTTGGTCTCTCACAACTTCATCAATTACGTGGAAGGGTAGGGCGTGGAGCCGATCAATCTTATTGTGTGTTGTTAACTCCATATGAGTTGTCTTCGGATACACGAAAGAGAATTGAGATTATGACCGAGACGAATGATGGATTTATTATTGCTGAGGCCGATCTTAAATTACGAGGTCCTGGTGATTTGGAGGGAACGCAGCAAAGCGGGATTCCATTTGACCTTAAAATAGCAGATATAGTAAAAGATAGTGATATTTTGTTTAAAGCTCGAGAAATAGCAGAACGAGTTATCGAACAAGATCCTAAGCTAGAACTTCCTGTACATGCAGTTCTTAAACAACAACTTGATAGGCTAGGAGGTAACAGATACGAATGGAGCCGAATTAGCTAAAACATTTGCTAATTCGACTCACTAAATAAATTTAAATAATACGATTTTTATGTTTGTATTATTGTGCGATATATACTTCAGATATATTTACAATCCCTGATACTATTCTAATTCTTAAATCGGTTCCTGCAGACTCATCAAATGTGTATTTGTTTACACGATTAAGATCTTGAGGTGAAGCTTTTAAAACAGTTATAAACTGTCCTCCACCACTAGATATTTGTACTTCAAAAACTGATTGTAAATCGGTACCTTGGCCCCAATTTATATTAATGTCTTCTAATGGTTTATTTTCGTCTAAAGGAAATGTAAGATGATAACCTTTTTGTCCTTCCCAGTATGTTTGGTTATTATCATCTAAGACATTCAAGGCTGTGGATGTTTGTGGGTTTGAAATAACAGAAGGTGTCTCTACTATTTTGCTTTTATCCAAACCTTCACCTAGAACATAAAATGAATCTGACAAACGGATGTCTTCAGAAGCAGCTCCAATCATTACTTTAAACTCTCCGGGTTCAACTACCCACTCATTGTCAATGTTTAGTAGCATGAGGTCATGTGGTAATATAGTGAATCTTACCTCTTTTTCTTCTCCAGATGCTAAATGAATTCTATCAAAACCGCGAAGATTCTTCTCGTATGTTGTTAGTGAGCTTAACACATCTCTTGTATAAAGCTGTACAACTTCATCACCGGCAACATCTCCAATATTCTTCACTTTAAAGCTAACTTCTATACTATCGATGTCTGTAATATCTTCTGCAGATAACTTAAGGTCTGAATATTCAAATTCGGTGTAGCTTAACCCATATCCAAAGGAATAAAGAGGACCATTGATTCTGGTTTGATTACCCTCAAGACCGGGTCTGCGAGTACCATCAACCTGTGAAGCGGGTTTTGCTGGGAAATTGAAAGGTATTTGTCCGGCAGTTTTTGGAAAAGTTACAGTAAGTTTGCCACCCGGATTATAATCACCGAACAATACATCGGCAACAGCTGTTCCTCCCTGTGATCCGGGGTACCACGCTTCAAGAATACCGGGAATATTTCTATCCGCCCAGTTGATAGCAAGAGGTCTTCCATTTATCATAACCAATATTACCGGTTTTCCTGTCTCATAAACTGCTTTAAGCAAATCTAACTGTCGTGGTGGTAGATCTATTGAACTGCGTGATTTGTTTTCACCTGCAGTGCGTACATTTCCTCCCAATACCACTATTGCAACATCACTCTTAAGAGCATCAGCTACTGCTTTATCTATTTCGGCTTGTTCTGTTTCGGTAATAGGGTAGTCTATTATTTCTGAGTCCGGCCAATTGGCATCTACAATATCAGCACCTTTTGAATAAAGGACTTCTATTTCATTACCAACTTTCTCTTGAATTCCTTCTAATACAGTTATTACTTCAACAGCGAGAGGACCGTAATGAGTAAGTGCATAAGATGCATCATCGGCATTTGGACCACTAACAGCAATTGTTTTTATATCATCTGTATTTAGTGGCAAAGCATTATTTTCGTTTTTCAGTAAAACTATACTCTCGCGAGATGCTTGAAGTGCTACTTGTTGGTTTTCTTCTGAATTAACTTCAATGTCTGATTGTTTTAAATCAACTTGATAGGGTTGATCGAAAAGACCAACAAGAAACTTCACACGTAATACATCAGCTACTCTTTCGTCAATGATATCCATATCTATTGATCCTTCGCGAACTAAATCTCGCAAAGGGAGTACATATGAATCTGGAGACCTGAAAGTGCATCTTACATTTAAACCTGCCATTACCGATTGGTAAACAGATTCTTTCATATCTGCTGCAGTACTATGTTTAGTGTGAAGATATTCTACCGCATCGCTGTCTGATACAATATATCCCCTAAAACCCATTTGGTCACGCAAGCGTGTGGTTAGCCAATAGTAACTGCTCTGAATTGGAAAACCATCATAATCGTTATATGAGCTCATTACCCCAAGCATATCGGCTTCACGAATTACTCTTTCCCATGGGTACATGTGCACGTTTTCTACTTCGCGTGGCGACATTTGTGGATCCACGCGGGACATACCTTCACGTCCACCTTTATTGTTGCTATAGGCTGCATAATGTTTCCCGGTTGAAGCAACTTGGAAGTTTTTCTGCATACCATTAACCATAGCAATGCCTAGCTCAGCTACAAGAAATGGACTTTCTCCATAAACCTCTTCGTATCTGCCCCATCTTTGATCTCTTCCGACATCAAGAATTGGTGCATAAACGTTTGTGTAGCCTAATAAACGACCTTCTCTTCCGGTAATCTCTCCTACTTTTTCGATGAGCTCTCTATTCCAAGTGTGTCCGAGACCCAATTGAGTTGGGAAGTTTGTAGCCATATAACTTTCAACTCCTCTAATGCCTTCATTGGTGAAATCTACAGGTATACCAAGGCGAGTGTCTTCGATAAAGAATTTCTGCACTTCGTTTAAAGCCCATGCATGTCTGGAGGCCGGCCATACGTATGGATTGTCTGATGGAGGTAAACCCCATTGTTGAAATCCATTTAGATGTTCGTCAATTGCGCCTATTCCATCTTTCCATAACCTGTTTTTCCATTCAGGAGTTGGTAAGGCATCTTCCAATACTCTTCCATAACCGTAAAGAGTTACCATTTGGTTGGATTTCTCTTCGAGAGTCATCTGACTAATTAAATCAGCAATCCTATCTTCAATATCGGCATTAGGGTCTTCATATACATCCATCTTGCCATTTTTATTGAAATCTATCCAGCCATCATTGTAAATTTCATTATCCGTTGTGTAAATGTCAGGGATAATAATATCAATGTCGTTTTCGTTTTTCGATGGAACACTGCTAAATATATTTGTGTGTGTACACACTAATGTAATTAGTAAAAACAGGGTAATCTTTTTAAATTTCATGTGGTTTATGCTAGCTTTATAAAATATGTGTCGGAAATTGAAAGTGCAAATTTAATGAATACTTGTCACTTTGCAAAAAGTAAAATAATAGTAACCCTATTCAACCGTTTTTATAATTAACTCTTTGCCCTCCAATAATTGGTCGTGTTTTATAAACCAACGATTAAGAATCTCATCGTTATATGCAATCTCCTTAATCTTTTTACTGTTTCCCTCTTTTCTTATTGTAAACTGAATACCGCTGCCAAGTGTGAACACAATTTCATCAAATATCGGAACAGATACTATATATTCGGGGTCTGCAGGTGAATATGTATACAGTCCAATTGCATTAAATACATACCAAGATGACATTTCTCCGGCGTCATCCATTCCTGCATATGCAAGGCCTTCTGCTCCCATATCATAAAATCTATCCATTATGCTATCAAGAACACATTGAGCCTTTTCTTGCCTATCGATAAAATAGTATGTGTAAGGTATTGAGTGTCCGGGCTGATTGCCGTGAACATAATTGCCGATAAATCCGGTTAAATTATGAACTTCATAACCTCGCCATGGCTCTGTAAAGAGAGAGTCTAACTTCTGTTCAACTGCATCATAACTAGGATAGAGATTAATCATTCCCTCTATATCATGTGGTGCAAAAAATAGTGATTGCCATGCATTTGCTTCTCTATACATATAGGCAAAATAGGGGTAATAGGGGTCAAAATCTTCTATCCAGCTTCCATCTTCAATTTTACCACGCCAGAAGCCGGTTGAAGGATCAAATAGGTTCTTATAATTATTTGATCTTTCTATAAGGGTAGAGTAGTTCCTCTCGTCTCCTAATTCCTTTGCAATCAAAGCTGTAGCATAATCATCATATGCGTACTCAACTGTTTTTGTGACAGAGGCCTTATATTCATCCCAAAAAGGAACATCAGTAGTATCTTTTTCGGCAATCCATCCTTTTTCAAGATATTCATCCAAATAGGGTCTGCCACCTCTTCCTGGCACCATTGCATTTTGCAAGAGTAGTTTGTATGCTCTTTCAAGATCAAAGTCTCGTACTCCACGTAGCCAACTGCCGGCTACAAATACCGATGCATGATCACCATGAAAAAAGGTTGGCATATATCCACCTCTTTTTTCACCTTTATCAATAATAGATTTCATGACATCAGTTGTTACATCGGGTGAAATCATTGCCATTAGAACCAGTTTATTTCTGTAGTCATCCCAGAATGATGGATTGGTATAGTATCTGAAACCTTCGTTTGCTAAATCACCATTTTCATCCCTGAAATCTCCATTAACATCACTCCTTAATGCGGGCCACAAAAACGAACGATATAGTGTAGAATAAAAGATTCCTTTTTCTCTTTCGGTTCCACCACTTACTTTGATATGAGATAAGAGGTTTTCCCAAGTTTCATTTGCTTCTTCTTTCACAGTTTCGAAACTCTTGTTATGTAGCTCTTCTTCAAGGTTCATTTTTGCATTCTCAATGCTCACAAACGAAAAACCGATTTTCAATTCTAATGGATCATTATTATCAATATCTCCAAAAATAACAACTGAAACTTCGTGATTATTATCTTTAATTTGCTCAATAGTATTAACCGGATAATTGGAAACTGCGTAAAAATGAACTTTATCTCCTGTGTCCTGAAATCCTGAGAAGCAGTTGTTTCCCTCCTTATCAATGCTCCAACTACGCACTCTGTTATTTGTACGTGTCATATCTGCTAAAAGCTTCTTCTGTTCTCCCTTAGGAAATTGATATTTGTGAAAACCTCCCCTTAATGTTGATGTAACCTCAACATTAATTCCGTATCTTTCTAAATAAACCTGGTAATAACCAGGATGGGCAGATTCATTCTCATGGCTGTAGCTTGAAACAAAATCGCTGGGGCTTACTTCACCGGTTATAGGTAACAGAGGGACATGAAGCAAATTCCAATGCCCTTTATTGGTGTGAGCAAATCCATATATTACTGTATCTTCATATTGGTACCCTGCACCGCTTCTGTATTGTGTAACCGGACTGAGTTGTACCATGGCAAAGGGTAAAGACGATCCGGGGAAAACTTCAGCACCCCAGGTGCGTTCATCCCAGGTTCTAACATAACCCAAATCTTCGGGCTCCCAAAGGGTTGCCGTACCCAAAAAAGGATTTACATAGTCTGTAAGGGGTTTTTCATCAGAAGCTGCACATGCACATATAAATATTGCAATAATAATTATTGGTGAAAATAATTTCATAATTTTTGTATGTGTTTTATCACAAAGATTATTCTATCAAATCTTCGTTCTGTAAAAAAGCAATTGATTCAATTAGCATGCTTCCACTCAACTGTTCGGTTAAACCGGTAGTAGATCCCGGTCTTTGTTGCCAATCCGGACTAAAAAGTGTTGCTTGTTTGTTAGTACCTTCGTTCCATAAAGTTTCAGCATTGAACTTAATAAATTGAAGATATCGGCGTTTGTCCGATTCATTCAATCTGTCTTGAATAACTAGTTGAGTGAAGTATCTTACAAATATCCCCTTGAATAATCCACCATCACCTGTACCTTCACTTTTTAATACTGCATTATTTACTAAACTGCTCATAGTATAGTCAGCCGCTAGCTTTGCATCATTCAAGTAGCTTCTCTCATTGAATATTTTATAGAGTTCTACTGCAGCACCAATGTAAGTACCTTGATTGTAGGTGAAAATCCAGTCTTTCTTTATTATACCATCTCTTGAATCGATGTTATCCCATACTGCTCCTGTATTAAGATTTACCAATGTGGATTTTAACCAGTTGTAAATGTCTAAAGCCCATTGTTTGTCCTCTTCATTATTAAATTCTTGATACAGTCTAGCAGCAAGAATTGCAGCAGGACCGTTTGAACAAGCGTTTTTGCTCCATTCTTGACTTTTACGCCATGCTATTCCTCCACCAGCATTATCATTCCAACCGTTTTTTATGTAGCCCCAAAGTTCAAGTGTTGCATCTTTATATTTTGTGTCATTAGTGGCTTTATATGCACGTAGCAGAGCCAGTGCAATCCACTCCATATCGTCATAAAATTCATTATTCCACGTGTTGCCATTTCTTGCTTTAACACCCACAAACCAATTTTCAATATATGTTTTATAGGTTTGGTTTCCTGTTCGTTCATAACCATCAATCACTACATCTAGAGCATGTGCGTTAGGCCAATATTGAAAGGTTGTGTTACCAGCATTATCTGTGTTGAAGTATTGTCCTCCACTGTTCCAGAATGAAGAAGTTAATGTGCTGCTGCTTAGATTTGCAGCATCATTCCAGTTAAACTCAATATCATTGCCGTCATCATTAACATCTCCGTTATCCGGTAAATCGTCAGCACAACTCCACGTGATGAGTGTAACTATTAGATAAAATAAATACAGTTGTTTTTTCTTCATAATTGTTTTGATTTAGTAAAAGGCCAGTTCAATCTCTATCTAAAATGTCTTAAACCAAAATGTGAATTTTGTCTGAAATAATTTTACAATCTTAAACTAAGATATAAATTCAGTATTAGATTAAAATCTAAATACAACCTTAATTATAATTTAATTACAGGGAAATCTAATATTAAGATTTCCCTGAGTTAGATTAATTAGATTTTTTTGTTACTTAATAACTAAGTTATGAGTGTAAGGTCCGTCGGGATTAAGAGAGAAAGTGACATCATATTTCTTTCCACTCCACCCATTTATTGGTGATTTCCAGACCTGACCGTTAGTCCACTGCGTAACATTAGTTCTCTCCACCATATAATAATATTCAGGATTGCCGGTTGGCTTGCTATCGTTATCTGGCGCTCTCCACTCGGTTTCACCTTCTGAGCTTGCCATTCGGAATTTGTAACGATCATCAGTATCATTATTTCCTGAAAGACCTGTAATTTCGTAATTAGTAATACCCCAGACACCTAATCCTAAATATGGTAATTCAATGTATTTTTGCGCCCAATTTAGGAATAAACTCACATTAATCACATGTTTCATAGAAAATGATCCTACTTCCAAATCAAGATAAAATTTATAAACACCAGATTCATCAACTTCACTGGTTCCACCTGGAATAATATTGTCACCTGAAAGAGAATAGGTCGTTCCACTACCAGTTCTATTACTTGCAAACTGATATGGCTGACCTTGCGTTAAATGAGTGTAAATCTCAAATACACCTTCTGAAAGTTTTTTCATTTTTATTGCATTCGAAATGTTAGAACCACCTTCAGTGGCTTCACCTGTAATGAAAAGATCAATCGGAAGTTCATCAAAGCCACCCAGTCTGGTAATAGTTAGATTGTTCTCTTGAGAGGATTTTTTTGTATGCATCCCTTTAGAAGAGAATACCGTCCATTTTACTGTGCCCGTAGATGAAGGGAGTATACCTGCTTTATCTGCAATACTATTCATTTTTTTATGAGAAATAGAAACATTATTGGCAAATCCGTTATTCCCTGCATTGACTACATAAATGGGATTAGAAAAATCACCATCAGATTTATCAAATGCAACTCTATAAGCCGCCACACCAGAATCATCAGGATTAACATAATCCCATTCGAAATAAAGTGCAGCAGTTATAGATGGTTCTAAAACAAGGTCTTTTTCGTTCATTGGTTCAACAAGATTAGTTACTTCGGCTAGCCGAGTATCCAATGCTCCCATATTGTCGCTGCATGCAGCAGACAAAGAAATCAAGGATGTTAAAACCAATATTTTTATTGTTAAATTAATTATTTTCATATGAATTTGTTTTTGTATCGTTGTCATACTTTACTTAGGTGTAATCCCGAGAGCATTGATATAGAAAAACCTATCTCCATTATTATTTAGAGGTCCGGGTTCAGCCTTAAGTTTTACTTCTCCATTTGTGTCAGGTGAGATGATAAATGTTACAAGTTTATCATTATTACCTGAGCTATTTATATCTCCTGTTACCGTTGTTGATCCGGTAATAGTATATCTGGTATCTCGGATGTCGGGTACACTTCCGCGTGATGAAAATATACTAAATTCATATTCTTCATCCTTATCTAAACCAGAAATCAAAAACTCTCCTGTTGGCTCCGATTGACCACTAAAATTACCTTGTCCGTTTCCCCAGAATGAACTTCCTGAAACCCAACCAGGCATATTTAGCGCTGTCTGTGTTGTTGTTGGACCGTTTCCATTAACTCCGCCAAATCTGTCTGTAATTTCTATAGAAACGCTGGTGTAACTATCATTCTTATCTGCTAAATAGTTAAGTGTTGAATTTGTTTCGAAAGACGTCATCGTATTCCATACGACGTCACTGGCACCCGATCCTGATCCAAAACTAATATAAATAGGGTTGGTGAAATCAACCGCTAAATTTACACCCCAATCATCGGCCATAGAACTAACAGAATTTGGCTTTCCTACTGCCAAACTTGCGGCGTTTTTTGCAATTTCAGCTCTGGTGGGAGTGATAGATGGTGGCACATAACTGTTTTGTAGAACATCATCACCAGTAATTATTCCATACCATGTTGCAGCTGCAGTGAACCTTCCATAAGTAGTTTCAAGATGATACCCATCCCTGTCAAAGGTGTCACCTACAATACTTGTTCTTCCATTCTGGATAGCGGTTCCGGCAGGAATAATAATGTCAATATTAGCTCTGTCGGCAGCTTCGTTGGTAGCTTGAACAATCGCATTGTACATTTTCAATTGGTCGTTATC
This sequence comes from uncultured Proteiniphilum sp., assembly GCA_964647535.1. Lineage (GTDB taxonomy): Bacteria > Bacteroidota > Bacteroidia > Bacteroidales > Dysgonomonadaceae > Proteiniphilum. Next base: position 72,734 of record CAZYGE010000003.1, read on the forward strand.
ATATGTAGGAAAGCCCGAGTGATTTGAATTAGCTGAATATGCCCATGTCTGATGAAGAATTAATTTCACATCAGGATTAGTGGTAAACGGCTTTACATAATCAATTAGGGTGGTTAGATGCGGGAAATAGCTATCTACTATTCCCGATAGTTGACTAACCTGTTGAAAGCTTATGTAATCCCAGCTTTCATTTCTTACGGCTCTTTCAATGGTATAATTACCTTCGGAATCTTTTTGTCCATTTACTATTTTCCTGTATGAATAAGCCGAAGCATTATTCTGTGCATTGGTAGCATGTTGTTCTAGCGAACTTCCACCTATATACAAGTTTGCTATAATCATTTCATGACCAGCTGCTTCGCCAAGTTCATATAAATACTGTTCAATAGCATCTTCTGAAAAACTATTTCCAATAGCAAGTATCCTAATTATATCATCATCTTCTTCGTCTTCATCACCTCCTTGTCCTGAAGCTCGTTCAACTGAATGAGTATAATGTGGAATGTCTGTTTGTAGATATATAGTATAGTCTGCAGGTACATCATCATAATCTGCCATTAGTTTCCACTTATTATCCCACTGTGTAGGATTTACAAGAGTGATATGGTAATATGAATCAGGGCTATCTGGATTGGGACGTGAATCAGTCATATTATCAGGACCAGTTCCCCAATCCATTTCAATAAGATCGCCTCCATCTACATCTTCACGCATAAACATCCTAAATTTGTAGCGTTCGTCTCTACCCCAACTCTCCTGCTTAAATGTAACCGTTTCTCCTTCAGCACGGAAAACTCCGTTTCCCACATATGGTAAATCAAATAGCACAGAGTTAGAAGGCGAGAAGAAAAATCCAATGCTTTCTATAAGGTTGATGCTTGCAGATCCTGTATTAAAATCTAATACAATCCTATAAGCGCCTTCTGTACCTACAGTAGAAGTTCCTTCTTCTTCAAGTAATCCTCCTTCAATGGAATAAATTGCACCACCTTCAGAGGTATTATTTGTAAAGTGGAATGAATCTCCTGCTGTAAGTTTAGTGTAAATTTCAAACTCTCCTTCTGCAAGTTTTCTTAAGATTAATGCATTAGAAAGATTGGATCCCCCTTCTGTAGCTTCGCCGGTAATATATACCTGATCGGGTATGTCGGCAAAACCTGCAAGTCGGGTTAGTGTAAGAGTTCTTTCTTCCAATGCTTTTATAGGCATATAACCCTTAGAAGCGTAAACTGTCCACTTTAATGTACCCTGTTCTGCCGATTCGATTCCGGCATCAGCGGCAACTCGGTTAATTTGTTTATGAGTAATAGTTGCTATGTTTTCCGCACCGGTATTATCGGATGCAATAGTAGCAATAGGTGAAGAAAAGTCACCATTTTCTCTGTCAAAAACCACTTCGTAAAGAGGTTTACTGCTATCTTCTACAAGTGCAGGTGCCCACTCAAAGCTTAGTGAACCATTGGCGTTTAATTCAATCACTCTACCATCTGCCGGCTCATAGAGTTTTTGAACAGGTGTTACCCCCAAATCTCTGATCAAACCGTCGCTATTGCATCCTATAATTAAGGTAGCAAAAAGTGATAGCGTAAATAATTTTAGAATTATATTTTTCATCTTACATTTAGTTTAAAATTATACTATCAATAACCCGGATTTTGGGTAAGATTTTCATTAATATCTCTTTGAGATTGAGGAATCGCAAATAAATAATCACGTTCGGGATTAAATTTTCTCTCTTCCAGCTCAATGTACTGGGTATTATTAGCAGCAAATTTGGCTCCGCGAGGAGTTGTATTCATTACCGTTTCGATAGTACCCCATCTTCTGATATCAAAAAGTCTCAAACCTTCTATAGCAAGCTCTGTGCGGCGTTCACGTCGAATAATCTCTCTCATATCACCATCGTTCGGATAGTTCAAAGCGCCTGTATCAGTAAAGCCTGCTCTTTCGCGAATTGGGCGGATGGTTTGATTCCATACAGAAGCATCCATCTCACCCATCTCATTTTTTGCTTCAGCATGCATTAACAGCACATCTGCATAACGCATTAATATTAAATTCAAACCTGCATCCATACTTTCAGGAGCTTCAGGGTCATAGTATTTTCTGATATAATAACCGGTTGAAGTCGAATTCTGTCCCGGACCTGAATATTCATCCAGATTAGTAGCTCCTGCATCTGCCGATGATCCCGGCCTAATATAAATAGTCGAAATATTTCCGTCTCCATTCTCCCATTGGTATCCATGATAAACTATTGTAGCGCGGAACCGTGGATCTCTGTTTATATAGGGGTTATTCTCATTGTAACCCGATCCGGCTTCATCAATAGTACGGCCATTTCTCATAATATAATCATCTACAAGCTCCTGTGTAGGCGCGAAAGCATTAATACGTCCCCCAACTGATATTGGAATGCCATCGTACATTTCCATCCAAGTTCTGAGTGTTAGGGCATAACCAATATCAAGTATGACCTCATCATTCAACTCATTTTGAGGAAGGAAAAGGCCTTCATAATCTGGGAACAGTTCGTAATCACCAAACTCTCCATTCATAATTCTTTGAGTTATTGAAGCAACTTCAGACCAGCTGTTTTCGTAAAGATAAGTTCTAGCGAGCAGCATCATAACCGCTCCTTGCGTTATTCTTCCTTTATCTCTTTCAGAATACTCCCCTTTTTGTGGAAGTGTATTAAGGATACTATTTAGCTCATTCCTTACAAATGTAATTACTTCAGATTTTGGAGATCTCTCGATGCTATTTGCTTCCTGTCGTGAGATGTCATAATCGAATAAAGGTACGTCTCCGTAATGATTTGTTAGTCTAAAGAAAAGTGAAGCTCTAATAAAGCGTGCTTCTGCTTTCATTCTTTCTTTCAAGCTTTCGTCCATATTAGGAACCAAATCTATATTGTTTAGCAATATATGAGTTGTTTTTATACCTGCATAAGAGTCAGCCCATTCGTTTGCAAACCTTCCCAATGCCGCATCTGCCTGTCCGGAAGTAATTAATTTTTCATTAGTGTTACCTCGACCTTCGAATAAATTATCTGACAACCGTTCATTTGCAAAGAAGTAATTGGCATTAAACATCTGGTTATAGGCCATACTTAAAACTGCAGATGCCTTCTCTGTAGAAGTCCAGTAGTTAGCATCCGTGAACCTATTAGTCGGTGCCAAATCTAGATCGTTGCAGGAAGTGAACACTGCAATGAAAAGTAAAATGAAAGTTGTATATTTTGTAATTATTGTTTTCATTATGTGATGTATTAAAATTCAATATCTATTCCAAATCCATAATAAACCAGAGTAGGGTAGTTTCGTCCGCTGTTTGCATTAACGCCTCCGATTCCTCCCATATTGGCGCCAAACTCCGAAGTCTCGGGATCAATAAAAGTGTTTTTTGTGAGAGTAATAGGGTTTTGCGCGGACACACTCAGTCTGAGTTTCTCTACTCCAAACCTATTAGTAATAGTTTTAGGTAATGTATAACCCAATTGAACATTCTTTACTCTTAAATAAGCCCCGTCCAGCATATAAATATCTGTTCCGCGTCTTCCCCAGTTATTTTGTTGCGACTGAGAGCCGGGTGCAATAAGTCTTGGCCATCTTGCATTTGGATTTGTTGGAGTCCAAAAGTCAAGTTGATGTTTATATATAGCGTATGAATAATTAGCGTGAAACGGCTCAATTAATTCACCACGTAAATACATATCTCTTTTTCCTACTCCTTGCAGGAATAGACTGAAGTCAAAATCCTTATACTGCAAGTCGTAAGTGATACCAAAAGTATAACGAGGAAATGCATTACCCATCACTACACGGTCTTTTTCATCGATCACCCCGTCGCCGTTTTGATCAACATATTTCACATCACCAGGCTGAAGAGTTGTTCCAATTGGAAGAGCACTATTTGCAATTTCCTCAACACTTTGGAAATATCCGTCAGTTTTGAATCCAAAATAGGATCCAAGAGCAACTCCTTCTCTAATTATTTTATACATCTGATCGCTTTGATCTATTTTTTCTTCACCTCCAAAATCTGTAACCTCGTTTTGTGAATCAGAAAAATTTAAGTTGAAGTTGTGAGCAAATTCACCTGTTCGCAATCTATAGTTTATTGTAGCCTCCCAACCCCTGTTCCTCATTTCTCCGGCATTCTCTCTAGCAGCAGAGCTACCAAAAACAGAAGCTACTTCTGGAGCCAGGAGAATATCCCATGTTCTTTTATTAAAGTAATCAAGTGATACATAAAGGTCGTTATTCATGAATCCTGCATCAATTCCTATGTTGAAATTTCCTGATTTTTCCCATGTCAAATCAGGATTACCGTAAGTAAACCCCGTTCCTGGAACTGCTATATTATTAAACACGTACGTATTAGTATACATTTGATAAACTGTCTGATAGGAATAGTTGGCAACGTTTTGATTTCCCAGAACTCCATATGAAACTCTAAGTTTCAGCTCTCCAATCTCATCACGATAGTTCTCCAAAAAATATTCTTCTGATGCTCTCCATGCTGCTGAAAATGAGGGGAAAAATCCCCATCTATTTTCTTTAGCAAACTTTGAGGAACCATCATATCTGAATGAAAGATCACCATAATATTTATCAAAATAGTTGTAACCAATTCTACCAAATATAGATGTGATACTTGTTTGGTCAGTATCATCATTTGATGTTTTGTTGTTAACATCTTGTTCTGCATCGTCCGTACCCGGGAGTCCCAGATCAGGATCTGTGAATCTCCATGCAATCCTGCTACCTTTAAATGTATAAGATTCGTTTGACAAACCCAGTAATCCAGATATATGATGCTTGTCGTTTAATTGTTTCTCATAATCCAGAAGAAATTGAGTGCTTAAATTATAGCGCTTGTTGTTATAATCTTCTGTTAGTCTGTTCGGATTTATATTAGCAACGGGTGTTTCAAGGTTTGAATCTGTATATAGAGGCACCTGAATATCTCTTCTAAATCTGTGATGCTGAGTTAGATCAATACCCACAAGACCCTTAGCAGTAAGCCCATCTAGAATTCTGAAATCAACATTTAAACTACCAATTATATTATCTTCAGCTTTATCCTCATGTCCACCCTCTTTGAGCCTCCCCATAACATTATCACCCCCAACTATAT
>CAZYGE010000004.1:0-6446 GCA_964647535.1 uncultured Proteiniphilum sp.
ACAAATGTAAGCTTTTTATGCTTAATTTTTTGTCCCAACAAAGTTAGTAACTCCAATATTAGCAAAAAACAAATATCTAAATTCGTATGGAAGTATCTTTTTATTGATGAGATTCATAAGTATAAGGATCACGTAATTATTAATTTATCAGATTGTTGACCTTTAAATCATATTAATATAATGTTTGATAATACAAACATAAGTATTATATTTGTCTGCAATATTAAACATTATGAAAAGAGAGAAAGTGACTTTATTACCAAGATTATCATCAATACTTGAAGAGATGGGTGATAATATTAAACTTGCACGCTTGAGAAGAGAGCTTACAGCTGAGCAGGTTGCAGAACGTGCAGGTATTTCTCGTTCTACTCTGTGGCAGATAGAAAAAGGAACTCCGGGCACATCATTGGGTATGTATGCCCAGGTTCTGTTTGTTTTGGGATTAGAAAAAGATTTACTGTTACTTGCCAAAGACGATGTGTTGGGTAGAAAACTACAGGATATTGGTTTGAAAACAGGTAAGAGAGCACCAAAGAGATAAAAGGCATGGATCATAAAGAAATATTTGTATATGCCGATTGGGTAGAATTGGGTAAGCCTATTCTTTTGGGTGTTTTGTATACTGATGTCATAAGAGGTAAAGAGGTTTTTTCTTTTGAATATTCTGATTTGTGGCTGGATACAGCGCAAAGAAGTATTTTGGATCCGGATTTGGGATTATATTCAGGTCCTCAATATATGAGAGAAGATAAATCTAATTTCGGGTTGTTTTTAGATTCTTCTCCAGACAGATGGGGTAGGGTTTTAATGAGAAGAAGAGAGTCGATATTAGCGAGAACAGAGAACAGGAAGCCCAAGAATCTTTTTGAATCAGATTTTCTATTAGGGGTTTATGATTTACACCGAATGGGTGCTTTGAGGTTCAAGCTGGATCCTGATGGGGAGTTTTTAGATAATAATAAGGATTATGCAGCACCACCATGGGCTTCTATTAGGGAGCTGGAGCATGCAAGTCTTGAATTGGAGAAGAATATAGAACAGGATAATCCTGACTTACTAAAATGGATTAACCTGCTGATGGCTCCAGGTTCATCTTTAGGTGGCGCCAGACCTAAAGCAAGTGTGCAGGATGTGAATGGTGAATTATGGATAGCAAAATTTCCCAGTAAAGATGATTTTGTTGATACGGGTGCTTGGGAAATGGTGGCTAATGATCTGGCGCATAAGTGTGGTATTAATACAGCTGTATCTAAGGTAAAAAGGTTCAATAATAAACATCACACTTATCTGACTAAAAGATTTGATAGGATAAATAACGAAAGACTTCATTTCTCTTCAGCCATGACTATGCTTGGTTATACCGATGGAGCAAGTGCTGCTGATGGTGTAAGTTATCTTGAAATCGCTGAGTTTATAATACTTAATGGTGCTAATGTAGATGCTGATTTGAGGGAGTTGTTCAAGAGAATTGTATTATCAATTGCAATTAGTAATACAGATGACCATCTTAGGAATCATGGCTTTATCCTAACTAAAGATGGCTGGATTTTGTCTCCTGTTTATGATATAAATCCGAACCATTATAGAGGTGGATTAAAGCTGAATATATCTGAGAATGATAATTCTCAGGATTTCTCACTTGCATTAAGTGTTGCTCCTTTTTTTAGATTATCAGGTAATGAAGCAGAAAAGATTATCAACAATATAAAAAAAGTTGTGAGTGACTGGAGAATATTTGCCACTAAGTATAAAATACCAAAGGTGGAACAAGATTTTATGAGTCAGGCGTTCTTATATAGTTAGCACACTATTATAAGTAATGTAAATTAAACTGTGTCATGTTTAATTTGAAAAACAGTTATTTGCAAAAATCGATAAGTTATTCAATTATTTGGTTGTATAACAATAGGTTTTCTCTTAGTTTTTCACGATCAATGTCTTGGATTGCGCAATTTTCATCAATGCTTTGTGTTGCGGCAATTGCTGCTGATTGACCAAGTATCATAAATACCGGTTCCATTCTTAGTGAACCAAACGCTATATGAGATGCGCTAATGCAAACAGGTACCAGTAGGTTTGTGCTTTCACTCTTACGAGGTATTATGGAACGGTAGCTTACCGGATAGGCAGGAAAGCCTCTGGCTTCTACGTTTCCTTCATTTTGCACATATCCATTAACATCTACATATCTTTGTACGTGATGTGAATCCATTCCATATCCGGCCATAGCAATTGGGTCTTTGGCAACATCAATTCCTTCACAGTTTTTTTGTGTCATTACATAGTCGCTTACCATTCTTCTTGCTTCACGAATATATAGTTGATGGGTCCAGTTATCTTCATTCTCAGTGAACTCATCTTTGCATGTGCCCCATTGAGATACAACATCTCTAACTTTTTGAGGGATACGAGGATGATTGGCTAATGTCCACATTAAGCCTTTCTGAAAGTTAAGATGTTCTTCTATGATCTTTTCTCTCGTTTCATAACCTGCTTCCGGATATTCATAGTTTTGACCAATAAAGTCAGTTGAAAATCCCTTCTGATTGTTAGTGTCTGTTTTTCTGTTTGGCATGGGTGTGTTAATCCAGGGTACAAGAGGGTCGCCATAGTAATACATCTCTTCGATGGGTCCAACAGCTGCTTCGTAATTTCTGAAAAGCAGTTCGTAGTTGAGCTCATTGTAGTTGTTTGGTTTCTTAAATGGGTTTCTATTATCGGGATGATCGGTAAGAGTCATTCTGAAACAGTATGCTTGGATTTTATCATCACCTTCACCATTAACTCCCGGTGGGTCTTGAGAGATGTATGGTAACAGTCCACTTTCCGGATCTCCTTTAACTATGTATGGATCAACTCTATCTATAAAATTATGATGAAGTGCATTATGAGATACCTTTTTACTTATTGTTGTATTTATTCTGTCTAATTGAACACCATTGAGTGTTTCGCCATACTTACTGTTTGATTCGCGACCAACCGTGTAGCTTACTCCTGCAGCTGCCATAAGGTCTCCCTCGTAAGTTGCATCAATAAATACTTTAGCACTGTATTTTTCACCTGACTCCATTTCGATTTCTTTGATGTGGGTTCCCTCTTTTTTCACACCGCCTTCTCTCAGTAAACGTTGTTTATAAACTAAGTCGATTTTCTCATTTGCCATCATTTCTTTATATACGTTTAATGCTACTGAGGGCTCAAATGTCCACATTACGTCGATATCCTCCGGAGAATTTCTTGACTGTGAGTAGTCTTCTTTATTTTGAAATATCCAGTTATCATTTTGATTGTAGTACTTTTTTATATTTTGATAAAACTCTCGTGATATACCCCCTATAGAATTTTTACTGCCAATATCAGTGGCACCCAATCCGCCCGTTGTGAGCCCACCAATTCTATTTGTAGGTTCTATGAGTAGTACAGTTTTGTTCATTCGCGAACATTGTATAGCAGATGATATGCCGGCTGAAGTGCCTCCATATATAACTACATCATATTCTTTCTTTGACGACAGTATATTGAAAATATTTACTACAAGTAAAAAGCTTAAAAGAGTTGCATACTTTGTTTTCATGAAAATTGATTTTAAACATTATATCTATACTTATCTTGGTCTGATTAGGTACGTTATGTGAAATGAATGGCAAATATATACATTTAAATGTGTTTTATTACTATATCTGTAAGTATACATTGGTGTAACTGAAATAAGTCTAATTTATATCACCTATCACGACATAATTAATTTCGATGCATTGCAAGTGAGTGAAAGTGAGCGGATAACGTGTTTAACGATAAATTTCCTTGTGATTTTAAACGTTTTCCGATATGATTTGTCTACTTTAGCAGATTAGTTATGATACAAACAGAATTATTTAGTGCCGACAAAAGGCCTACACGAAAAGAAAAAGACGAAGTTATCGATTTCCTATTTGATAACCTTCAACAATATGGAGACCCTAAAAATCAGATTGAAAGAGCTATAGACTATTCTACAAAGGAGTTTACTTCTTTTGGTGGATTTACTATGGTTATGAAAGAGGATGATAAGATTAGAGCTGCTGTGGTTATAAATAGAACAGGTATGGATGGTTATATTCCGGAGAATATTCTGGTCTACATAGCAACCGATAAAAATCACCGCGGAAAAGGAATTGGAAAAGAGCTTATACAACGCACAATTAAGGAAACCGATGGGGATATTGCTTTACATGTTGATGCAGATAATCCAGCTATAAAGTTGTACGAGAAATTGGGATTTACTAATCCCTATCTCGAAATGAGGTTAAAAAAATAATTATGGCCGAATTGGTAATACAGACGGAAAAGATAAAAGATAATATAAAGAGTTTAAGCGATTTTTTTGAAAAACATAATATCCAATGGAGCCTTGTAACCAAGGTGTTCTCGGGCGATAAAGAATTCCTAAAGCATATTCTTAAAGATGATGTGATTGAGAAAATCAACTCTGTTGGTGATTCAAGATTAACCAGCTTACGAAATCTAAAAGCGGTTAACAGTAAAATGAGAACAATATATATAAAACCACCTGCAAAGGTTTATGCCGATGAGATTGTTAAATATGCTGATATATCTCTTAACTCATCATTTAGTACAATCAAAGCATTAAATAAGGCTGCCGGTAAACAGGACAAAGTTCATCAGGTTATCATAATGATAGAGCTGGGTGAATTGCGTGAGGGGGTAAATAGAGAAAACCTTATGTCTTTTTACGAAAAGGTATTCGAAATGCCAAATATTGAAGTAATTGGATTAGGATCCAATCTCGGTTGTATGTATGGTATTGAGCCCAATTATGACAAACTTCTTCAGCTTTCGATATATAAGGAGTTGATATCTGCACGTTTTAAAAAAGATTTGAAGTTTATTTCAGGTGGATCATCCATTACTCTTCCACTAATTAATGAGGGTACTGTGCCAACCAATATCAATCATTTCAGAATTGGTGAGGCTGCTTTTTTTGGTGTTAGCCCTTTAAAGAATGAACAGTTTTTGAATCTACATACCGATACTTTTGAGTTTAGAGCAAATATTATTGAGTTAGAGAAAAAGAAGATTGTACCCGAGGGGGTGCTCAGCGAAGCTAATATAGGTCATACTGCCGATTTTAGTAAATCAAAACCTAACGGTACTACCGTGAAAGCTATCCTTGATTTTGGTATGCTGGATGTAGATGATGGAGATCTTGAAGTAGTGGATAAAGACGTAAGATTCGTGGGTATTACTTCTGATATGATGGTTGTGGATATAGGATCAAACAAAACCGAAGAGGGCAAAAAGAAATATCATGTGGGTGATGAAATTGTATTTAAAACTAATTATATGGCCGTTGCACGATTATTGAACTCTAAGTTTATTGATAAGAGGTTTGTGTGATTTGCTTTATTTTGCATTAAATCTAAAGCCAAGACCCAACATCAGATTGTTTGGGTCTTTAAAGCGGTAAAGTTGGTAGCCGGTATGCAGGAATATGTTATCAGTAATATTGGTTTTTAACACAAAGGTTTGATAAAATGAGTTTGTGTCTTCTCCTTTGCATAAAAAGTTCTTTCCTACTCCCAGATTGATTGAGAATATAGGCATGACAATCTCTGCACGCAATGAAAGGCCTGCAGAAAACTGCTCTCTGAAGGAAGGTCTATAGAATTTCAGGTTTTCAGGTGCAGGTAAATATTGGTTGGCGATATGCTTGCCAATATTGGCACTTTCATCATATTGTAAATCGAGAGAAACACCGGCACGAAAATACTTACTGAAATTATATAATGGGTTGAAGTTGAGGCCGGCAACAGCAAAGGAGCCGGGAACTAGCATAGGATTAGAGTTTTCTGGGAATATACCTTTTTTTCTTGTAGACCCATATACTATAAGGTCGTAGTTAATGTAGGAATTAAATAAATGGTTTCGTGTTGTAGGGTAAAGTTGTGTGCTTATTTCGTTGTTTCCTAAAAAATGCGTTAGACCTACGGAGGCTCCGATTGCATTAACACCCGAGTTGGGATAGCTTGTATTTCCATTGGAATAATGTTTTACACTCACACCGCCACGAAGATTTGTGTTTGATGAAATACGCCAGTTAAGCAGAAAGCCAAGATTGATATAAGCATTGGCATTTGACCCGACGACCATATTTAGTGGATTTTTCTCTTCATCATACTTCTTCCATCCAATTGAGGTTCCGAAATCCCATTCATAGTCGAATGATAAGTTTTGAGTAATGCTTGCTATCCTTGATGTTTGGAAAATGTAAATATCGAGTGGATTCCCCAGTTCTGAAGAGTTGAAGAATGTATTGTAACCAATTCCAATACCCTGTATTGCATGAGGATATATCATGCCCAAATTGGTATTAGGAGAAAACTTGAGACCGTACTTCAGATGTCCTGAAAGTGTAGAATTTATCTTCTGCCGGGTATTGTTAT
>CAZYGE010000004.1:6546-75147 GCA_964647535.1 uncultured Proteiniphilum sp.
TGCCAAATTCTTTTTTATCGAAAGGAAGGTGCTTGAGTTCGCCATCAAGGGTGTATGCATTGACTGTAAAATAATCATCCATTTCACAAACAATGTTGGTCAGACTCCAATTATCTGATTTAAAATTAAATTCTTTATAATTATCAGTTTCTGAGAGTATAACTTCTTCGTGTCCTCCAGAAAGAAAGTCATCGACAAAAATATCACCATTACATCCGGTAATACATATCAAAGTGATTAAGAGCAATAGATTGTGTGTTTTTATTGACATAATATTTTATGAGATATTATTAACAGGCAAATTTAGTTCAAGAATTGTTTGTGTCCAAATTTTATTATAATATAGGTGTGATTGTTTTGACAAGTCGATTGGCTTGCATTTTAGAATTTGGAATAATTTTATAACTTTGTTACACGAATAGTGATGAGTTAGATGTGCCCCAATATTGGATATTGAATATGTAAAAAGGTGTTATATGAAAAATTTTAATAACATTCCGGTATATTGTTTGGTTTCCATGAATAAATGGGAAAAACTCTATCTACGTGATTATACACAGGCACAGATAAAAGTATATAACAATGACTCTAAAGTGCTGAATAGAATGATTGAGTCTTTATCGGGGAGCATTGACAGTAATGGTGTTTTCTGTATTGACCTTACAGTGTTATTTTCAAAGTATATTGGAGAAACAGAGAAAAATGTGAATAGAATATTTGACGCACTAGAAAATAAAAGCATTCTCTTGTATTTCAATCAAGCCGATGAACTTTTTGACAACCGTTCTGATACACAGCTTGGTACAAGGTTGCTGCTGGTTACTAAGGCTACTGCCAATAATAACATGCAAGAAGAGGGTAGTAGGAGAGTCAGAATATGAAATACAGTATTTTAGCTATATTCCTGTTTATTTCAGTTTTGCCTAGCCACTCTTTTAGTCAAACTTCTTCTGAAATAGATGAAATTGTAAAATCTACACTCTCTAATTTCCCTGTTAACACTCAGGTTTCAATTGCTATTGTTGATAGCGAAACAGTTAACTACTATGGTTTTATAAAAGAATTAGATAGCATTAGATCTACTGACAATCAAGATGAAATTTTCGAAATCGGTTCAATAGCTAAAGTATTTACTTCGGTAATTTTGGCTTCATTGGTAGATGAAGGTAAAATTGGTCTTAATGATAATATAAACCAACATTTCCCTTTCCCCTTTAAGGATAGTCGAAAAATTAGATATATTGATTTGGTAAATCACACCTCAGGTCTACCCCGGTTACCACAAAATTTAGATCTCTCAAAGGAGTCAAACCCATATAAAGAATACAAAGAAAAAGAACTTTTTTACTATCTTGAGAATCTTCTAACGCTTCAGAATCAGCCCACAAAGGAATATCTGTATTCAAACTTAGGATTCGGATTATTAGGATATACCTTAGGGAAATCTCAAGATAGCAGTTATGAAAAGCTCCTTCAAACGATAGTTCTAGACAAATATAATATGACCAATACTTATACAGGTATTCATGAATCTGACAGTAATTTAGTTTCTGGTTTAAATGCCGATGGAGAAATAGTTCCCAACTGGGATTTTGATGTATTTGCAGGAGCAGGTGGAGTGCTATCAACTTCAAAAGATTTGGCAAAATTTGCCATTGCACAGTTTAACTCTAACGATTCAGTGTTATCACTAGCAAGAAAGCCCACTTTTAGGGTTAATGAAAATATGCAAATTGGACTGGGGTGGCATATCATGAATAGTAAGGAAGGTGAAAGCATATATTGGCATAACGGTCAAACAGGTGGTTACAGCTCATCAATAACTGTAAACGTAGCAAATAAAAAAGCAGTGGTGGTTCTTACCAATGTATCAATACATGGAATTAATGCAGGAGAAAGTTTTAGTAATGAGTTATTTAAGCTTGTGAAATAAACTCACTTTCATCTATTTTTCTACATAAATAGTTCATGTTATTCATTCCTTAATTTGCTGTAAATCTCAATATCGGTGAATTTACCGTTAGAAAGCAATTCACCATCCCTTTCTACTCCTTCCAACTTGAAACCCAGTCTGATAGGTATTCGCTTGCTTCTAACATTCCCAACCGCACATTTAATTTGAACCCTATTTAAATCCATGTCAATAAACGCGTACTCACAGAGCTTCTCCACAGATCGGGTCATAATGCCTCTCCTCTGAAACTTTTCAGAGAGCCAGTATCCAATTTCTGTCCTTTTGTTTGCCCAGTCTGTATCCTTATACCCAATTATCCCTGCAAACTCTCCATTTACCTGTATGGTAAAAGTTTGTTCGGCGAGGAAATTGATGGCATTGATTACCGATTTCACATAATCTTCAGTATCAGACAACTCGTTTGTAGACGACACGAAGGGTAACCACTCGCCAAGGTAATCTCGTTGTGTATCAATTGTATTGAAGATGTCGCTGATATCGGCAATTTCTAATATTCTTAGCTCGGTTTTGTTGTCAACTTTTAACAGCATAATATACCATCAACCTCAACCTTTTGGTGATTAATTTTTAAAATTATACAGAGAGAGCATCTTGTTAAACAGATCTGTGTTCTCATAGATACCTGCAAACTCTTCTGCACCTTCGCCGTATGACATTACCGGAACTAATGCAGCTGAATGTCCTGAAGTGGCCCATGTTGCACTAACTTCGCCGGTTTTAATATCACCTCCGGTTATAGACATGCCTCCTGTTTCGTGGTCGGAAGTTACAACAACAAGTGTTCCCGGATTTTGATCTGCAAAATCAAAAGCTATCTTTACGGCATTGTCAAAATCAAGCATTTCATTATTTACGTAATCTAAATCGTTGGAATGACCTCCTCCGTCAATCAGAGAGCCCTCAACCATAAGGAAGAAGCCTTTATTGTTTTCACTAAGAAGTCTTAAAGCTGTCTCTGTACTTTGTGGTAGAAAATCACCTCTTTCCGGATATCTAGGCATATTTGCTTCGGTAAGCAAACCTACCAGTTTACCTGATTCAGTGTTGGTTACACTCTCCATGTCGTGTGCAACTTTAAAGCCTTTTTCTTCTAGTTCTGACAGAAGATCTCTTTCATCCGAACGGTTGCTAAAATTATTTCTTCCACCTCCGATAAACAGGGTTATATCGGAGTTCAAAAAGTCAACTGCAATTTCTTCTCGCATAGTTCGTTTTACTTGATTGGCTACAAAAGCAGCCGGAGTTGCGTCTGTAATTGATGAAACTGAAACTAGTCCTGTAGATAATCCATTTTCCTGGGCATGTGCACGAATAGATTTTAATGCATTACCGTTTTCGTCAACTCCGATAGAACCATTTTTAGTTTTAGTTCCTGTTGCGATGGCAGTGCCGGCGGCACCCGAATCTGTTATTAATCTATTAGCAGAATATGTTTTAGTCAACCCTATGTATTGCGCATTTTCCATATTTAGACTTTTATTGGCAATAACTCCTGCATACAAGTGATCTATTCCCATTCCATCTCCAATTAAAAGGATTATGTTTTTTACTTCCGGAGTAGAATCTTGATTTGAGTTTGAGCATTGTACTAGAATAAAAGAAAGAGCTACTAGTAAGTATAATTTAATTTTGAACATGATTTGATAAAACTTTATGAATAATGATTTGCAAATATAGGTATCCTGTTGCGATTAATTATAATTTCTCAATCATTGTTTCCTGACAATTTTATCTTTTCTTTGTACTATATCGTTAATAAAATAATAAGATACAATGGAATTAAAATTTAAAATCACAGTTCAAGGTTGTTTAGCTCTTTTATTACTGATGCAATTTCAGGTGATTAATGCTCAGAGCAATCACGTAAATAATCCTTCAGAAATTATGCTTTCAATTGGGGGTGACCCTACTTCGGAGTATACAGTTACTTGGCGCAGTTTAGGTAATAGTACTAAAACAATAGCACAAATTGCAGAAATTACAGCTAATCCTAAGTTTGAAGATACTGTTTTGGAGTTTGAAGGCACGTTCTCTGAAAATTATGGCGATAAAAGTGATCGGCTGTCTCATAAAGTTAGATTTACCAATCTGAAACCTAATACTCAGTATTCTTACCGTGTTGGAAATGGAAAAGAATGGAGCGAATGGTTTCAGTTTAGAACAGCTAAAAAAGTTGATGATAAGTTTTCCTTTATATATTTAGGTGATTTCCAGAATGACATTAAATCTTTGGGCTCAAGAGTTTTACGTCAATCTCATACGCATTTGGGTAAGGATGCATCTTTTATGCTTCTTGCAGGTGATTTGGTTAGTAATAGCACCGATGAATATTGGAGTGAATTCTTTTATGCAGGCGGTTGGATTTTTGGCACTTTACCATCGGCTCCTACTGCGGGGAATCATGAATATGCAAAAGTAGACGGAAGCAAAGAACGTGTATTTTCTAAACATTGGAGTGATATTTTTGGTATGCCTCAAAATCCTCCCCTTGCAGATTATCAAAACAGGTCATATTATTTCGATTATCAGGGAGTTCGTTTCATCGGTCTTGATTCTTATACATTAAATGCAAATAATAAAGATTTAGATAATATAATTGATTGGTTTGATAGCACGTTAGAAGATAATCCTAACAAATGGTCTATTGTGTTTACACATTATCCAATTTATTCATGTTCTTCCGGGAGGGATAACGAAAAATACCGAAATATTTTACGTCCGATTCTCGAGAAACATGGGGTTGATTTAGTTCTTCAAGGTCATGATCATACATATTGTCGTGGTTTTAACGAAGAAAACATTTCAGGTGATGTTAAGAACCCTCCGTTATATGTAGTGTCTGTAGCAGGTCCTAAAATGTATAAACTCAGTGAAGATGCATGGAGTGATGTAAGAGCTGAAAATATTCAGCTTTATCAAAATATCACTGTTGATAATAACACGATATATTATGATTCGTATGATGTAACAGGTGAGTTGTTTGATTCATTCCGATTGGAAAAAGATGAAAATGGAGTTAATACATTAATCGAGCAAAACAAATACTCACTTGTTATTCAGGAGTGATATTCAGTACACATTATTAGAGCTTTAGGGCAAAAGATAAGAACAATATAAATATATAGTATGTTATAATTACAACCAAGAGAGTATTGGTTATTTGACTTAATAATTTTATTAGAGTAAGAATGTAAGTAAAGTTTTAGGTATTTACGTTATATGTCTAACATTAAAAATTATACGATTATGGCATCAAAAAATGAAAAGAAAAGTGATGAGAAAAAGAGCACTACAAAAAGTGCAGCAAATGAGAAATCAAAAAGTCAATCTCAAGGAAACACAAAATCACAATCTAAAAGTCAAACTAAAGGTGCTTCGAAATCTCAAAAACAAGCCCGTTTTAGTGAGAAGCATGAAGGTAAATTATTAGAATTTTTTATTGATGAAGTAAAAGATGTTTATTTCGCAGAACATGAAGCTCTAAAGGCATTGAAGAAGATGGAAAAAGCAGCTACTTCAAAAGCTCTTAAAGATAGCATTGTGAAGCATCAGGGAGAAACTGAAGAGCAGATCAGTCGTCTTGAAGAGGTTTTTGGTCTACTTGATGAAAAACCATCTAAGAAAAAATGCGATGGTATTCTCGGAATCATTAAAGATGGTGAAGGTGTTATTGAAGATACCGAAGCGAACACAATGGTTAGAGACGCGGCAATTATTATTGCAAGTCAGAAGGTGGAGCATTATGAAATAACTTCTTATGGTAGTCTTGCAGAGCTTGCTAGAACATTAGGCAAAGATGAGGTAGCCGAAATACTAGAGATTACTTTAGAAGAAGAGAAACAAACCGACATCACATTAACTTTACTCGCGGAAGAGTCAATTAATGAAGAAGCAAGTACTGAATAATTGCAATTTTTATTAATTAAACTCAAGTGTTTAATTAATGATTTGTGATATACTAAATAGAATAGCAGCCTGAATCAAAACAATATATTCAGGCTGCTTTTTATGTGATGAGAAATCTCATATATAATAAATTAATAATTAAGGATATGTTTGCACCTGTAAATTGGGAATCAGTTTTTCTTCCTGAACTTTCAATTTTAGAGTTAATCGTAAGGGGGGTAGTACTTTATTTTGTTATTGTGTTAATACTAAGAGTTCTCACAAGGCATACTACAGGAGAGCTCACCGCTATGGATTTAATTTTTATACTTCTCTTAGCAGAGGCTGCAACACATGCTATGGGTGGTTATTCATCCATTGGCGATTGTGTTGTTCTTCTTATCGTGTTCACTCTTTGTAATTATGGTGTGAATAAACTAACTTATCATTTCAGTTTTTTTCAAAAACTATTTGAGCAATCTCCTATTCAGGTAATTGATAATGGAAAACTCAATCGCAGAAACATGCGACGTGAATTATTGACGAAGGATGAGTTAATGGCAAGTTTGAGAGAGAACGGAGTAGAAGATTTGCGTAAAGTAAAAAAAGCCTTTGTAGAAGGTGATGGCAATATTTCATTTATCTTTCATGATAATGAGTAACAGTGTTGCTGTCTGCTGCTACATTATTTTTATCAATGACAATAATTGATGTAACAAAAAATAAAATTAGATGAACCATTTTATCAGCCTGCGGTTTAAAAGTATGAATTGGTTTCATACATGAAATCAAAAGAAAGTAATAAGAGAATCAAAAGTAAGGATTCTAAAGAGGTAACCTAAAGTTGATAAAAATTTAAACTTTACTATTATGCAAAAACAAGGTGATGAGAAGAAATTACGTCCCAAGCAGGAACAGAAACGTCCGGGTAAACAAGCTAATCTTAAACCTACATCAGATACATCTCCCAAAAAGCAGATAAATAAACTTGAGGGCAAAGTGGCACTTATTACCGGAGGTGATAGCGGCATTGGAAAAGCTACTGCTTTGCTTTTTGCTGATAACGGGGCAGATATAGTAATAGCCTATTTGAATGAAACGGAAGATGCAAGAGACACTCAAAAGGAGATTCAAGATATGGGCAGAAAATGCTATATAATTAAGGGTGATTTATCTGTTGAAAGTAATTGTAAGAAAGCTGTGGATAAGACAATTGATAAGTTGTCTAAATTAGATATTTTGGTAAATAATGCTGCCTTGCATTGGGAGGTTGAAGGGCTTGAAAATATTACCACCGACCAGTTTGAGCGAACATTTTACAACAATGTTTTCTCCTATTTTTGGGTTTCTAAATATGCACTTGCTCATTTAAAAGAGGGTGCCTCAATTATTAATGTAAGCTCGGTTACGGCATACAGAGGCAGTGCCAAATTAATAGACTATTCTGCTACTAAAGGCGCCATTATTAGCTTCACCAGAAGCCTTGCCCAGAGTTTGGTTGAAAAAAAGATAAGAGTAAATGCAGTGGCACCCGGCCCAATTTGGACACCTCTCATAGCATCAACTTTTGATGATGAAAAAGTTTCAAAGTTTGGAAGCGATGCACCAATGGGAAGAGCGGGGCAGCCAAATGAAGTTGCGCCAAGTTTACTATTTCTTGCATCGGATGACTCTAGTTATATTACGGGGCAATGTTTGCATCCAAATGGCGGTGAAATAGTTAGTGGATAAACTTCATAAAGCCCAATTCTATTTCAAGCCAAACTCATTAGCAAGAAGTCTATATCCTTCTGAGCGGGCTTGTTGATCGTGATAACCATCAACAAGAATAATTTCATCAACATCTGTTTTCTTGGCCAAATCATGAAGTTTTTCTGAAACCTGTGATGGAGTACCTATTACAAACTTATTCATTTGTTGTTCGCGAACAGCAATTTCTTGAAGACTATAGTTATATTCTTCGGCTTGCTTGATAGTAGGAAATTTTGTGAATCTCTTTCCTGTGCCCAACATAGTCCACATAAGAACTGTGGGTTCTGCAAGGTATTGAGCTTCTTCCTCTGTTTCTGCCGTAAAAACACTTATGGACAACATGCTTTTTGGCTCGCTATAATATTTAGATGGAGTGAAATTTTCCTTGTAATATTTTAAAACAGGAACTGCCATGTCTGCATTAATTTGAGCAGCAAAGACAAACCCAAGACCTTTATCCAAAGCAAACTTTACTCCTCCGCTGCTTGAGCCAAGCATATAAATATCTGGTGTTAGTGAAGGATCGGGATTTGCCGATATTGATGCAAATTGATGTTTCTCCGGAAAATCGTGACCGAAATAGTGTAGGAGATCATTTAATTGCTCAGGAAATGTATCTTCTCTGAGTATTTCAAAAGATCGACGTAATGCGTATGCAGTACGTCCGTCGGTGCCGGGTGCTCTACCCAGGCCTAAGTCTATTCTGCCGGGATGAAGTGCTTCAAGCATTGAGAATCGTTCGGCTACACTAAGTGAACTGTGATTGGGTAGCATTACACCGCCACTGCCAACTTTTATTCGCTGAGTTTTTGATGCTACATGTGCCATCATTATCTCAGGGAACATGCTCATTAACGATCCGGTGTTGTGGTGCTCGGCAAACCAGTATCGGTTATACCCCAATTCTTCTGCCAACTGGGCAGTTTTAGTTGAATTATATAATACGTCACTCGCAGATTTGTCATTTTCAGTAAAATAGCACAAATCTAGAATGGATAACTTTAAATTTTGTGTCATTGTTTTCTGTGTTAATACTAATAAACCACCTCGAAGGTGTTTTGTTCAGCGAACCATTTATTGTGTATTATATTCAAGTGAACGAATTCATAATTTAACTGTTATATTTGCAATAAAATTATTTACAAATATAAATATTAGCTATGGAAGAATACAATATACCTACCGAAGTAAGGATTGGACATGTTCATCTTAAGGTTTCTGACTTGGATAAGTCTCTTTCTTTTTATAAAGATTTACTTGGGTTTGAGGTTACAATGCTGTATGGCAAACAGGCTGCGTTTTTATCGGCCGGAGGTTATCATCATCATATTGGGCTAAATACATGGCACTCGCAAGGTATGCCTAATGCTCCCGTAAATATGGTGGGGTTGTATCATACGGCAATCGCATATCCAGCCAGAAAAGATCTTGCTTTGATATTAAAGCGTTTGCTTGAAGCAAATTATCCTCTAACGGGTGCAAGCGACCATGGTGTATCCGAAGCAATTTATCTTAACGATCCCGATGGCAACGGAGTGGAGTTGTATTGGGATAAACCAAAAGATGTGTGGCCTTTGCAAGGTGATGGTTCATTAGATATGTTTACTAAAGCACTTGACGTTAAGGATCTGATGCTCGAAATTGAGCGATGACTAGGAGATATAAGGTTTAATTAAGGTTTGGCAATAGGTGTATGCTTATTGCCATTCTTTTTATGAGCTGGTGAGTTTTCTTTAATTAATGTGCTTGCACTGATATTTATATTTTTAGAAAAAATGAATGATAAGCTTTGCAACGAGTTTTATTGTTAAATTGCAAGACTATTTAAAATACAGTGACCGTAAATAATTGATATGAGCAAAATTATTGAATGCGTGCCCAATTTTAGCGAGGGTCGTGATAAAAAAAAGATTGAAAAACTGGCAGATGTTTTTAGAGGCAAATGGGGTGTAAAACTTCTTGACTATAGTGGAGATTCTGATCATAACCGTTCTGTGATTACTGTTGTGGGTGAACCGGAAACTTTAAAAAATGCAGTAATAGAGGTTATTGGGAAAGCGGTTGAACTTATTGATCTAAGAAAGCAGAGCGGACAACATCCCCGAATGGGTTCTGTGGATGTTGTTCCATTTATTCCCATAAAGAATGTGTCTATGGCTGAGGCTGTTGCTATTTCTAAGGAAGTGGCAAAAGAGGTTGGCGAGAGGTATGGAGTGCCCACTTTTTTGTATGAAGCATCTGCATCTGCACCCCACAGAGTGAATCTTGCGAATGTTCGAAAAGGGGAGTTTGAGGGGCTTTTGGAGAAGATGAAATTGCCGGAATGGAAAGCGGATTATGGTCCTTCTTCACCTCATCCCACTGCAGGGGCTATTGCAATAGGGGCTCGCAGACCTTTAATTGCATATAATATCAACCTTAGCACTAATAATATTGAAATTGCATCTGCAATAGCAAAAAAAGTGCGACATAGCGGTGGTGGTTTGCGTTACTGCAAGGCTATGGGCGTGGAACTAAAAGAGCGTAATACAGCACAGGTTTCTATGAATCTAACAAATTATACTATAACTTCTATTTATCAGGTACATGAGATGGTACGAATGGAAGCTCAGCGATATGGTGTGAACATTATAGGTTCAGAAATTATTGGATTGGTTCCAATGGCGGCTCTTGCAGAGTCTGCGGCTTACTATCTGGGAATTGAAAACTTTTCTATAAAGCAGGTGTTGGAAAATAAACTTCTAGATGATTGAACTGTGAATTGGATTGAAATTATTGCTGTTATATTTGGTATTGTAAGCGTTTGGTACGCTAGAAAAGAAAATATTTTAGTTTTCCCTTTTGGAATAGCAAACGTCTCTATATTTATTTATATATGCTTTGTTTCTCAACTTTATGCCAACGCAGGTATCAATATTGTATATCTTGTTTCTAATATATTTGGCTGGTATATGTGGACAAGAACCGGAGCCGATGACAATAAACTGCAAATAAGCAGAAACACAAAGGTTGAGAATATTGTTTCATGGATTTCGGTTGTAGCCATTTATGTGGCAGCGTTTTTTATATTGCGATGGGTTAATAGTGGAGATATGGAATATATGGGTTCATACTTGCCCTGGATAGATTCTTTTAATACGGCGTTTTTTTTAGTCGCAACTATTTTGATGGCTCTTAAGAAAGTGGAGAGTTGGATATTTTGGATTATTGGTGATGTTGTGTCAATTCCTATTTTTGCATCTCAAGGTCTTTATTTTACTTCTATTCAATATACAGTTTTCTTGGTGCTGGCAATTCTTGGATGGAAGGAATGGAAACAAAAATATAATACTATTAAATAATGAAACTTCAAGACTTGACTATTAGGGACTATGTTGAAAAAACTGCTTCGGGCGAAGCTATGCCTGCAGGAGGGAGCGCCGTTGCACTATGTGCAGCTCTAGCGATATCTTTAACAGAGATGGTTACAAAAATTACTATTGGGAAAAAAAAGTACGCTAGTTTTGAAAAAAGAATAAAGGAAATTTCAATGGTCTTAGAAACAAACAGAAACTTATTGTTGGATTATATGGAACAGGATGCAGAGTTTTATCAGAAGGTGTTGAATGCATATGATCTTCCGAAGGATTCTGAAGAGGAAGTTACTGTTCGTAACGGTAAAATAGATGAAGAGCTAAAAACTGCTACAATGGTGCAAATGAATGTGGCTTCTAAGAGTTATAAGCTGGTTGAGGTAATTAGCGAAATTAGAGATATTGTTGAGGGTAGTCTGTCGGCAGATAATGAAGTGAGCTTAATGATTTGTTGTACAGCAATCAGAGGAGCATTGCTTAATGTGAGAACTAATTTATCATTGATAAATGATAAGAGCTATATAAATGATATGCAAGACATGTGCAATTCTATAGAAAAAGATTTAGAATATAATTATGATTTAAAGTGTTAACGTTGACGTTTTGCTGAATTGATGTTATCTTTGAGCTTCTCAAATAACTAGAGAAAAACATTAAAAAAGTAATATAGATTCAAATGGTGGGAATAATTAGGAGATCGCTCAGGGATTCTGCTGCGGCAAGGTGGTCTGCACTTTTTATTGTGTCTTTTACAATGATGTGCGGATATTTTTTATCTGATGTAATGTCGCCTCTAGCAGGCTTGCTTGAAAGCCAACTTGGCTGGACACGAACTGATTATGGTACATACACAGGTTCGTACGGAATGTTTAACGTATTCTTGCTGATGCTTATATTTGGGGGAATTATCTTAGATAAGCTCGGAATTCGTATTACAGGTTTCGGTTCTACAGTTTTTATGGTGGTTGGTACTGCTATAAAGTATTGGGCAATTTCAACTTTAGAATTAGCAGATCAAACTATTCTGGGTTTTAACGGCCAGCTTTTCTGGGCTTGTATAGGTTTTGCTGTTTTTGCTGTTGGTGTTGAGGTTGCAGGTATAACAGTGTCTAAAATTATAGTTAAATGGTTTAAAGGTAAAGAACTAGCTACTGCTATGGGTATGCAGGTGGCTATGGCCAGAATTGGTACTGCAATTGCTCTTGGTTTCTCAGTACCTATTGCAAGAGCCACAGGCGTTATAGATGTTTCCAGACCACTGTTGGTGGCATTAATTGCTCTGTGTATAGGTCTTATTGTGTTTATTGTTTACATTGTGATGGACGTTAAATTGGATAAATCTGAAGCTGCAGATGAACTTGAGGAGCTTGATCCGGAAGAGGAGTTTAAGATTTCTGATATTGGAAGAATTCTAAATAATAAAGCTTGGTGGTATATAGCTATTTTGTGTGTTTTGTTTTATTCTGCAGTATTCCCATTTTTGAAATATGCAACAGACCTTATGGTAAACAAATTTGGTGTCGATCAAAATATTGCCGGTATGATTCCGATGCTTTTGCCATTCGGCAATATATTATTAACACCTTTGTTTGGTGGTATTTATGACAAAAAAGGCAAAGGTGCAACAATTATGATTATAGGCTCGATTTTATTAATTGTGGTGCACGGGCTATTTTCTATTCCGGGAATGAATAGCTGGATTACTGCAATGATTTTGGTAGTACTGCTAGGTGTTGCTTTTTCTCTTGTACCTTCGGCAATGTGGCCATCAGTTACTAAAATAATCCCCGAAAAAAGATTAGGTACAGCCTATTCTCTTATTTTTTGGGTGCAAAACTGGGGGTTGATGGGTGTGCCTATATTAATTGGCTGGGTGCTTGAGAAATATTGTGTTACAGGTCAAACCATAAGAGATGGCATAACAGTTAATACTTATGACTACACTTTACCAATGCTAATATTTACAGTTTTTGGTGTGTTAGCTCTCATTTTTGCTTTCTTGTTAAGGCGAGAAGATAAGAAAAAAGGGTATGGTTTGGAGGAGCCTAATATTGTAGCTTCTTAAAATTGATTGATAGTCAGTAAGAATCTTTGGTATTCACTTGAAATGGACGGTTTGCTTAATTTGAGCAAATCGTCTTTTCATTGTACTGGTAAATTCGTCTGGCATTTCAATGGACTTCTGTTATTCCTGCCAAAAAGTCCTATTTTTATCTTGGCAAAGATTTTGACCTTATAGTACTGTGAATCTGATGTTAGGATTAACTATTCACTTTTAAATTTGTTTTATAGTGATAAAGTGAAGTTTTAGAAAAAAATATAACAAGAAAAATATGAATTTCAATAATTTTACAATAAAAGCACAAGAGGTTGTGCAGAAGGCTATAGAGATTGCACAAGGTAATAATCAGCAGATGATCGAGCCATCGCATATACTGAAAGCAATTATGATAGTTGGCGAAAATGTGACCAGTTTCTTATTCAACAAGCTTGGTGTTAATACTCAGAACTTACAAAGGGTTGTTGAGGCCGAGATTGAGTCATTGCCCAAGGTTTCGGGCGGTGATCCAATGTTGAGTAGAGAAACGAACTCTGTTTTTCAAAAAGCTGCCGATTACGCCAGTAAGATGAGTGATCAGTTTGTATCTATTGAGCATTTGCTACTTGGAATTGTTGACGAGAAAAATAGTGCTTCCAGAATGATGAAGGATGCGGGGATAACTATGAATCACCTACAAGCTGCAATTAACGATTTACGTAAAGGTGAGAAGGTTACGAGCCAAACCGCAGAAGAAACTTATCAAGCACTTAGCAAATATGCAGTTAACCTAATTGAGAGGGCAAGAGAAGGTAAACTTGATCCGGTTATCGGCAGAGATGAAGAGATTAGACGTGTACTTCAAATTCTTAGTAGACGGACTAAAAATAATCCAATACTTATTGGAGAGCCGGGAACAGGTAAAACTGCGATTGCAGAGGGACTGGCTTACAGAATTATCAGGGGTGATGTGCCGGAAAACCTAAAGAGCAAACAGATTTATTCACTCGATATGGGTGCTTTGATTGCCGGCGCTAAATATAAAGGAGAGTTTGAAGAACGTCTCAAATCTGTAATTAATGAAGTTACTAAGTCTGCCGGAGAGATAATCCTTTTTATTGATGAGATACATACACTTGTGGGTGCAGGAAAGGGTGAGGGCGCAATGGATGCTGCTAATATTCTGAAGCCTGCATTAGCTCGAGGGGAACTTCGTGCAATAGGTGCAACTACTCTTGATGAGTATCAGAAGTATTTTGAAAAAGATAAGGCTCTGGAGCGTCGTTTTCAAACGGTTATGGTTGATGAACCAACCGAAACAGATAGTATCTCAATCCTACGAGGTTTGAAAGAACGCTACGAAAATCACCATAAGGTGAGGATTAAAGATGAAGCAATAATTGCAGCAGTACAGCTTTCGAGCAGATATATAACCGATAGGTTTTTGCCAGATAAGGCTATCGACCTTATGGATGAAGCGTCGGCTAAGCTTAGAATGGAGGTAGATTCTGTGCCTGAAGAGCTGGATGAGATAATGCGTAGGGTGAAGCAACTAGAGATTGAGCGTGAGGCTATTAAAAGAGAAAATGATCAACCTAAAGTTGAATTGCTCACTAAGCAGATTGAAGATCTGAAAGCAGAAGAGTCTGAATATAAAGCTAAATGGCAATCGGAAAAAGAGCTTATAAATAAGATACAACAGGCAAAGATTGATATTGAGGATGCTAAGTTTGAGGCAGATAAGGCAGAGCGTGAAGGAGATTATGGCAAGGTTGCAGAGTTGCGTTATGGAAAGATAAAGAATAGAGAAGACGAGATTGAGTCTCTCCAAACTGAGTTGCATGTAAGACAGGGCAGCCGCGCCATGATCAAGGAGGAGGTTGATGCTGAAGATATTGCTGATGTAGTTTCAAGGTGGACAGGTATTCCGGTGAACAAGATGTTGCAAAGTGAGCGTGATAAGCTCCTTAATCTAGAAGATGAGTTGCATAAACGTGTGGTAGGGCAGGAAGTAGCTATTGAAGCTGTTTCCGACGCGGTAAGGAGGAGTAGAGCGGGGCTAAGTGATCCTAATAGACCTATTGGTTCTTTTATATTTCTAGGTACTACAGGTGTTGGTAAAACCGAGCTTGCAAAAGCGCTTGCAGAGTATTTGTTCGATGACGAAGATATGATGACTCGTATCGATATGAGTGAGTATCAGGAGAAGTTTAGTGCTACCAGGTTGATTGGTGCACCTCCGGGATATGTGGGTTATGACGAGGGTGGACAGCTTACCGAAGCTATTCGCAGAAAGCCATATTCAGTTGTTCTTTTTGATGAGATTGAGAAAGCCCATCCCGATGTGTTTAATATTTTATTGCAAGTGTTAGATGATGGAAGGCTAACCGATAATAAGGGTAGGGTGGTGAATTTTAAGAATACTATCATTATAATGACTTCTAATATGGGTTCTAATGAGATTCGAGAGAATTTTGAAAAGATCAATCCATTAAATAGAGAAGAAATTATTGAGAATACTCAAAATCTGGTGTTGGATATGCTAAAGAGGAGTATCCGCCCGGAGTTTCTCAATCGTATTGATGAGATAATAATGTTTACTCCTTTGAGAGAAGACGAGATTACAAAGATTGTGAAACTGCAGCTTGAAAAAGTGGGAGAGTCACTTGCTGAGAGTGGAATTGTACTTAAATATAGTGATGAAGCAATTCTTTCTATATCAGAGGCAGGTTTTGACCCTGAGTTTGGTGCAAGACCAGTGAAACGGGTTATACAACGCAAGGTTTTAAATCAGCTGTCAAAAGATTTGTTATCGAATAAAGTAGATAAGTCTAAGCCTATTATAATTGATGCTATAGATGATCATATCTTCTTTAAGAATTAGAGTTGTCTTTTCTGAAGTTGAAATTATTCTTTAATTTTATCTTTTCCAGAAACCGGGTATGAAAAGTGAGAGTACTGTAAAGATCTCAAGACGTCCTATCAACATAAGAAAAGAGAGAAAGTATTTGGAAAAAATGGTAGCCGATTCAAATGTGCCAATAGGTCCATATGATCCAAGGCCATAGCCATAGTTGCTTATGGATGAGAGTGCTACGCTTATTGACTCATCAAAGGTCATGCCTGTGAGGCTTAAAACAGCTGCACTTATAATTGTGATGGTAAGGTACAGAAAAACAAATGCAATGACTTTAGATATTGCGTCGTTTGAGATTACCTTGCCATTCATTTTTACTAAATATAGTGCTTCGGGATGAACCTGACGTTTGAATACAAGAAGTGAGTTTTTGGCTAGAACTATTAATCGAGATATTTTCATCCCGCCGGATGTGGAGCCTTCGCTAGCACAGAAAAGAATCATTACCATAAAAAGAAGCCAATAAAATGGACCCCAAGAAATAAAGTCTGTGGTGGCATAACCTGTGGTGGTTATGGCGGCTACTACCTGAAATAAAACAGTTCTGAATGTTTCTTCAACTTGAGTCATTTGACCGGTAGCAAGTAATGCTCCCGAAATAATTATTGTGAATAATACTATCATTATCACATACCAACGGAATTCTTCATTTTTAAATATTGATAGTGATAGTTTGGAGAAGAGAGCCGATATGAGTAAAAAGTTGGTTCCTCCGAAGAACATCAATAGTGTAATTATGTATTCTACATAGGGAGAGTTGAATGATGCTATGCTTAATTGTCGTGTGGAGAAGCCACCGGTGGAAATGGATGATAATGAGTGGCATGCTGCTTCAAAGGCATCCATAGGTCCTGTCCATAAAAAAAGAAATCCAATCAGCGTTAGTACAAAATAGGTCAATGCCATAGTTTTGGATATTTCTTTTATTCTGGGACGAAATACATCTTCTGCAATTCCGGTTGCTTCGGCGTCATAAAATTGCCCGGACAGTCCACCAAATATCGGTATAAATGATATTACGAAGATTATAATTCCTATTCCACCAATCCATTGAGTGAAGCTTCGCCAAAAATGTAATGATTTTGGGAATGCTTCCATATTTATTAGTGTTGAGCTACCCGTGGTTGTGAATCCGCACATACTTTCAAAAAAAGCATTTGTAAAAGAAGGTATTGCATCACTTATTATATAGGGGAGTGTCCCAAAGAGGGCAAGCATAATCCACACCGAGGTAACGGTTATATATACCTCTCTTTTGGTAATGTTTTTAGTTTGATTTCTTTTTTTTCTTCCTATAATCAGAAGTAATAACCCAGATATGAATGTAATAGCAGCGGATATGAATATACTGTTAACTACATTTTCTTTGTAATATATACCAATAAACGCTGAGAAAAGCATGAAAAAGGCTTCAATCATTAAAACTAGCCCTACACTACTAAATACAAAACGATAATTAAATCTCATTATAAATTGGTGAATTTCAAGTGAATTCCATTATGAACACAGACCTTCAAAGTGAATAATTGATCCTATTATTATACCTGAATATTAAATAACGGAATTAATTAAACAAGTTTTCTATACTTTTCAGAGATTTGTTAAGAAAGAAAACCACTACACGGTCATCTGCCTTTATTTGGGTGTTGCCATCAATTAGCATAGGATCTCCGTTGCGAATTAAAGCTCCAAATGTTATATGGTCAGGTAGATTGAGATCTTTTATCTGCTTGCGTGTCACTTTCGATTTTGGTTTGGCTACAACTTCACCAACATTCGCGTCGGCAAATGTGATGCTTTTTATGTTTGATGCATCGGCTTTAAGAAGCAATTCGTTGATAGCACTTGCTGCTATTAGTTTTTTATTTATCACTGTGCCGATATCCAATTGTTCTGCCATGGAGATGTAATCTATATTTTCTATTTCTGCAACTGTTTTTTTTACCCCATATTGTTTTGCAACCATGCAACTGAGTATGTTAGCCTCTGAGTTGTCTGTAAGTGCAAGAAATGCATCAGTATCAGCGATTCCTTCTCGGATCAGAAACTCGGTATTTCGACCATCTTCAACAAAGACTGTGATGTTAGAAGGGCATTTTTCAACAAGCATCTCGGCGCGTTCGCGGTCTTGCTCAATTATTTTGATGTCTATATTTTGAGGTAGCTGTTGAATTGTTCGCATCGTAATTCTACTGCCTCCCATTATCATTATTTTTTTTGTCTCAAATGATTTTTTCCCTAATAGTCCCGGTAATATTTCAACATGTTTTCTTAGAGTGGTAAAATAAAGAATATCATTTTCCAGAATTTGATCACTCCCTTGTGGAATGATAGTCTCTTTTCCTCTTTTAATTGACACAAGATGGAATTGCTTGTTCTCTTGAGTTAATTCATTGAGATGTTTGTTTACTAGTGGAGCATTGCTTCTTATTTTAGCACCTATGAGAATTACGTTGCCATTACATAATTCCCACCAGAATCGTGTCCAGGGTGTTTTAATTGCCGTTGCAATTTCACGCGCTGCATTGAGTTCGGGATATATCATTGATTGAATTCCCAGATCCTCAAAGAATTTTAAATTCTTAGGAAGAAGATATTCATGATTGTCTATACGGGCAAGAGTTTTCTTAGCTCCCAGATTGGATGCCAACATGCATGCTGTAAGATTTTTAGATTCTTCGGGAGTCACCCCAATGAAAAGATCGGCATTCGATACACCTGCAGTTGCTAAGTCTTTTAATGAAGTGCAATTGCCTATATAAGTTATGATATCTGAGTTATCACGAATCATGGACAGCTTATCTCTGTCTGAATCGATTAGGGTTATATCATGATTTTCTTGTCCGAGAAGTTTGGCAAGGTGTGTTCCAACGGCCCCTGCACCGGCAATCAAAATTTTCATCGATATGTGTAAATAGTTTCATTATCCTCCATCTGACTGTGTACCTCTATTATATCATCAAAGATACTGTTTTCGTCTATTTTTGCTATTTCTTGTAGCTCTGGTACTGTTCCATGGGTTATGAATTCGTCATCAATTCCAATTTGATGGATGTTTATATTTTTATTTAATTGATTGTCTGACAAATATTCTATTACAGCACTGCCTAAACCACCTTTTTTCACTCCTTCCTCTACGGTAATTATCTGTTTGAAGTTTTTTGAAACTTCTTTTAACATTTCTTCGTCTAATGGTTTTAAAAATACCATATCGTAATGAGCAATGCTTAAACCTAATTTCTCTGCTTTATCTATCGCTCTGGCAGCACTATTGCCTATTGTGCCTATAGATAGTACTGCTATCTCTTTACCTTTTCTTAGTTTTCTTCCTTTGCCGATAGGAAGTATTTTTGGTTCATTTTTCCAATCTGAAAGTTCTCCCTGTCCTCTAGGGTAACGGATGACAAAAGGACCATCATTACCGTAGGTGGCTGTATGCATTAGGTTTCTAAGCTCGTTCTCATTGTAGGGAGCAGAGATCACCAGATTTGGAATTGGACGCATATAAGCGAGATCAAACACCCCGTGATGGGTGGGACCATCTGCACCAACGAGACCAGATCTGTCTAGACACATTATCACTTTTAGTTTCTGAAGGGCTACGTCATGAATAACTTGATCGTATGCTCTTTGCATGAAGGATGAATATATGTTACAGAAAGGGATTAATCCTTCTTTTGCCATGCCGGCAGAAAAGGTAACTGCATGCGCTTCAGCTATGCCTACATCAAAAGATCTGTCGGGGAATTCGTTCATCATGTGGATCATTGAACATCCTGTGGGCATAGCAGGAGTAACTCCAACTATTCTTTCATCTTTTTCTGCCATTTCTACAAGAGTGTGCCCAAAAACATCTTGATACAGAGGTGGCTGATTTTGTTTGATTTTTACAACTCTTTCTCCGGTCTCAATATTGAATAAACCGGGTGCATGCCATACAGTTGCTGACTTTTCTGCTGGTTTAAATCCTTTGCCCTTCACAGTTTTAATATGAAGAAGTTTAGGACCCTTCATATCTTTTATGTTTCGGAGTATTCTTATTAGTCCGGGTAAGTCATGACCGTCAACAGGACCAAAATATCTTAAATTGAAACCTTCAAATAGATTTTGTTCTTTTGTAATTAATGATTTAACGCTATTATTGAAACGTAGTACGAGGTTTTTATCCTTTTCAGAAATAAGTTTTCTCCTTTTGAAACCTTGATAAACATTGTTTCTAAACTTATTGTATTTGGCTGAGGTTGTTAGCTTTATCAGATAATCTTGCATACCTCCAACATTATTATCAATAGACATATTATTGTCGTTTAGGATAATAAGAAGATTGTTGGGTTGGGAGCATACATTATTTAACCCTTCATAAGCAAGTCCGCCAGTCATGGAGCCATCACCAATTATTGCAACAATATTGCGGTCTTCTTTTTTCAAAGATGCAGCTACCGCCATTCCAAGGGCTGCTGATATAGAAGTAGAAGCGTGACCTGCCATGAAAGTGTCATATTCACTTTCTGCAGGGTTGGTGAATCCCGAGAGACCGCCAAGTTTTCGATTGGTATGGAAAAGATCACGTCTTTCCGTCAAGATCTTGTGACCATATGCCTGATGACCAACATCCCATACGAGACGATCATATGGTGTATTATATAGATAGTGAAGCGCTACTGTAAGTTCAACCGTGCCCAGACTTGAGCCAAAATGCCCCGGATTGTTCGACAGTTGCTCTATAATAAACTCCCTTAAATCGCTGCTGACATCTATTAATTGTTCAACGGATAGCTTTTTTAGGTCGTCAGGATTATTTATGTTTTGTAAATATTTCATTGATAAAAAACCACTTTCTAACCCCATCATCTGTTTATAACGAAGTGGTGATACAAATAGTTTGTTTTTAAATTTTAGTTTGCCATTTCAGATCTTAGTTTGCCATTTCAGAGAAGAATTTGATACGAACCAAACGTATTTCAGTTTCGTCGTATTCAGGTAGTTCTTCTTGTGCTTTTTCAAGGTCGTCTTTTTCTGTTTCTTTAAAATATAAGTATATGTCATCAATTACGTCTTGTGACATTATTTCATTTAGGAAATAATCTACATTAATTTTTGTGCCAGAATATACGATGGCCTCTACTTCAGATAGCATTTCTGAAAAATCTATCCCTTTGGATTCTGCTAGGTCGTCAAGTGCAACCTTTCGGTCTATGGCCTGAACTATTGATACTTTTAATTTTGATTTATTGGGTACGGTTTTAACGCGAAGATCTTCCGGACGTGTGATATCATTTTCCTCAACGTGCTTTTTGATAAGATCCAAAAAGTCATTACCATATCTTTTTGCCTTACCTGAACCAACTCCCGGAATGTTCTGTAACTCCTCTATTGTGACGGGGTAGGAGGTTGCCATTGCTTCTAATGATGAAGGTTGGAATATCACATATGGAGGAACATTAAGTTTCTTAGATATTTTTTTTCTAAGATCTTTCATCATTGAATATAGCACAGGATCGGCTGCACCACCGCTTCCTCCACCCGCTCCAAGAATTTCTGAATCTTCTCCTTCTAAATCAGTTAAGTCCATATCATCATCATCTACTTTTATGATTTTGAACGAAACTGGTTTCTTTAAAAAGTCTTTCCCTTTCTTTGTAAATTTGATAATTCCGTAATTCTCAATATCCTTTTTGAGATAGTTGTCAAGCAATGCCTGACGAATTACCGCTGCCCAGGTACCGGCTTCTTCATCTGAACCGGAACCAAACTCTTCATGCTTATGATGTCCATAAGTCTCAATATCTGATGTTTCTTTTCCTATAAGAAAGT
Source organism: uncultured Proteiniphilum sp. (assembly GCA_964647535.1). Taxonomy (GTDB): domain Bacteria; phylum Bacteroidota; class Bacteroidia; order Bacteroidales; family Dysgonomonadaceae; genus Proteiniphilum. The sequence goes on from CAZYGE010000004.1 coordinate 28,281, forward strand.
CTATCAAATGCTCAGTTTTTTGTTTTTCTTTCAGAACAGTAACTGCTTCTAATACTGTAATTAGTAATTCCTTTGCTTCCACTTTTATTTTTGGGTTTAAACAATTATCACAATTTCCGCAATTTGGTGTGTCGTAGTTTTCACCAAAGTAATGTAGTAACAAGCGTCTTCTACACACAGATGTTTCGGCATATGCCGCTGTTTCAAGTAGCAGTTGTCTGCCTATCTCCTGTTCAGATATAGGCTTGCCTTGCATAAAACGCTCTAGCTTCTGTAAATCTTTTTTTGAATAGAACGCTATACAATTTCCTTCACCACCATCTCTTCCCGATCTGCCTGTTTCTTGATAGTATCCCTCGAGACTTTTGGGTATATTATAATGTATAACATAACGTACATCGGGCTTGTCAATGCCCATACCAAATGCAATAGTTGCAACTATTACATCAGCTTTTTCCATTAAAAAAGCATCCTGATTTGTTGAACGCGCTACTGCATCCATACCAGCATGGTATGGTAAAGCATTTATATTATTTGCTTGTAGTATTTCTGCAAAATCATCAACCTTCTTTCTGCTAAGGCAATAAATAATACCTGATTTGCCGCTTTGTGAAAGTATAAATTTAATAATATCTCTATCTATATGCTCTGTTTTTCTTCTTACTTCGTAATAAAGATTTGGTCTATTAAATGATGATTTGAACAGCTCACCATCTTCCATGCCAAGATTCTTTTTTATATCATGTTGCACTTTTGGTGTCGCCGTTGCTGTTAGAGCAATAATAGGGCGTGTACAGATCTCACTTATGATAGGTCTAATTCGTCTATACTCTGGTCGGAAGTCATGCCCCCATTCGGAAATACAGTGTGCTTCATCTACAGCATAAAATGATATTGGAACTGTGCGGAGAAATTCAATATTCTCCATTTTTGTAAGAGATTCGGGTGCAACATATAGCATTTTGGTTTTTCCTGCAAGAATGTCTTTCTTAACCAGTTCAACCTCATTTTTATTAAGAGATGAATTTAAAAAATGTGCAATACCATCTATATCACTATGGTTTCTCATTGCATCTACCTGGTTTTTCATTAAAGCAATGAGGGGTGAAATAATTATTGCCGTACCCTCCATAAGTAATGCCGGGAGTTGATAACAAAGAGATTTGCCGCCACCAGTTGGCATGAGCACAAACGTGTCTTTTCCGGATAAAATACAGTTTATTATGGCCTCTTGATTTCCTTTAAAGGTGTCAAAACCAAAATACTTCTTTAATCCTTTGTAAATTAGATCTTGTTTATTCATTTAATTAATCACTCTCTGACTTATTATATTGTCTAATAAAGCCTCACCACAAATATATATAAGTATTATTAAATTCCAATTAGATCAGTGAGGACAAATCACTCCTAAAGATAGTCTAAATATCAAAAATATCAAATTATAAACATATTTAGCCATTAAAAAAACGCAAGATTGAGCCATGCGTTTTTTTTATTATGATGAGAAATGATATTGCTGAGATTTATGCTACCCTTAGATGATGCAAATCAGAGTTTTCAAGTTGATCCATTGCATATTTGCTTGTTACGTGAAGCTTCTTCTTTTCACCTGAAGGAAGTGTAAACATGGCCTCTATCATTATAGCTTCAACAATTGATCTTAATCCTCTTGCTCCAAGTTTAAACTCAATTGCCTTATCAACTATATACTCATAAGCACCTTCTTCAAAAGTTAATGCTACGCCATCCATACTGAATAGCTTTTGATATTGTTTTATGATTGAGTTCTTTGGCTCAGTAAGAATACGCTTTAAAGCATCTCTGTCTAATGGTTCAAGATATGTTAGTATCGGTAGACGACCAATGATCTCAGGAATCAATCCAAATGACTTTAAATCAAGTGGAGTAATATATTTGAGCATATTTTCCCTATCAATGTGCTTTTTCTCTTGACTCGCAGCATAACCAACTACACGAGTATTTAGCCTTTGTGCTATTTTCTTCTCAATACCATCGAATGCACCGCCACAGATAAAGAGAATGTTTTTTGTGTCAACAGCTATCATGCGTTGTTCCGGATGCTTACGACCACCTTGTGGTGGAACATTGATTACAGAACCTTCGAGCAGTTTTAGGAGTCCTTGTTGCACACCTTCACCACTTACATCTCTGGTAATTGAAGGATTGTCGCTCTTGCGTGCTATTTTATCAATTTCATCGATAAATACTATACCTCTTTCTGCGGCATTTACATCGTAGTCGGCTACCTGAAGAAGACGTGTTAGAATACTTTCTATATCTTCTCCAACATAGCCGGCTTCTGTCAAAACAGTTGCATCAACTATTGTAAAAGGAACCTGCAGCATTTTGGCAATAGTTCTGGCAAGCAGAGTTTTTCCTGTACCTGTTGTCCCTACCATAATGATATTAGATTTTTCAATCTCAACGTCATCATTGACGTTTTTCTGTAATATTCTCTTATAGTGATTATAAACCGCTACTGATAAGAACTTCTTTGCATTATCTTGTTGAATAATATATTCATCTAAGAATCCTTTTATTTCTGCAGGTTTAGGAAGTGAAGAAAATGTGATTCCAACATCAGATTTACCATTGCTTTTAAATGAATCACTTACTATTTCATGTGCTTGCTCTGTACACATATCACATATGTAGCCTGTCATTCCGGAAATCAACAGATTTACTTCCTGTTCACTTCTTCCACAAAAACTACAATGGTTACTGCTGTTCGCTTTTTTTGCCATAGTTATTACTTCCTGACTAACACATCATCTACCATTCCGTACGTTTTTGCTTCGGAAGCCGTCATCCAGAAATCACGATCGGAGTCTCTGTTTACATCTTCGATAGGTTTTCCAGAATGCTTAGATATAATACTATATAGTTCTTGCTTAATTTTTGCAATTTCACGAGCTGTAATTTCGATATCTGAAGCTTGTCCTTGAACACCACCCATTGGCTGATGAATCATCACGCGTGAGTGAGTTAATGCATAACGTTTTTTTTCTTCACCTGCTACAAGCAATATAGCTGCCATTGAAGCAGCAATTCCTGTACAGATTGTTGAAACATCACTTGAGATAAACTGCATTGTATCATAAATTCCAAGACCTGCATATACTGAACCACCGGGAGAATTAATATAAATAGAAATGTCTTTACCGGGGTCAGCAGAGTCAAGATACAGAAGTTGTGCCTGAATCACATTTGCTGTATAATCATTAATGGCTGTTCCCAGAAAGATAACGCGATCCATCATCAGACGCGAGAAAACATCCATTTGAGCAACATTTAATTGGCGCTCTTCAATAATTGTTGGGGAAATATAACCACTTTGACTTGTAATGTTCATATAGCTATCTAATTTGGAGCTACTCATTCCCAAGTGCTTTACGGCGTATTTTCTAAAATCGTTGTTCATAATCTTTATTTAATTGTTCTACATTTGTTAATATGGAGAACTAGTGCAAATTAAGTGCCAGAATAGCACAAATTTAAAACGAATTATTGAATTATAAAACTAATTCATTTAAATCACTCTAATTATACTATTCTTCGTCTTTCTCGGATTGCACTTCTTTATCATCTATATCCTCATTTATCTGATTATCGTTTGCTTCAGAATCTTGACTTGCATCATGATTATGATCATGACCATCATCTTCAGAATGTTCGTGAGAATGTTCACTCATTATTTCGTTAAACTTTTCTGAGCTTACAGTTTTATAAACAACATTGATATTTTCTTTCAGCCATTCAATAACTTTATCTTCTGTGGCTTTTTCATAAAGATTCTGAATAGTTTCTTCTTTCTCCAAAAGGCTCTTTGAGTAATTTAAAAGAGCATCATCCGGAAGGTTAGCCATGCCGTATTGAGCAAACTGAGATCTTGCCACTTCTACTGCTAAAGCTTCTATATCAGAAAACTCAATTTTTATTTCATTGTCTTCAACAATCTTCTGTTTAACTATCTGGAATTTAAGGTCATCCAGTATTTTTGGGAAGTCTTCTTCAATCTGTTCTTTTGTTCTTTCTTCGCTTACCTCATGCATCCAACGTTTCAAAAATTCCTCTGGGAACTTAACGTCAGCCATCTTTTCAACTATTTTATCTCTCATCTCATGAATAAAGAGATGGTCGGCTCCCGGCTTAAACTGTCTAAGCAGATGTTCTTTAACTTTTTCTCTGAATTCTTCTACATTCGATACTTTACCTTCTCCAAGAACACGGTCAAACAATTCCTGATTTAATTCAGCTTCTTCATATCGTGTTACTTCATTAATGTCAAAACGGAAGTCTGGATTTATATCTTTAATTTCTTCTTTTGTTTTCTGTAACAAGGAAGCTATTTCGGCCTCATTGTTATCGTAAGCTGTCTTTGGATTAAATACTACTGAATCACCAACTTTGGCACCAACAAATTCACCTTTAATCGTTTCATCTTTGACATATGAAGGCATTAAAACAGCATTTTCAACTATGATACCATCAATTTTATCTTCACCATTTTCAACTTCGGTTAGGGTGCCTTTGAGAAGATCTGTTTCAACAGATTCCTCTTCTACTTTAATGTATGTACCGAAATTTTGTTTGTAAGAATCGACTTGCTTTTCAAGCATGTCCTCTTCTAATTCCACATTATAATATACTTGTTCTATATCTTTGTCGAGTTTCAAGTCTATTTCGGGTGTAAGACCAACATTAAAGTGGAACTTGAAATTATCATCTTTATCAAGATCTACTTGATTCTCTTCGCTGTTATCAGCAAGCGGTTCACCAAGTATTTTTACTTTATTATCGCGAATAAAATTGCTAACCTCATTTGTTACAATTTTATTAATCTCATCAATTAAAACAGATTTGCCATACATCTTTTGTATTACGCTTTTTGGCACTTTTCCTTGTCTAAAACCCGGAATATCTGCTCTCTGTCTAAGTTGATTTAATGATTTATTTACTGTTTCTTGATAGTCTGCTTTCTCAAGCTCTATGACGATAGTACCATTTACATCGTCTGTTTTATTCAGTGTCGATTTCATTTATGATTTTTTTTATTCAAAGTCGGTTAAACTCAACCGCTTGAAACTTATATTAAGAGTGCAAAAATAGTCTTATTCTTTCAAATTGCAAAAAAAATATGAATCGTTTGAAAACGCAGCGCTCTTGCTTTTTGCATTCTTCGTTTTAACGTTGAGTATTGCACTATATATGCAGCGTTGAAGTGGGTCGCTATTGGGAACTTACATTTATTGGCAAGTTGAATTCTTGAACTAGTAAGTAGAATATATAAATTAGTAAGTTGAATTCTTGAAAAACTAAGATAATTACTAATTGAACTTAGAGTTTCGTTTTCTAAATTGTTGATAGTATCTTTGTATATTAATTGATAAGAAGTATGCGTCTAATTTTAACTTCAGCTTCACCCGGTTTTAAAATTGCTTATCTGTTCTTATTCCTGATAATTGGGCTCTTTATTGCTGGTATAGTTTCAAAACTGATATTATTATTACCCAGGTTAGAGAGCAACAATTTAATTGTACATCTTTATGTCAATACAATTACGCAATCAATTTTTGCAATTGCAATACCTGCATATCTTATAGTGGCATGGACAAATAGTAGACCTAGGAAGTATTTCGAACTCGGTGTAGGTAAAAGGGTGGGAACAAATATAATTTTTACAGTAATAATATTTGTTTTTTCATACCTGTTTGCATCATTTCTTGCTAACTTGAATAAAGGCATGGCCTTACCTGAGTGGATGAAGGGTATTGAAGAAGTGATGCGTTCAATGGAAGATGCAGCACTTGAAACTACCAATCTTTTATTATCCGGTAAATCAATAGGGTCTCTTATACTCAATATATTGGTCATTGCCGGTTTAGCTGCAGTTGCAGAAGAACTATTCTTTCGTGGTGCAATGCAGCAGTTTATTAAAGAAAAGTTTAAAAACGGACATCTGACAGTTTGGTTAACTGCTTTGATCTTCAGTATAGTTCATTTTCAGTTTTACGGATTCTTACCAAGGCTTTTTTTAGGAGCGATTCTGGGTTATCTGTTTCTTTACACCAAAAACTTATGGATGCCAATTATATTGCATTTTTTAAACAATGCTACAGTAATTGTGGTAAACTTCTTCTGGAGTGACACCGTTTGGTATAAACAAATTGAAGAAGTCTCAATCACACCATTTTATATAATCATTGCTCTTACAAGTCTTGTATTAACAATTTTACTATTCATGACTTATAATAAAAGAGCAATTAAAACAAGCTATTATGATACAAATTCAACAGACAATAATATCTGACGACATATTTGAAGAAACATTTATTTGCGATTTATGTAAGTGCAAAGGACAATGCTGCGTTGATGGCGAGTCAGGAGCACCAATAACTCACGATGAGTATAAACAAATAAATGAAATACTTCCCGAAATATGGAACGACCTGTCTCCCAAAGCACAGGAGGTAATTGACAAACAGGGTATTGCATATACTGATTATGATGGAGAGTTGGTAACATCTATTATAAAAGGAGAAGAGTGCGTTTTTACTTATTATGATGAAAATGGAATATGTAAATGTGCAATTGACAACGCCTACAGAGAAGGCAGAATACCTATAGAAAAGCCAATATCATGTCATCTTTATCCTATTAGACTAACAGAGTATAAAGAATACACAGCAGTAAATTACCACAGATGGTCTATATGCGAACCTGCAGTTGATCTAGGTAAGAAACATGGACTTCCGATATACCGATTCTTAAAAGAGCCTCTGATAAGAAAATTTGGAGAAGATTGGTACAATGAAGTTTGCGAAGCTGCTGATTTTTTAAAAGAAAGAAAAGAAAAGGGTTAATTTATGTGTTATGTAAAATCTTTGTTATATTTTTGCACATATATAATTAAACTGTGCAACAAAAGTGACATCAGCATTTTCAAAAACCCGATCTAATTTAATAGATGTAGCTCGACAACTTTTCGCTAAGCAAGGTGTTGAAAACACAACAATGAACGATATTGCCAAAGCGTCTCAACGAGGTCGACGTACCTTGTACACATATTTCAGCAGTAAACAGGATATCTACAAAGCAGTTATCGAATCTGAACTAAGTGGTTTGTACAAACAACTTGAGGCTGTTATCAAACGAAATATTCCTGCGGATGATAAATTGATACTTCTGGCATTTACTAGATTAAATGCAATAAAAGAAGTTGTAACTCGCAACGGGACATTAAAAGCAGATTTTTTTAGAGACATATGGCAGGTAGAAACCGTGCGTAAAGGGTTCGATAGCAAAGAAATACAATACTTAGAAACAATAATCAAAGATGGTTGTGAACAAGAGATATTCCATCTAGATGATATAAAACAAACTGCAGAAATATTGCATTATGCTTTTAAGGGACTTGAAGTACCTGCAATACGAGGCGTTATAAAACTTGATTATAATAAGAAGAGTGATAGAGATTTAATATCTAACATAGTACTCAAAGGCTTATATGCCAAGAAACAAAGAAATGATCAGTAAAATTTAATTGAAAAATCAGAACTGATTGGCAATATAAAATTAATTGATAAATATAAAACAGAAGAGCAAACGCTCATATGAAATTTAAATACATTATTTGATTTATGAAATTACTAGAAGGTAAAACTGCACTTATAACCGGTGCCGCACGTGGCATAGGCAAGGCGATTGCACTAAAGCTTGCTTCGGAGGGAGCAAATATTGCATTCACAGATCTAACGATTGATGAAATAGGAAACGCTACAGAACGTGAAATCTCTTCATTAGGAGTAAAATGTAAGGGTTATGCTTCAAATGCAGCAAACTTTGAAGAATCTCACAAGATTGTAGATGAAGTTCTTAAAGATTTTGACAGAATTGATATTCTTGTCAATAATGCCGGTATAACGAAAGATGGGCTCATTATGAGAATGAGCGAAGAGCAATGGGATGCAGTAATCAATGTAAACCTGAAATCGGCATTTAATTTCATTCATGCTGTAACTCCAATTATGATGCGTCAAAAATCCGGTAGTATCATAAATATGAGTTCAGTTGTTGGAGTATCAGGAAATGCAGGTCAGGCAAACTATTCAGCTTCAAAAGCCGGTATGATTGGACTCGCAAAATCTACAGCAAAAGAGCTGGGTTCACGTGGAATCCGGGCTAATGCTATCGCTCCCGGGTTCATTATAACTGAAATGACCGGACAACTTTCAGATGAAGTACGTAAAGAGTGGGCAAAACAAATACCACTGCGACGTGGAGGCACGCCCGAAGATGTTGCGAATGCGACGCTATTCTTAGCTTCAGATCTATCTTCGTATGTAAGTGGGCAAGTAATTAATGTTTGTGGAGGAATGAATACTTGATATGACCGTTCTTTACGAGGACAATCATATTATCATAGTAAACAAAGCCTCCGGTGAAATCGTACAAGGCGATAAAACTGGAGATAAACCGTTGTCGGAAATTGTTAAAGAGTATCTTAAAGAGAAATATAACAAACCCGGCAACGTTTTTTGTGGTGTAACCCATAGGTTAGATCGTCCTACAACGGGAGTTTTAGTCTTTGCAAAAACAAGCAAAGCACTCTCAAGGCTCAATGAGATATTCAAAAACGACAAGATTGAAAAAACTTATTGGGCTATTGTGAAAAATAGACCGCCTGCAGCTGAAAGTAAGCTAGTACATTGGCTTATTAAAAACACAAAAAAAAATAAGTCAACCGCATTTGATAGTAAAAAGCCCGGAACAAAAAAAGCAGTGATGCAATATAAAATAATAGGAGCATCAGAAAATTACTACTTGCTAGATATTAATCTCGAAACTGGCAGACACCATCAAGTAAGAACACAGTTATCTAAAATTGGCTGCCCCATTAAGGGAGACCTTAAATATGGAGCGCAGCGCTCTAATGCGGATGGAAGCATAAGTTTACATGCAAGAACCATCTCATTTATACATCCGGTCTCAAAAATAAAAATAAAGATTACCGCACCTGTACCTGATTATAACCTCTGGAAGAGCTTTAAAATTACCTGATTTTTATTGTAGAACTTGTTTCCTCAAATACAACACACTCCATAGAAGTGAAAAGTTGATCACTATCTTTAGTGTTAAGTTTATTTTCCATTTCCATATACATCATGAGCCCGTTTTCGTATTTATTGCTTAATGCTTGCATTTCTTTTGGCAAGTTCGCAATATTCCCTTTCCCCGAATTGTTATTGCCAAATCCCACACCAACATCTGGTGCAATATAAAATGTGATTTTATTTTCACTATTTTCCATCACGTATCCGGGGCAATTTATCCCATGAAACACTCTACTCGGAACTTCACTAAAACTATAATCCTCTAAAACCTCAACCTCTTCATCGTTATCTCCACTCGTGACATCTAACTGTCTTGCAATGACACTTTCACCAGATTTCATTACTATTAAATTATTATCCGTGTCAAACACCATAAGCATATCAGGAGAAAATGCTGTCTTTGCACCAAAGTAATTTTCATTCTTGTTAAACAGATAATCCATTTCGAGTTCTCCTTCACCTGCAGACATTTTAAGTCGATAGAGATAATCGAATTTATATTCTGCGGGCAGTTCACTAACGTCAACTGTTGTGCCTGTTCCCATATTAAAAAGAGCGTCAAGTTTAGGATTAAGAACCTTATCCATTGTTTTGGAAGTTCTTTCGGCTGCTTTATCTGCTGTTTTATCAATTATAACATTTTCAGCTCTTTCTATAACTTTTTTCTTCAACCGATTAAGAAACTGTGCTTCGGCGGTTGTTGTAAGTATAAAAAGACAAGAAAGTAATAGTAAAAATTTATATTTTTTCATTTCAATATTTATAATCTGCTGTGAATAAAATGTATAGGAATAGACTTAAATTGATTTTAGCCATTCCTCATATTTGGTACCTAAAATAGGAACTGGTTTTGATTTTCCGTTAATAGCATTCAATAATCCTATAATCCACATATATAGCAGTACAAACACACCAATTATGCTCACTATCCATCCTAAAATAGGGATAACATTAATCAAGCTTAAAGCGATACTCGTTAAAACTAAACCCAAGGATTGTCTAATGTGATAAGTGGAATAAGGGTCTTTCTTTTCATTATTTAACACAAATGCAATTATCAATCCTATAATTGTCAGATAGGCTACAATTGCAATAGTTTTGTCCGGGATACTTTTTGATACTTCAGGTTCCATGATTCATTGTTTTTACTTTAATTCATTTACAATATTCAAATACTGACTCTCATTTTTTCGCTCACCTTTATTACTAAATAACTAAACAGCAAGAATATCCAAATTGTTTATAATAAATTTAAAACATTGTAATATTAACAACTTGAACGCCTATTTATAAATATAAAATCTAATTGTGATACATTTCATCTGTTTATATAAAAAGATTACATTTGCATCAGAAACATGTTTTTAAATAATATTAGAATGAAACCTACTTTATTTGTATTAGCCGCAGGGATGGGTAGTCGCTACGGAGGTCTTAAACAATTAGACGGTGTTGGACCAAGCCAAGAAACCATAATGGACTATTCAATCTACGACGCAGTAAACGCAGGCTTTGATAAGCTTGTATTCGTTATACGTAAAGATTTCGAAAAAGATTTCAGGGAAAAGATAGTTAAAAAGTATGAGAAAAAGATACAGGTAGAATTAGTATTCCAAGAACCTGACATCTTGCCAGAAGGCTTTACACCAAATCCAGACAGAATTAAACCATGGGGTACTAACCATGCTGTTATGATGGGCAGAGACGTTATAAACGAACCCTTCGCGGTAATAAATGCCGATGATTTTTATGGTCGAGAAAGCTTCAAAATTCTTGCCGATTACTTAACCACACTCACTAGTAGTGAGAATAAATATTGCATGGTGGGATATAGAGTCGGGAATACACTATCTGAAAGTGGCACAGTTGCTCGTGGTGTATGTGAAACAGACGATAAAGATAACCTCACAGGTGTTGTTGAAAGAACTCAGGTAAAACGTGTTGACAGAAAAGTGAGCTACCAAGATGACAAAGGAAAATGGATAGCAATAGATGATAACACACCCGTCTCTATGAATATGTGGGGTTTCACTCCAGACTACTTTAAATATTCTGATGACTATTTTATCAAATTTCTAAAAGAAAATCAGGATAATATTAAGGCTGAGTTTTTTATTCCTCTTTTAGTAAACAACCTAATAGTAAATGGTGTCGTAACTGTTAAAGTTCTTGATACTCCTTCAAAATGGTTTGGTGTTACTTATGCCGATGACAGAGCAGGAGTTGTATCCAAATTAAAAGAGCTTGTTGAAGAAGGGGTTTATCCTTCTCCTTTGTGGTAATACTCCAAATTTGAAACAATTCTTATAGAAAATGTGGGTAGACATTATTATTATTCTTCTTCTGATACTCCTAAATGGTTTTTTCGCATTGTCGGAAATAGCCATTGTATCAGCTCAGAAAAATAAATTGGAAACTGCAAGTAAAAATGGAAAGAAAGGTGCTAAAAAAGCATTAGCTTTAAAAGCCGATCCGGATAACTTTTTATCTTCTGTTCAGGTAGGCATAACGCTCATTGGAATTATCAATGGTGCTTACGGAGGGCAAGCATTCTCCGGTCAGTTAGTACCTTTCTTTGAGCAATTTGCTCTCACAGCACCTTTTGCAGACGCTATATCAATGATAATAGTAGTGGTTATTATTACTTACGTCTCAATTGTAATCGGCGAACTTGTCCCCAAAACAATTGCACTTAATAACCCCGTTAAGATGTCCAAATTAGTCTCTCCTGCAATACATATAGTAAGCATTATTTTTTATCCATTTGTTAAAATACTCTCATTCTCAACCGGATTTATAAATAAATTAATCGGTTTAAAACCAAAAAATGATATTGTATCGGAAATGGAACTGAGGGCCATGCTCAAAACAGCGTCTAACGAAGGGGTAATTGATATTGAAGAAAACATAATACATGAACAGGTGTTCTATTTTTCCGATAAACGAGCAAGACATCTAATGACTCACCGGACTGACGTGGAGTGGGTTAATATAAGTCAAGAAAAAGATGAAATAATTGCAGATCTACTTAAAACAAAACATAGCAAAATTTTAGCTTGTAGAAACAGAATAGATGATTTTGCAGGAATAATTTCAATGAGAGATATTTTCATGAAATTAAACAACAAGGAAGAGTTCACAATAGAAGAGCTAATCTCCGAACCAATCATTGTGCCTAACACAGTTCGTGCACAAAAAGTGCTTGAAAATTTCAAGAATAACTATAAATTTGTGGCAGTAGTAGTAGATGAATATGGAAGTTTAGATGGGATAATAACAATACATGACATATTTGAAAATCTTGTAGGAAACGTTCCTGAAGAAACAGATATTGAATCAACAGAGCCGCAGATATATATTCGTGAAGATAACTCGGCACTGGTGAGTGGCGAAGCTCCAATAGAGATTTTATCACAGTTTGATGAAGAGTTTGTGGTTGATTTCGACAAAATTGACTATTCCACTGTAGCAGGATTCGTTTTTGCCAGCATTAACAAAATCCCAGGAATAGGAGATAAATTTGAATATAACAACCTCATTTTCGAAATTGTGGATGTAGACGGAAATAAAATTGATAAGGTGCTGGTTAGCAGGAAGATCCCTCTTTTTGAAGAAACGTCGTAATGTTAAAACGATGATTTTATGTTTTATAACACATTTATATTTTAGGTCGAAACAAGAAACAGTGTTAATTTTACACCAATCTAAAAAAAGATCAATCTTCATCCTTATCTTAATTTCAATAAACCAAGAAAATAACATGAGTAATATGTATAGCAAGTCCGGCTTGCTTGTAGAAGCATTTGATAAAATTGTCGACGGCAAGCAAACCGGATTATACATTCTAACTAACAAAGTTGGAAGTGAGATAACAATTTCAAATTATGGAGCCAGAATAGTATCGCTGATGGTACCTGATAAAAAAGGTGATTTTAGGGATGTTGTTTTGGGTCATCCATCAATTGATGAGTATATAACATCTGAAGAACCATATTTTGGTGCAATATGCGGCCGTACAGCAAACAGAATTGCTAACGGTCGTTTTACATTAGAAGGCAAAGAGTATAAACTAGCAATAAACAATGGTCCTAACTCTCTCCACGGGGGTATAAAAGGATTCAATGCAGTTGTTTGGGACGTTAAAAATGTTACAGAAAACAGTATTGAACTATTCTATCTGTCAGTAGATGGCGAGGAAGGATACCCCGGTAACCTATCTGTGTGGTTAACCTATACACTAAAGGAAGATAATACACTTGATATAAATTATCACGCCAAAACTGATCAAACAACTATTTTAAACCTCACAAATCATTCATACTTTAATTTATCGGGAGAAGGCGATCCATATATTGGAGATCATGTTTTAATGATTAATGCAGAAAATTATCTGCCTACAGATTCCACAGCAATTCCATATGGAGATAAAAAGTGGGTTAAAGGTACACCAATGGATTTTTCTGAACCAAAGGAAATAGGATCCAGAATAAACGATAATTTCGAACAATTAAAGTTTGGCAAAGGTTACGATCACACTTATGTTCTTAATAAAAACGCAACAGGTGAGTTTTCTTTTGCAGGATATTGCATATCTCCCAAAACAGGAATAAAAATGGAGATATTTACAACTGAACCCGGAATGCAGTTATATACAGGAAATTGGATGACAGGTAGTTTCACAGCTAAAAATGGTAACAGATACCCAGAAAGATCTGCCGTATGTTTTGAGACTCAACATTTCCCCGACAGTATTAATAAACCGGATTATCCCTCAGTCATATTAAAAGCGAACGAAGAGTTCAACTCCAAAACAAGCTTCAAGTTTACGATATAAGACAGCAAATAATTTTCTATCAACTAATATAAATCAACAAGTATAAATTAATAATTAATCAAAAAAGTATGAACACTACTTCTCAAAACAACAATCGGATAGTGCCAATCATTATGATGATTGCCCTTTTCGGAATGATCGCATTTGTGACCAACTTGGCTGCACCAATGGGATTAGTATTAAAACAGCAGTTCGCTGTATCAAACTTCCTTGGTCTACTGGGTAACTTAGCCAATTTTATAGCTTATGCAGTAATGGGAATACCGGGTGGTATTTTACTTCAACGTGTAGGTTATAAAAAAACTGCTTTAATTGCCGTTGCGGTAGGGTTTTTAGGAGTATTTGTGCAGTTTCTATCAGGGCATTCACCAGAATCTATGGCTTTTGCAATCTATTTGCTTGGTGCATTCATTGCCGGTTTCTCTATGTGTTTGCTCAACATTGTAGTAAACCCTATGCTGAATACACTAGGTGGTGGTGGCAACAAAGGTAACCAGCTGATACAAGTAGGTGGTTCTTTAAATTCTTTAATGGCTACTTTTACACCTGCTTTTGTAGGTATACTTATCGGTGATGCTGTAAGCGCCAGAATTAGCGACGTATTCCCTGTTATGTATATTGCAATGGGTGTATTTGCGCTCGTATTCTTTGTTCTAATAGCAGTTAGAATTCCTGAGCCACACGTTACAAAAACAAAAGAATCAATGGGAAGTCTAATGGCGGGATCCCTAAAATTCAAACATTTTGTATTAGGAGCAATTGCTATTTTTGTTTATGTAGGTATCGAAGTTGGTAACCCTTACATAATGTTGTATTGGTTAGAACAAATACCTTCAGTAGGTGCTACCATAGGAGGTTTTGTAACGGGCACATACTGGTTCCTTATGTTAATTGGTAGGCTTGTTGGAGCATCAGTTGGAAGTAAGATTTCAAGTAAGACCATGCTTTCCACACTCTCTTTAGTAGGAATAGTGTTAGTTTTAGCTGCTATTCTCTCTCCTACAACTAACCTAGTGGAGTTGCCTGTGCTACAAAGGTCTGCTGCCGGAGCACTTTCGTTTGGTTTGGCAGAAGTACCTATTAATGCATTATTTTTCGTTCTTGTAGGTCTTTGTACTTCCATTATGTGGGGTAGCATATTTAATCTTGCCGTAGAAGGTTTAGGTAAGTATACACCAGCAGCTTCCGGTATTTTTATGACAATGGTATGTGGTGGTGGTATTCTACCTGCAATTCAGGGAGGTTTAGCAGATAATATCGGCTATATCTCAAGCTACTGGTTAATTATAGCTGCATTAGTTTATTTATTATACTATGGTCTCGTAGGATCTAAAGTAACAAAAAGAGCTGCTGTAGATGAAGATGAAGATATACCTGTAGAATTAGCAAGTGAAAGTCTACCAAAAGAAGAGTAAAAAATATTTCAAATAAAAGACTGTATATTTAATTATGACAAAAGAAGAAGTAAAAAAAATATTTCAAGAAAAATTCGGTAATGAAAGCCCAGAAGTTTACACGTCTCCCGGACGTGTAAACTTAATTGGCGAACACACTGATTATAATGGTAGTTTTGTTTTTCCGGGAGCTATTGATAAAGGCATGATTGCTGCAATTAGTTTTAACGACTCCGATAAAATTAGAGCATACGCAATCGACCTTAATGAAAGTTCGGAATTTGGACTCAATGAAGAGGATCTCCCTAAAGAAGGATGGGCAAAATACATTTTTGGTGTATGCCGCGAAATAATTAAAAGAGGTGGTACAATAAAACCATTCGACACTGTTTTTGCGGGTGATGTTCCGCTTGGTGCCGGAATGTCTTCTTCGGCTGCACTAGAAAGCACTTATGCATTTGGCTTGAATGACATGCTAAGTCTTGGCATTGATAAGTTTGAGCTAGCAAGAATTGGTCAAAGTACAGAACACAATTATGTTGGTGTAATGTGTGGAATCATGGATCAGTTTATATCAATCTTTGGTAAAAAGGGAAATCTCATTCGCTTGGATACAAAATCTATGGAATATGAATATTTCCCATTTGATCCAAAAGGATATAAACTTGTACTTCTTGACACCCTTGTTAAGCACGAGCTAGCATCTTCGGCATACAACAAAAGACGCGAGTCTTGCGAGAATGCAGCTGCAACAATTGCAAAAAGTTATCCAGAAGTAGAATTTCTTCGTGATGCTACGATGGAAATGCTTGATGAAGTTAAAGGTGAAATTTCTGAAGAGGATTATATGAGAGCCAAATACGTAATTGAGGAAACTCAGCGTGTTTTAGACGTGAGTGATGCTTTAGAGCGTGGAGACTACGAAACAGTTGGACGAAAAATGTATGAAACTCATCACGGAATGAGCAAACTGTATGAAGTTAGTTGCGAAGAGCTAGATTTCCTTAATGATGTAGCCAAAGAACATGGTGTTACAGGTTCAAGAGTTATGGGTGGTGGTTTCGGTGGCTGCACTATCAATCTTGTAAAAGATGAGTTATATGATTCATTCATAAAAGACGCCAAAGAACAGTTTAAAGCTAAATATGGTCACGAGCCGAAAGTTTATGACGTAGTTATAAGCGATGGTGCGAGAAAGCTGTAATTGAATATATTTACATTTAGAAGTCGGAAGTCTACAAAGCCAATAAGGCAATGTAGCTTCCGACTTTTTATTTTCAATTCCTCAAATAATAATTTATAGTAGTCACAACCCTAACATTTTTAATATGTGGAGTATTTGCATCTCTGTCTGTTATACTAAATTGTCCTTGCGAAGCATTACGTATTTTCCCTAATTTACTACCAGAATCTAGAGCAAACTTCTCGGCAGCCTCTCTGGCATTTTTTGTAGCCTCTTCAATCATCGCCGGTTTTATACTATTCAAACCGGTATATTCGTACAAAGTATTATACCTATAATCACCACCGGTGATTGCAATACCCTGACGCAACAACTCAGACTGTTCGGAAATCAATCTACGAATCTTATCAACATCAGACGAAGACACGGTAATCACAGAAGTTGCGTTATACCTGTATTGGATTGCTTGATTAACGTAACGTTCAGCTTCCATATCGATGATTTCCGTTGGAGCAACACTAATCTCATCTCTCGAAATTCCATTAGAAATCAAAAAATCAACAATCGTTTTGTTTTTACTCTGTATATTATCGTAAAGTGTGCTCATGTCATTACCAATATCTTTATACATCAATGGCCAGATAACTTTATCGGCCGGCACCTCCATCTCGGCAAGACCTTTTACCGTTACTATACGATCGCGATTGGTAAAGTTATTAATACCAGTATTCAGTAAAACACCTAAGATTATCAATCCTACTGCTAGAATTATCGATTCTAAAATCCAACTTCTCATAATATTTAATTTTATATTTTATTACCTAATACAAATATATGGATTAATAGTTTACTTAATTCAAAAATAATTGTCGAATCATGTGAATTATCTTCTCCGAATAATTATCGGTTAAAACAACCCGATAAAAAAAATATCAGTTCAAAATAACTGCCAATCCATAATTTTATTTTCCATTCAGAATCTTACTGTAAACCTCAATATAATTTCTCCCCATTGCTTCCTTAGAAAATCTATCCATCACTATTCTTCGACAATCAGCTCTAATTAAAGAATCAATATCCTTAATTCTCTCCATCGCTTCATCTGCATTATCTACCAAAAAACCATTCTCGCCATCATTGATCAGTTCCGGCATACTCCCTTTATTAAACGCTACAACAGGGGTTCCACATGCCATTGCCTCAATTATAGATAATCCAAACGGCTCACTAAAATTAATAGGATGCAATAAGAGCTTAGCGTTACCTAAAAGAATATCACGTTTTTCGGAACCCACACTCCCCACATACTCTACTTCACCATCTTTCAAATATGGTGTCACATAAGCATCAAAATATCCCTGATCTTGAACAATTCCAGCTATAATCAGCCGCATATTCAATTTGCGAGCAATCTCTACCGCTTCTTTAGTACCCTTGTCATGATGAACTCTTCCAAAATAAAGAATATAATCACCCTTGGGATCGTCATTGAATGTAAATTGATCAAGATCTATACCATGATGAACTGTTGCAATATAATCCAACTCTGGCGACCTGTCTGCATCACTTATCGAAACGTAGTGCGTTTTATTATTATATTTTTTATATACGGGCATGATTCGATCCGACGAAAAACCGTGAATTGTAGTAACCACCGGTGTATCCGTCAGTCCCGAGTAACTAAGTGGTAAAAAGTCAAATTGATTATGGATAATATCAAATTCGTGTGCACGCTCAAAACATTCCGAAATATGCAAACATTCCCACACTTTTGCATCCAAGTTTTTATCCTCTTCATACCCCGACGGAATCACCGACTTCAACTTTGCTTGCGTTATAGAATTTGCTGTAGCAAAAAGAGTAACATCAACTCCATTTTTCACAAGCTCTTCTGTTATAAGCGACGTCACTAGCTCCCACGGTCCATAATGCACCGGAGGTGTTCTCCACGCAATTGGTGCTAACATTGCTACTTTCATCATGAGCTTATTTTCTTTTTATCACGCATATACAGAGATATATTTTGAAGTGCCATTAACCACGAAAGAGTAGATTCAGCACCCTGATTGAGGTTCACACCGTTCTCCATAATTCCATCCTTACATCCTCCCGTAGAAAAATCATAAAGAGGTTCTCCTATATCGTTATCACCGGTAAACCATGAAAAAGCTTTCAGTGCATAATTACCGTATATTTCATTTTTTGTATATGATTCAGCATGCAAGCAGGCGTCAATCATACCGCTAGCTTCAAGTGGTTGCTGATCAAACTGTGCTTTATCGTTAGGTGTGAGCCACCCGTAGTTTCCAATCGGAGAAAAAACATCATTTTTAAACTGCTTTTCTATAAGCCAATCCAGAATCTTTAATCCTCTATTGGCCATTGAATCATCTTTTAGATACCCGCCGGCAAATATAAGTGCTTGAGGAATCCTACTATTACCGTAAGTTACTTTCTCATCGTGCCACAACCAGGCGTTATCTATTGTATTATCAAATAATGAATAGAGCTTATCAGCAGCCTCCTTTAATAAGCTTACTACCTCGGGTTTATGATATGATTTAGCATTGTAAATCAATCCTAAGGTAGCATAAGCCAATGACCGCGGGTGTTTCAAACTCTTAACAGATTCGAGCCCCATTTTAAATAGATTGTTTGAGTGAAGAAAAATATTACTCATATTTGTGAATGCTGAAACATATCCCAAAGCCCACATAGTTCTTCCATTACTATCTTGGGTTCCTATTTCATCCAACCAATCTCTTGAATAGCTCATAAAATTCCTGAACCATTTTTTTTCAGGATTAAATGAATAATCAATAAATGAAAGATAAATATTGGTAAGTCTGTTTAATTCATCCACATTTTGAACATCATTCTGTAGCATCACTGAAAGCAGTAAGGCGCGTGCATTGTCGTCACTACAATATCCGTGAGACCTGTCGGGTATACTGTATTTGGCATGCTGCAACATCCCGGTATCGTCAGTCATATGCTGCAAGTGGCTTAAATTGATGGGAGGATACTCAAACTTAAGCTCACTCTCATCTTCAAGTTCGTAATCAGTTTTTAATAAACCTTCTTCAATAACCAGTTTAGCGGTCAAATCACTATACTGCTCTCCAATTTTATCCCAATAGCACTCACTTGCGAGAGCATATGCATTATTAGATATAGTTTTTCGTAAATCTTCATCTTCAAGCAGTAAATTTATTTTATCGCTAAGCTGCTCGGAGTCTTTAAAATCAAACAACATGCCTCTGTTATCTGCCAACATCTCTTGAGCGTACCAAAATGGAGTAGAAATAATAGGTTTAGCCGCTCCCATAGTATAGATAAGAGTTCCTGAAGAAATCTGCTTTTCGCCCAAATAAGGTATTACATATATATCGCACATTTTAAGATAACTGAACAACTCATCATTACTAACAAAACGATTAATAAACATAACATTTTTCTCCAACCCAAGCTTTTTCACTAATCTAATAAGTGAATGTCTATAATCTTCGCCTTCATGTTTGAGAACATGCGGATGTGTTGCACCTACCACAATATAAACCAAATTGGGATAATTTTTCACCACTTTAGGAAGAGCATTAATCACGACCTCAATTGATTTATTCTTTGAAAGTAGCCCGAATGAAAGTAACACTTTTTTGTTTTCAACTCCAAGTTTCTCCTTGAGACCTGATAAATCAATATCTTTAATCCTATGCACACCATGATGTATATGTTGTATTTTTGATTCATTCACACCATAAACATCACGTAGCAAATCAACACCCTTTGCCGAAATACTAACCATCATATTCGAAAGTCGAGCAAGTTCACTCACTACAAAGTTTTGGCTATCAGATGGATTATCCAAAATAGTATGCATTGTAGTGATTACTGGCATACGCAATCTTTTCAGAAGTTGAATGATATGTTTACCATCCTTTCCTCCGAAAATACCAAATTCATGTTGCAAAATTACAGCATCAAATTTATTGGTATGGAGATATTCAGCCGCATTAATATATGAGGCCATGGTATTTTGTTCTATTTCAAATACAACATCCGAAGGGTAGTTGTAATTATTAATACCGTCATTCATAGCCACCACTGCTGTGGTTACTCCTTTTTCCTTCAGCCCCTCATTTAGGTCTTTTGTAAATGTGGCAATCCCACACATACGAGGTGGATAGTTCCCTATTAGTGCAATTTTATTCATATTCCTTTTTCAATTATTTCGTTATATATCTATATAAACACTTTACATACAATATGTTTTTTTGACACTAAAAATGGAACATTTCTAAAATAGTAAAAGTTCTCTGCTATTTATAGAAGGCTGCAAAGAGTTCCAAAAGTGAGTTCCTGAGTGTCATAAAGTGTCCTGTTTGTGTAATATTTCACGTTAGTACTATTTCATGGCTTCTTGCATTATACGAAAAATTTATTAATAAACCAAATTGTAAATGGTGATAAACTTTATAATTTTAAGAAGCTTGCCTTCTCCTCATATGAAGGGGTTAATAAGTAAGTGAGTGAAAAGGTACAGCAAAAATCTAGACGACACAGTACACGGTACAAATGATACCGAACTATACAGTTTCCCATTTTAACTTTACATAAATAAATAACTAGAAAATTTTTCTATCTTTGTACCCTAATATCATAGGGTATCAATTCAAATTAATATTGCACTAATTTATGCAAAGAAATTTACCGGTGCGATTGATTCTCGAAAACGGAGCGGTTTTTAAGGGTCGATCATTTGGAGCCGAAAGGCCATCATCGGGAGAGGTTGTTTTCAGCACTGCAATGGCAGGTTATCCCGAAAGCTTAACAGACCCCTCCTTTAAAGGACAAATTTTATTACTCACATATCCAATAATCGGAAATTACGGAGTTCCAGCCAAAAGCGAAACAAACGGAGTTTCCGATTTTTTTGAGTCCGAACTGATCCATGCATCCGGATTAATCGTGCAAGATTATTCACATCAATATTCTCATTGGAATGCCGCCGAAAGTTTAAGCAGCTGGCTTAAAAAGGAGAATGTGCCGGGCGTATATGATATAGATACGCGTATGCTCACTAAAATTATTAGAGAAAAGGGCACATTATTAGGAAAGATTGAAATAGGTGAGTCAAATGATAAAGAGGTAATTGACAGTTTGGACTTTTATAATCCCGAGAACTTTAATTTGGTATCAGAAGTAAGTTGCAAATCTGTAATAGAATATGGAGAGGGAGAAAAAACAGTTGTACTTGTAGATTGTGGAACTAAGCTTAATATCATCCGCGAACTTGTGAAACAGGGATTGAAAGTTATAAGAGTGCCGTGGGATTATGATTTTAACGCCATTGATTTTGATGGTTTAATGATATCAAATGGTCCAGGTAATCCTGAGTTTTGCGAAGTAACAATTAACAACATTCGTGAAGCTTTTAAAAAAGGAAGGCCAATTTTTGGAATTTGCATGGGTAACCAGTTGCTTGCAAAAGCTGCGGGAGCATCTATATTTAAATTAAAATATGGCCATCGAAGCCATAATCAACCGGTTAGGAGGGTGGGGAGCAACCAATGTTTTATTACCTCTCAAAATCACGGATATGCGGTTGATGAATCTCATTTAGGGAATGAGTGGGAACCTTATTTTGTAAATATGAACGATGGAACAAATGAAGGTATAAAACATAAAACAAAACCATTTTATTCTCTTCAGTTTCACCCCGAAGCAGCAGGTGGTCCCACAGATACGAGATTCTTTTTTAGAGAGTTTGCGGAATTAGTTTAATAATTAAGACGCGCATGGTAAATAAAAATATAAAAAAAGCCCTTGTTCTTGGTTCAGGTGCATTAAAAATTGGAGAAGCAGGTGAGTTTGATTATTCTGGTTCGCAGGCTCTCAAAGCATTGAGAGAGGAGGGTATTGAAACAGTACTTATAAATCCAAATATTGCTACTGTACAAACTTCAGAAGGTGTTGCAGATAAGATCTATTTTTTGCCGGTAACACCATACTTCGTTGAAAAAGTTATTGCAAAGGAAAAGCCGGAAGGAATTTTGCTTGCTTTTGGAGGTCAAACCGCACTGAACTGTGGAGTTCAACTGTATGAATTGGGAATCTTAGACAAATACAACGTTGAAGTACTTGGTACACCAGTTCGCGCAATAATGGATACTGAAGATAGGGAGCTATTTGTTGAGAAACTGAATGAAATAAACGTAAAAACAATAAGTAGTGTTGCTGTATCAAACACAGAAGATGCGATAAAAGCGGCTGTGGAGCTTGGTTTTCCGGTAATTGTGAGAGCTGCATATGCACTAGGTGGTATGGGATCGGGTTTTTGTGATAATAGTACAGAACTAAAAGAGCTGACACAAAAGGCGTTTAATTATTCTGATCAACTGCTAATTGAGAAATCTTTAAAAGGGTGGAAAGAAATTGAATATGAGGTTGTAAGAGACAGATTCGACAATTGTATTACTGTTTGTAATATGGAGAATTTTGATCCTCTGGGCATTCATACCGGAGAAAGTATTGTGGTTGCTCCATCTCAAACTCTCACAAACTCTGAATATCATAAATTGCGTGAGCTTTCAATTAAAATAGTACGTCATATTGGAGTTGTCGGAGAGTGTAATGTTCAATATGCACTTCACCCGGAGTCGGAGGATTATAGAGTAATTGAAGTTAATGCAAGGCTTAGTAGGTCATCTGCACTTGCATCAAAAGCTACGGGATATCCGCTTGCATTTGTAGCTGCAAAACTAGGATTGGGTTTTGGGTTGTTTGATCTTACAAACTCGGTTACAAAAACTACCAGCGCTTTCTTTGAGCCTGCATTAGATTATATTGTGGTAAAGATCCCGAGGTGGGATTTAGGTAAGTTTAGCGGAGTTTCCAAGCAAATTGGTTCAAGCATGAAATCGGTGGGCGAGATAATGTCTATCGGTAGAACTTTTGAAGAAGCTATTCAGAAGGGGTTACGTATGATTGGGCTAAGCATGCATGGTTTTGTCGAAAACAAGGAGTTGAAGATTGAAGATATTGATAAAGAACTGAATGAACCCACAGATCAGCGTATTTTTGTAATAAGCAAAGCTTTTAGGCAAGGGTATAGCGTGGAAAGGATTTATGAGCTGACAAAAATAGATCGATGGTTCTTATATAAATTAAGGAATATTGTTGATACGGCAGAAGAACTTGAAGGGTTAGAAGAATCAGGAAAATTAAAAGGATTAGAAGATGGTAAAGATCAAGTAGGGCTAGAGAAACTTCAAAAACTTGATGATAGAGCAATCAAATTACCTTTAAATAATAACTACAACATTAACAGAATAATACGAATTGCCAAAAAACAAGGTTTCTCTGACTTTCAAATTGCAAGAGCTTTATATAAGGAGAAGTCAACCGAACAAGATGTTTTAAATATTCGCAACTATCGCAAAGCCAATGGTATTATTCCGGTAGTTAAACAAATTGATACGCTTGCGGCCGAGTATCCTGCATATACCAGTTATTTATATCTCACTTATAATGGTGATGAAAATGACGTGGAATACTTAGGGGACCATCGCTCTGTTATTGTTTTGGGTTCGGGAGCTTACAGAATAGGCTCCTCGGTAGAGTTTGATTGGTGCTCGGTTAATGCATTAAACACGGTTCGAGAAGAGGGATACCGCGCGATAATGATTAACTATAACCCGGAGACCGTTTCAACTGACTATGATATGTGCGACAGACTCTATTTTGATGAGCTTTCATACGAAAGGGTTTTAGATATAATTGATTTGGAGAATCCGCATGGTGTAATATTATCGGTAGGCGGACAGATTCCAAATAACCTTGCTGTGAAGCTAGATAATGTAGGGGTAAATATACTGGGTACTTCGGCAAAAGATATTGATAATGCAGAGGATAGAAATCAATTTTCATCCATGCTGGATAGGATGTATATTGATCAACCTAAATGGAAAGAACTTACAACTCTTGAAGATATTTATGGTTTTGTAAATGAAGTGGGCTTTCCGCTGCTAGTACGACCATCTTATGTGCTATCGGGGGCAGCAATGAATGTTTGTTCAAACAACAGTGAGTTGGAACGTTTTCTTACTTTGGCTACTGAAGTTTCCAGCAAATATCCGGTTGTTGTTTCGGAGTTTATTGAGGATGCAAAGGAAATTGAGATGGATGCTGTGGCAAAAGATGGAGATCTAATTGCATATGCTATATCTGAGCATGTGGAGTTTGCAGGAGTTCATTCCGGAGATGCAACAATTTTGTTTCCTGCTCAGAAGATATATGTTCAAACCGTGAGGAAGATAAAGCGGATCACAAGGGAGATCGCAAAAGCATTAAGTATAACAGGTCCGTTTAATATTCAGTTTCTGGCAAAAGATAATGATATTAAGGTTATAGAGTGTAACCTAAGAGCCTCCAGATCATTTCCTTTTGTTTCAAAAGTGCTGAAAATTAACTTCATAGAATTGGCAACTAAAGTAATGCTTAATATAGATGTAGAGAAACCGGAAAAGTCTGCATTTGATCTTGACTATGTGGGTATTAAAGCTCCTCAGTTTTCATTTACAAGATTACAAAAAGCGGATCCTGTACTTGGTGTGGATATGGCATCAACAGGTGAGGTGGGGGCAATCGGGAGGCATTTTGACGATGCTTTGTTAACATCAATGCTATCCGTAGGTTACAGGGTTCCACATAAAAATATAATGATTTCCTCGGGAGGCACCAAATCTAAAGTTGACCTTCTTGATGCTTGTAAACTCTTGAAAAATAATGACTTTAATTTGTTTGCAACAGGTGGAACTCAGAAATTTTTGGAAGAAAACGGAGTTGAGAGTACCTTTGTGGCATGGCCAGATGATTCAGATGCTTCGATGAGAGTTAATGAAATGATTGCAGAAAAGAAATTCGATCTTATTATAAATATTCCTAAAAACTTAACAGAAAGGGAGTTAACTAACGGATACAAGATTAGAAGGGGTGCAATAGATTACAATATTCCTCTTATTACTAATGCGCGTTTGGCAAGCGCTTTTATTAAGGCATTCTGCCATATTACGCAAGAAGATATTGAAATAAAGCATTGGGCTGAGTATGTTTAAACTTCAAGCTGAATACATTTAAACTGGATGTATTATATTGTGGCGTTATAAGAGAAGAAAATATTCAGGAAAGGCAATAAGTAAAAGAATAATAAATGAAAATAATAAATAATATATATAAATGGATCAATCAATTAAGAAAGTTGTACTATTAGGCTCAGGAGCCTTAAAGATAGGTCAGGCGGGAGAGTTTGACTATTCCGGCTCACAAGCACTAAAAGCAATGCGTGAAGAAGGTATTGAAACAGTGCTCATCAATCCTAATATTGCAACAATTCAAACTTCAGAGGGAATTGCAGACAAGGTTTATTTCCTGCCAATTACTCCTTATTTTGTAGAGAAAGTTATTGAGAAAGAGAAACCTGATGGTATTCTGCTTGCTTTTGGTGGACAAACAGCACTCAATTGCGGTACAGAGCTTTATCAAGATGGTGTGTTGGAAAAACATGGCGTAAGGGTTTTAGGAACTTCTGTGGATGTTATTATGATAACAGAAGACAGAGATTTGTTTGTGAAGAAACTTGATGAGATTGATGCCAAAACTCCATTATCACATGCCGTTGAAAGCATGGAAGATGCACTAAAGGCAGCACATGAAATTGGTTTTCCGGTTATGGTGCGCTCTGCTTATGCACTAGGAGGGCAAGGTTCGGGTATTTGTGATAACGAAGAGGAGTTTAAGTCCTTATGTCATAGTGCGCTTTCGTTTTCAAGCCAGATATTGGTTGAAGAAAGTCTTAAAGGGTGGAAAGAGATTGAGTTTGAAGTTATACGCGATAGTAATGATCACTGTTTTACAGTTGTTCCAATGGAGAACTTTGATCCTCTAGGTATACATACCGGAGAAAGTATTGTTGTTGCTCCCATTATTACCTTATCGAAAGAGCAAATTGATTTGCTTGAAGATGTTGCACGCAGGGTGGTGAGGCACATTGGTATTGTAGGTGAGTGTAATATTCAATATGCGTTTAATGCAGAGACAAACGACTATCGTATCATCGAAATAAATGCTCGTCTTAGCCGCTCTTCTGCTCTTGCATCAAAGGCTTCGGGTTATCCATTAGCTTTTGTGGCTACAAAACTTGCTTTGGGTTATACTCTTGATCAGATTGGTGAAATGGGTACGCCCAACTCGGCATACACTGCACCCCAACTTGATTATATGATTGTGAAGATTCCGAGATGGGATTTGAATAAATTTTATGGTGTAAGCCACGAGATTGGATCATCAATGAAATCTGTTGGCGAGGTTATGTCTATTGGTAAGTCTTTTGAAGAAATTATTCAAAAAGGCTTAAGAATGATTGGTCAGGGCATGCATGGTTTTGTTGGTAATGATAAAATTACTTTTGACAACGTAGAGGAGTCTCTTTCAAAACCTACCGATCTTAGAATTTTTGCTATTGCAGATGCTTTTGAGAAGGGTTACAGCGTTAAGCAAATTGAGGCATTGACCAAGATTGACCCTTGGTTTTTAAATGGATTGGAGAATATTTACAAATATTCTAAAGTAATTGGAGTGTACAACAAGATTGAAGATTTGCCTTCTGATGTTTTAAAGGAGGCTAAACGACTTGGTTTTTCTGATTTTCAAATTGCCCGATTTATTGAGAAGCCGGAGGGTAATATGGAGAATGAGCAAAATAGAGTGCGAGCGCACAGAAAGAGTCTGGATGTTACTCCTGTGATACGGCGAATTTACACCGTTGCTTCGGATCATCCCGATACAACTAACTATCTCTATTTTACTTATGGTTCGGATGATGCGCATACTCCATATAGGAAGGAGGGCAAAGAGGCAGTTGTAGTGTTAGGATCCGGAGCATATCGGATAGGTTCATCAGTGGAGTTTGACTGGTGCTCGGTTAATGCTGTGCAAACAGCCAGAGATCTTGGTTATGAGTCGGTTATGATTAATTATAACCCTGAAACGGTATCCACAGATTATGATATGTGTGACCGTTTGTATTTTGATGAGCTCACTTTTGAGCGTGTGATGGATGTTATTGATTTGGAAGATCCTAAAGGGGTAATTTTATCCGTGGGTGGACAAATTCCGAATAATATGGCCATGAAATTGCATCGCCAAGATGTGCCTATTTTAGGAACTTCACCATTATCTATCGACATGGCAGAGAATAGACATAAATTCTCTGGTATGCTTGATGATTTAGGTATAGACCAACCCCGATGGAAAGAGGCAAACAGCATCGAAGAGATAGATTCTTTTATTGACGAAGTGGGTTTCCCATTGTTAATCAGACCTTCTTATGTTCTTTCGGGAGCGGCTATGAATGTTTGCTACGACAGGGAGCAAATGGAGACATTTTTGAAAATGGCAGTGAATGTTTCCAGAGAACACCCCGTAGTAGTGTCAAGCTTTATGAATAACGCAAAAGAAATTGAGTTTGATGCAGTAGCAAGAGATGGCGATGTTGTTGAGTATGCAATATCGGAGCATGTGGAATTTGCAGGTGTGCACTCGGGTGATGCGACGCTAGTTTTTCCTGCACAGAAAATATACTTCGAAACGATGCGTAGGGTTAAAAAGATTTCAAAACAAATAGCCAAAGAGCTTAATATAACCGGTCCATTCAATATACAATATCTAGCTAAAAATAACGAGATTAAGGTTATTGAGTGCAACGTTAGAGCTTCCAGATCTTTCCCATTTGTTTCAAAAGTATTGAAACACAATTTTATTGAAACCGCTACTCGCGTAATGTTGGGAGCGCCATATGTAAAACCGGATAGCTCGGTATTTGACTTGGAATATATAGGTGTAAAAGCATCTCAGTTTTCTTTCTCAAGACTGCAAAATGCAGATCCTGTTCTTGGTGTTGATATGTCTTCTACAGGTGAGGTTGGATGTATAGGTGATGATTTTTCTGAAGCTATTCTTAAATCGATGTTATCTGTGGGGTATAAGATTCCGGAAAAAGCCATACTAATTTCTTCTGGTGAGATGAAATCTAAAGTTGACTTGCTTGATGCTTGTAAATTGTTGGGTGCCAAGGGATACAAGCTTTATGCGAGTCATGGTACGCAAAAGTTTCTTGAAGATAACGGGATTGCCGCAACGGATGTAAACTGGCCGGATGAGGATGGTGAAAATAATATTCAGAAAATGATTGCTGATAAAATGTTTGATCTAATTATCAACATTCCTAAAGATGTTACCCGCAGGGAGCTTACTAATGGTTATATAATTCGTAGAGGTGCAATAGATTATAACATTCCCCTTATCACCAATGCACGTCTGGCAAGTGCTTTTATAACTGCCTTCTGTACATTGGATCCTGAGGAAATTCATATTAAGAGCTGGGACGAATATTAATTATTTCTGATATTTGAATCTTCTGATACTGCGTTTGGGAGTTTTCTCAAACCCGGTATCACGGATTCTAAATGTGGCAATTCGGCTATAGGCGGGGAGAGTACTGTTTATCACGTCAATCTCTTTTTTGAATTGTTCTTCCCATTTATCTTCTGTAATACCCTCCTTTTCAAGGGTCTCTTTTTCGGGAACAATTAGTGCAACTATTTTTTTGTTTTCGCCAATTACAAGCACTTCATGTACATAGGGAGAGTTGTTTATTTTTTCTTCAATCTCTTCGGGATATATGTTTTGTCCGGAAGGACCTAAAAGCATGTTTTTGTTTCTTCCTTTAATGTAAATGAAATTGTCTTTATCAATAGTTCCTAGGTCTCCCGTTTTGAGCCAACCATCCTTAGTGAAAGTTTTTTTAGTGGCTTCGTCGTTTTTGTAGTATCCCAACATTAGATTCGTGCCTTTGACAAGTATCTCGCCAACGATATTCTCTGGGTCATCAGAGTCAATCTTAGCTTGCATTCTGTCTACTATCTGTCCGGAGGAGCGTTTTCTGTAGTCACTCCAATATACGTATGAAATAAGCGGTCCGCATTCTGTCATACCATATCCAACCGTAAAAGGGAATTTCACTTTCTTAAGAAAGCTCTCAACTTCAGAACTCAAAGCTGCTCCACCAACTACTACCTCAACCAGATTTCCACCAAAGAAATCTATCATGGATTTGCGCACCTTGCTATAAACAATTTTATTAAGCAAAGGTATTTTTACGAGTGTGGCTGCCGATCTTTCTTTTAATTTTGGGAGAACAACATTGTTAACAATTTTCTCCAGGATGAGCGGTACTGCTAATACAAGTTTGGGTTTAGTAACTTTTAAAGCATCCTTTAAAACTGTAGGGGTAGGGGGATTCCCTAAGAAATTGATATTGCAACCAAGTGATATTGAATTGAGTATTTCAAATGCCAATCCATATGTGTGAGCCATCGGAAGCATGCACAAAACACTATCACCGGCTTTCATAAATCTTAAATTTTCATTGGCATATTTGGTGTTTGACCATAGGCTTCGATAGGGTACCATGACTCCTTTTGGGCTGCTTGTGGTACCTGAGGTGTAGTTGATTACTGCAAGCTCTTGGGGTTTATCTGTACGAAAAGCGACATCATTTACAAAAAATCCTTTCTCATATTTTTTTGCAAAGCGCTCTGGTGCAGTTGTTAGAAATTGATTAAGTTCCTCTGAATTTGATTTTATTATAGATAAATCATCTAAAGCAAATATAGTTTCAAGTTTAGGTAAAGTTTCTTCGTCAAGTTTATTCCAAATGTTTTTGTCTGTGAATAGGATTTTTGAATCAGAATGATCTACTATGAATTGAATGCTATCTTTATCAAATTCATTTAAAATACTCACAGATACTGCTCCGTATGAAAGCGTGGCAAAAAACGTTATTGCCCAATTGGCAGAGTTCTTTCCGCATAAAGCAATTTTGTCACCTCTTTTAACTCCACCGGCTTTAAATATATCGTGCATTTTATCTATCTCAAGCGCAAAGTCTTTGTATAAATAGGTTTTGCCTTGTAATTCCGTCAATGCAGGGTTTTCCCAATTCAGCCTAATGCTCTGTTCAATTAGAGCCAAGAAACTATTCTGTATCATCATTTATTTAGTTAATCAATTTCTTCATAAAATTAGATATTAAATAAATACAAACAAATCGTTTTATTATTTATTAATATGTAAGATAGTTGTGTATGATCAGTGTTGCGTATGTTTGTATATTTAGTGTGTTTATTTCAATAATTGCACAGTTAACTCATTTATTTGATTTATTTACTGTGATTACTAGAACAAAATTTCATTATCACTAAAATTTATCTTACTTTTACCATGTGTTTTAGCAATATTATTTGGAAGATTAGAAATAAAATACTGTGTTATACAAAAAATCAATCATTTGAACTTGATATCAGGACAAATATATTACAACATAAAATAACAAACAACTTAAGTTAAACCAAAAATAAGTACTTATGTCATCTAACATTTCAAGAAGAAAGTTTTTAGGAACCGGTGCTATGGCAGCTGCCGGCTTAACGGTAGTACCTTCATCGGTACTCGGAAAGAGTTTAGGGCGTACCGCCACAGCACCAAGCGATAAATTGAACATTGCGGGTGTTGGTGTAGGAGGTAGAGGTTTTGGCGTACTACGTCAAATGGAAAGTCAGAATATTATAGGTCTGACTGACGTTGACTGGAGATACAGTAAACGTGCATTTGATCATTTTCCACAAGCAAAAAGATACTACGATTATCGTAAGATGTATGATGAGCTTGGAAAGAGCATTGATGCTGTAATGGTTGCAACCTCAGACCATACTCACGCTATAATTGCTGCTGATGCTATAACGATGGGTAAGCATGTGTATGTTGAGAAACCATTAACACACAGTGTTTACGAATCGCGCCTATTAACCAGATTGGCCGATAAGCATAAAATAGCAACCAGTATGGGTAACCAAGGTTCATCAGGTGCCGGAGTTCGTCAGGTGATTGATTGGATTGCAGATGGTCAGATTGGCGAGGTAACAAAAGTAGAAGCATTTACAGACCGTCCTATTTGGCCTCAAGGATTAATGATTCCTAAGGAAACACATAAAGTTCCTAAGACTCTTGATTGGGACCTTTTTATTGGACCAGCAAACAAACGTCCATTTAATGAAATTTATCACCCATGGAACTGGCGCGGTTGGTGGGATTTTGGTACAGGTGCGCTTGGTGATATGGCTTGCCATATTCTTCATCCTGTATTTAAAGGACTCAACTTGGGATATCCATCGCAAGTGCAAGGTTCTTCAACTATGCTACTAACTGATAGTGCTCCTGATGCACAAATGGTTAAATATGTATTCCCTGCAAGAGATAATTTGCCAAAAGTTGGTATGCCTGAAGTTGAAGTATACTGGTACGACGGTGGTCTTCAGCCAATGCGTCCTGAAGGTGTTCCTGCAGGTCATGATCTAAATGATAGTGGTGGTGGTGTTATTTTCCATGGAACCAAAGATACTTTAATTTGCGGATGCTATGGTGTTAACCCATGGTTAGTATCGGGTCGCAAGCCTAATTCACCTAAGACACAACGTGAAATTACTATTTCTCACGAAATGGATTTTGTACGTGCAAGTAAGGAATCTTCTTCAAACCGTGTTGAAACTGCTTCTCCATTTTCAGAAGCCGGTCCATTCAATGAAATGGTGGTTATGGGTGTTCTTGCTGTTAGACTTCAAGCATTGAATCAAGTATTGGATTGGGATGGTGAAAGTATGAAATTCACTAATATCGATCCTGACGCAACAATCAGAACAATTATTGAAGATGGTTTTAAGATTACAGATGGTCATCCTACTTTCGATAAAACTTGGACAGATCCGGTTAATGCTCTGGCTTATGCAGAGGAAATGATTAAACATACTTACAAGAACGGTTATAAATTACCGGATATGCCTTAAGCATATTTTTAATAGGGAATAATGAACAATGGTTTATTATTCCCTATTTGTATTCTATGGATATAATATAAGTTTAATTTAAAAGATTTAAATTATGAAGAAAGTTTTTTATGCAGTGACTATTATGGCAGCTACTGTTTTTGCAGCCTGTGGTGGTAGTGCACAAAAATCACAAGACGCAGAAACTACAGAGGATGTAAGTGATACACCTCAGTATACTGTTGTTGAGAACCCTCAGGTTGATTTATCTGAGTTTGAGACAGACAGCGAAGGTTATATCGTTATTTTCAACGGTGAAGATTTTACCGGATGGCGAGGATATGGCAAAGATCATGTACCTGGAAAATGGACTATTGAAGATGGTGCCATAAAATTTAACGGCTCAGGTGCAGGTGAAGCTCAGGATGGAGATGGTGGTGATATTATTTTTAGCCATAAGTTTAGAAACTTTGAGCTAAAATTAGACTGGAAAGTTTCAAGAGGTGGAAACTCAGGTATCTTTTATCTAGCCCAAGAGGTTACTACTGTTGATGATAATGGAAATGAAAGGCTAGAGCCAATTTATATTTCTTCTCCAGAGTATCAAATATTGGATAATGAAAATCATCCGGATGCTAAATTGGGCAAAGATAATAACAGGCAATCTGCTTCGCTTTATGATATGATCCCCGCAGTACCACAAAATCAGAATCCTCACGGAGAGTGGAACAGTGCAACAATTATGGTGTATAGAGGGACTGTAGTTCACGGTCAAAACGATGAGAATGTTCTTGAATATCACCTATGGACTCAGCAATGGACAGATATGCTTCAAGCAAGCAAATTTAGTGAAGACAAATGGCCACTTGCTTATGAATTACTGAATAATGTTGGCGGACCTGATAGAGAAGGTTATATCGGACTACAAGATCATGGAGATGATGTATGGTATAAAAATATTAGAGTTAAAATATTAGACTAAAAAACTCAAATTATAAGTGTGATACTGCGTTAAGTGGTATCACACTTTATTTTTAACAAACAAAACAATGAAGAAATTCTCAATTTTATTCAGTGTAGCCTTAATTAGCTCGCTCTTTGTATTAACAAGTTGCAATCAAGGTCAGCAAACTACGGCCGATAATGATAACAGGAAAGAAATCTATCTTCAGCTTTATTCTTTAAGAGATGACATTAAAGCAAATTATAACGCTACAATTGATTCTGTAGCTAAAATGGGTTTTACAGGCATTGAAGCTGCAGGATATAGTGACGGTATGTTTTACGGAATGACTCCAGCCGATTTCAAGCAATCAATTGAAGATGCAGGTATGGAAGTTTTATCATCTCATGCAGGAAGACCTCTTGCCGATCCGGCAGCCGATACTGACTGGGATGCCACTTGGGCATGGTGGGATACTGCAATTCAAGCACATAAAGATGCAGGAATGGAATATATAGTAACTGCTTGGATTCCTACTCCCAAAACATTGGTTGATCTGCAAGCATATTGCGATTATTTTAATGAGATTGGCGAAAAAGCCAATGCTGCAGGCATGAAGTTTGGCTATCATAACCACGCATTTGAGTTTGAAGAAGTTGAAGGTGAGTTAATGTATGACTACATGCTTGAAAACACCGATCCTTCAAAAGTATTCTTCCAAATGGATGTATACTGGGTAATAGAAGGTGGTCACGATCCTGTTGACTACTTTAACAGATACCCCGATCGCTTTGAGCTACTTCATATAAAAGATGAGCTGGAACTCGGTAGAAGCGGTAAGGTGGATTTTGCAAACATTTATAATAATGTCGATACGTCCGGTGCCAAATACATGATTGTTGAAGTTGAAAGATACACGGGAACACCTATAGAAGGGGTTAGAGAAAGCTACAACTTCTTGAATGATGCAGAATATGTAAAGGAGAGCTATTTGAATTAAAAATAGTTTGGTGAAATATTAAAATACTTTTTGAGTAAAAATTAGAAACACTCAAGTAAAAAGTGTCTTGAATTAAATATTGAATCCCCGATCTAAAAATAGGTTGGGGTTTTTTTTGACTAGATGTTAGAAAATGTATTAGTTTTAAAAGGAAATACACTATATAAGCACTGATTAGTGTCAAAATTAGCGTTAGAGTCTTATATGTACAAAATAACCCTCTGTAAAACAGAGGGTTATAGTTGTTGTGAGTTGTCCCACAAGGATTCGAACCTCAACCGGCTGAACCAAAATCAGATGTGCTACCGTTACACCATGGGACAATCCTTAAGCGCTTCGTTAAAAGCAATGCAAAAGTATAATAATAAATTTAACGTTCCAAATATTTAGCTATCTATTTTAATCAAATCTTGCTTCTAGCAGCTGTTTATAGTACAAAAGTATTATTTACTCTGCAATTAATAGGAAATAATTTTTCTTACCACGTTGAGCTACAATAAACTTATCTCCTATTAGATGTTTTAGATCAATAATCTCATCAAACTGCTCCACTTTTTCTTTATTTATCATAACCCCCCCTGCGCTAACAGTTTTGCGTAGCTCTCCTTTTGATGGGAAGGCGGCTGCATCTTCTGTAAGCAAATCAACTGTTTTAATACCCGCTGAGAGTTTTTCTTTAGAAATGGTGAACTGAGGCACGCCTTCAAATACTTGCATAAAAGTTTCTTCATCAATATTACGCAAAGCCGATGAGGTGGATCTTCCAAATAGAATCTGAGAAGCATCTACAGCCATATCATAATCTTCACGTGAGTGAACCATAATTGTTAGTTCTTCAGCAAGTCGCTTTTGCAATGGTCTCATATGTGGAGATTTCTCTTGTTCAGAAACTAGTGCATCTATCTCCTCTTTTGAAAGGGATGTAAATATTTTAATATACTTGTCCGCATCACTATCGCTAACGTTTAACCAGAACTGATAAAATTTATATGGTGATGTGTAACGTCTGTCTAACCATACGTTTCCACTTTCAGTTTTACCAAATTTACCACCATCGGCTTTCGTAATAAGCGGACAAACTAATGCGAATGCATCACCTCCTTCAACTTTGCGTATTAATTCTGTACCTGTGGTAATATTTCCCCATTGATCGGAACCTCCAAGTTGTATACGGCAATCTCTTTCACGGTACAGATGCAAATAATCATAACCTTGCAATAACTGGTAAGAGAATTCTGTAAAAGACATTCCTTCCTTAGATTCTCCGCTTAGTCGTTTCCTTACAGAGTCTTTGGCCATCATATAATTTACGGTTATATGCTTCCCAATATCACGTATGAAATTAAGAAAGCTATAATCTTTCATCCAGTCATAATTATTTACTAACTGTGCTTTATTGGGAATATCACTTTCAAAATCGAGAAACTTGCCCAATTGTTTTTTTATTGACTCTTGATTATGACGAAGTGTAGCTTCATCGAGTAGATTTCTTTCGGCCGATTTCATAGACGGGTCTCCAATCATGCCTGTAGCACCTCCAATTAAGGCAATGGGAGTATGCCCTGCGCGCTGAAAATGTTTTAGCATCATTACACCCACTAGGTGCCCGATATGCAATGAGTCGGCAGTGGGATCGATTCCGAGATAACCTGATGTTCGCTCTTTAAGCAATTGTTCTTCCGTGCCGGGCATAATCTCTTGAATCATGCCACGCCAACGTAGTTCTTCCACAAAATTCATATTGTATTAATTATATTAAAGGAGTTTGATAATTAAACTCTAAAAAACAGATACAAAGATAATAAAAGTAATTGGTATAGATTATGAAAAAAACAACTCCTAAATTATTGTCAAGTAAAAATTACATAGTACACATATACTTCGTTCAAATTGTTGATGGCAAAACATAAAAATTTCACTGAGAAGTTAATAAGACAAGTAGAAAAATCATATTAGTAATAGATCCACAATTAAAAAAGAGACTGTCTCAAATCGAAGTTATTTCTTCGTAGAACAGTCTCTTTAATAGTTATGTCTGAATTACAGTTATAAATAGTTGCTCATTTTCCAACTACATGATTACTCATAAATTATTTACTTATTTTAAAGTATAACCTTATTTTAAAGTTCATCGCTCAATTCAACAAAGACATAAACTCTTGGTTGGTGCGATATTTTGCAAATTCCAAGTCGTTTA
Source organism: uncultured Proteiniphilum sp. (assembly GCA_964647535.1). Taxonomy (GTDB): domain Bacteria; phylum Bacteroidota; class Bacteroidia; order Bacteroidales; family Dysgonomonadaceae; genus Proteiniphilum. Next base: position 64,904 of record CAZYGE010000004.1, read on the forward strand.
AAGCTTTAACGGCTATTGTTCTATCACGACCAATTGCAGTGCGAAGATTTGAAACAACATCGTTGAAATTGTTTGTTCTTGAAGCAATTACTGCTAAAAGATAAGCAGTAGTAGAATCAGGGTTGTCAACCGCCTCTAACGTCTGTTTAGCTTTGTTGTAGTCAGAAGTAAGCAAATGAGCAAGACCTGCATTATTGGTTCTTGCGTTTCCATAAGCACCTGCCGCTTGGTTATAATTTCCTTGCAACAAGTTAAGTAAACCCATAGCTTCATCAAGACCATCGGCACCCGCCGATCTTCCAAGCAACTCATTCGCTGTAGTAAGATCATTATTTAAAATTGCTAATAATGCTTTATTCATATTTACTTCAGGAGCATTAGGAGAAACCTGTCCTGCACGGTTAAAAGCTTGTTCTGCCTTAGCATAATCACCTTGCTTGAAATACATTGTTCCGATATTGTTCCAGCCTCTATAATCAGTAGTGAAGTTGGCTGTAACATACTGATATACGCTTTCCTTTACACTCTCATCATCAGTTAAACTTGATGCATAAAGCAATTCGTCTACGGATAGTTCTTTAGGATTATTAGTCCATGCAGACATAATCTCTTCATCAGATTTACCGATGATTTCAATATTGGCAGTTATTCTTGAACGACGTAATTGGGGTAGAATTGTGTCAGCAAGATCTTCAAACACATATGAGATGTTTTTAATCTCTCTCTCTCTCGTTTCAGAATCAGGATACATTTCTAATACCCTTAAAATTAGCTCTTTGTCTTGAAGATTAGATGCAGCAACCAGTTGGCTAAATCCTTCCCAATCTTGTGCTGTGTAATGGGCAAAAACTTCAGTATTAATGTTTCTTCTACCTAGTTCACTCTCAATATAATTAGAGGTGTTTTGCTCACGTTGAGCTGCAAGTCTTTCGTTAAGTGATAAACCACCATCTGGAGATGCATATGCAGAAACCTCAACATTTACATTCTGTCTTGGATCATTAAAGGCTTCTTCAACACGTTTTTTCCATGTCGCCATATCCTGTTTGTTCAACTCGCTCTGACGTAAATTAGCCTGTTGAATAACAAACATAATGTTTGACTCTTGTTTATCTTGGATAATACGCTGAAAACCGTCGGGAGCGACAGAAGGAGTAGTTGAAGCGACACTAGCAAGAGCAGAAGTTGCAATTACCCCATCAGCTACTTTAAGATCAGGTAAATTTGAGCGTTTATTTTTTATACTACCATCAAATCTCAGATACAATTCTGATGAACTCATAGCATCTTCATAAGGAAACGTACTATTGATAGTAAAATTAGCTCCTCTAGCTTGTCTTACAGCTGTTCTGTTTCCAGAAATATTTTCACCCTGAAAACTATAAGGTGTTCCAACAATCTCCTGATTGTTACCATATTTCAAAACAGGTGTAATAGTTACAATTGCATTTTTGTTAAACCATTTCTCAGGAAAAGTTCCGTTTACTGTAACGGGAATTTGATTTCCGACTGTTTCGAGTGGAGATGGTGTAACATTGAAATTGTTTTGAGACAGCGGCTTAAGCTTGCTGCTACACGACGTTGCGAAGAGGGCAACTCCCAGCAACAGCGCTAGTGATAATAAACGAGAAATTCTTTTCATGTTGTGTGTAATATAAGTTAGTTTAATAAATTATTTCGAGATATAAATGCTTGACATAATTGATTTTACAGAGGTACAAATTTACATTTTTTTGTCTTGTAAACAAAGTAATAAATATTGATAATTTCACAAAATTCTGAAAAAACTAAACTGTGATGACCATTGGCATTAAATTAAAGAGTTGGGTCGACGTTAAAACCTAATTGGTGTAGTAGATCAGATAAGCCTGATGCATAATTCTTTATCGTATAAGCTCTATACTCTCTCCTTAAAGGATAGTTAGATCTAAACCAATAAAACTTTCTAGGATTCAATTTTAACAGTTCACTTTCCTTTAAGGGATTGTAGCTATGCCAAATGGCATGAGCAAGTTGATTTTCTTCAGGAACAGTTTGCAAATCGATAACCGGATTCAATGGTTCGGGCAAACTCCGATATTTAGGTTCGATATCAATCTTAAAGAAACTCATTAAGTTCTCTATACTCATGCGAGTTGCTGTCCACTTTCCATCAGCAGAATAGCCTGCAATATGAGGAGTAGCGATATCAACCAAGGCTAATAATTCACGATCGATTTCCGGTTCATTTTCCCAGCAATCTATAACAGCACCTGATATTTTCCCACTTTTAATTGCTTTTTTAAGAGACTCATTACTTGTAACACCACCTCGTGCTGCATTTATAATAAATGGTTTTTTTGCAACCTCATCCAAGAAATTATCATTCACCAAATGATGAGTCTTATGAGCTCCAAATTTAGTTAAAGGCGTATGAACTGTGATAAAATCACACTCTTTTTTAATAGTTTCAGTATCCACAAAAATAGAAGAGTACTCCTTTTCTTCTCTTGGGGGGTCATTCAAAAGAACTCTCATTCCCAGTTTCCTACATGCAATTTCTACTTTGTTCCCCACATTGCCAACCCCAACAATACCAATTGTTTTGTCTTTTAGCTCAAACATATATTTATGGGCAAGATACAGTAGCGAAGCAGTTACATATTGTTCAACCGAATTAGCATTACATCCCGGCGCAGTTCTCCAAGCAACACCATTTGCATCACAAAACTCAGTGTCAATATGATCAAACCCTATAGTTGCAGAACAAATAAGTTTCACATTGCTACCGGAAAGATTCTCCTCACCAAAATGAGTAACAGTACGCACTATAAGCGCATCTTTATCCCTTATCGCCTCTTTAGTAAACTCATTCCCGGGAAGATATTCAACCACTCCAAACTGCTCGGCAACGCCTTCTAAATATGGGATATGTGCATCAGCTAAAATTTTCATAAAATGCTATTCGTTTACGACTGTGTCAATGTCTTATTCTATTATTTCAAGTCCTAAAATTAAGAACCCAATTAATTTTTCTTTTTTGATGATAAGTGCTCATGCATAGACATTGCAGCTCTTCTGCCATCACCCATAGCAAGAATTACGGTAGCACCTCCACGAACAATATCGCCACCTGCAAATATTAAATTATCTGCAGTTTGCATTGTATCGCTATTTACAACTATCGTCCCCCAGGAAGTAATTTCTAAGCCGGTAAAAGATTGCGGTATAAGTGGGTTAGGGGAGACCCCTACGCTAACAATAACTTCATCAACCTCCATATATTGCGTTGCACCTTCAATAGGCACAGGTCTGCGTCTGCCGGACTGGTCGGGTTCGCCCAACTCCATCTTCTGCAGCAACATCTTTTGTACTCTGCCACGTTCATTACCCTCGTATCTTAGAGGATTGTGAAGTGTATAAAATTCAATTCCTTCCTCTTTGGCATGCTTTATCTCTTCAATTCTTGCAGGCATTTCTGCTTCCGTTCGTCTATATATAATAGAAGCCTTTTCGGCGCCTAACCTTTTGGCTGTACGTACGGCATCCATTGCGGTATTACCACCACCAATCACTGCAACTTTCTTTCCTTTATATACCGGAGTATCGCTTTCAGGATCACCTGCACCCATAAGATTAACACGAGTCAGATATTCGTTGCACGACATCACCCCAATAAGGTTCTCTCCTGGGATATTCATAAAATTAGGCAACCCTGCACCACTTCCTACAAAAACAGCCTTAAAACCCTCTTCTTTCAAGTCCTCTTGCGATATTGTTTTACCAACAACACAGTTGGTTATAAACTTCACACCCATTTTGCCAAGCACATTAATCTCAACATCTACAATATCATTTGGTAATCTAAATTCGGGAATTCCATATCTCAGAACCCCTCCTAGCTCATGAAGTGCTTCAAACACAGTTACACCATAGCCCAGCTTAGCCATATCTCCTGCAAAAGCTAACCCTGCGGGACCTGAACCCACTACGGCAATTTTAACGCCATTAGAGGGCATAATTTCAGGAATAGAAATCTTACCACTCTCTCGCTCATAATCTGCAGCAAATCGCTCCAAATGACCAATGGCAACAGATTCTTTCTTAAGTTTTTTAGTATAAAAACAGCTATTCTCACATTGTCTTTCTTGAGGACAAACCCTTCCACAAACAGCAGGTAAAGCACTTGTTTCTTTTAGAACTTTTGCCGCTTTAAGAAACTCGCCACGCTCAATATTTTTTATGAATTTAGGGATATTAATTTCTACAGGACAGCCACTAATACAGGTTGGATCTACACAGTCAAGACATCTGCGAGATTCATTCCGGGCTAATTTTTCAGTAAGCCCCAAATTCACCTCATCATAGCTGGCACTTCTAACAACAGGGTCTATTTCAGGCATTTTCACCCTTGGAATAGCAATACGATCTTTATTCTTCATGGTTTTCCGAATAACTTCACGCCACTCGGCAGATCTCTCAACTTTTAAATATTCACTCATAAATCCACCTGTTTCTTCAGTTATATGCATTTAGCCTCATTAACATCTCATCAAAATCAACCTTGTGAGCATTAAATTCCGGTCCGTCTATACAGACGAATTTTGTTTCGCCTCCCACAGTTACACGGCATGCACCACACATCCCTGTTCCATCAACCATAATTGTATTCAAAGAAGCAACTGTAGGAACATTATATTTCTCTGTCAATTTTGACACAAACTTCATCATAATTGCCGGTCCAATCGTTACGCACAAATCAACTTTCTCACGCTCAATAACTTTTTCTACACCATCAGTCACGAGCCCTTTTTCGCCATACGTACCGTCGTCTGTCATGATAACAACATAATCAGAGTGTTCTCGTATCTTATCTTCCAAAATAATTAAATCTTTGGAACGTGCCGCAATAACCGTCACAACTCTGTTACCGGCCATTTTCATTGCCTCAATAATCGGTAGCATGGGCGCAACACCCACGCCGCCACCTGCACACACAACAGTGCCAAAATTCTCAACATGAGTAGCTTTACCAAGAGGACCTACCATATCGGTAATATATTCTCCCGGCTCGAGTTTGCAGAGCTTTTCAGAAGATTTTCCAACGCGCTGAACAACCAATGTAATCGTACCTTTAGTTTCGTCTGCAGATGCAATTGTGTAGGGAACTCTCTCGCCTTTTTTACCAATCCTTACGATTACGAAATGACCTGCACGCCTACTTTTAGCAATAAGCGGAGCTTCAACTTCAAAACGCACAACTTTCTCGGAAAGAAACTCTTTTGCCAATATTTTATTCATAATCAGTGCTCTCAAATGTTTGTTTTAAAACCATTCACTCTTCAATCCAATCACAGCTTTTATATTAGCTAAAAAGTCAACAATAACTCCAACGTAATTTTGTCAGAATCCATCTGCTCCTCTAGTGCGAAAATTGTCATTGGGTTATTTATGATATACCGCTCATAATCTAATCTTATGATAGTATTAAATGTATTACCTGCAAGATCAAACCCCAACCCAACAGTAAATCTGTTTGTGTCAAAACCTTCCTCATTATGAGTTTCGTCAATAGCGTCCCAACGCAGTGCAGGCAAAAAATGATCAAAATATCTCGATTTAATCGGCACCTTGTAAGCTGCCTGAATATAATAAGAGAGCAAATCGTTATGATACTCAGTATTACTCTCTTTTTTCATTATTTCCGTTTCAATCTTGAAGTTATTTATTTCATAGCGCAAGTCGGCTCCATAAACTAAAAAGTGCGTTGTGTCATTCCTTAAATAATCAAAAAACTTAGTAGTAAATCTTAGTCCCTCCATGTTGCCAAGTTCCAGTCTACCCCCATACGACAAATTCTTCTTCCATACCGGATCATTAATTGCATTACCGTTATACACACCAAATTCTAGCTTTGTCGGCACAACACCCATGTTAAAGTTATACTTTGCATTAACGCCCAAATCGCGAGTACTCAAAAAGTATTTACCAATAAAAGCACGGTTCGCAAATAACATTTCCCCGGGAGTTGTAATATATGAATTATATAAAGGTATACCTGTTTGACCAAATGTGAAAGCAAGATTCTCAGCAGGATAAATAATTCCACTTAGGTCAAGAACTTTGAACTCACCTTCATCACTCAGCTCCAGCTGTGCACGGTAACCCGTAAAATCATTAATGTCACCCTTTATGCCTACGCGAGAATTACGCACAGAGAAACGAGAATGGTTAGTATCTATTGCATATTCAAACTTATTTTTTAAAGTACCATCAAATGATATAGTAGGATAAGTTTTTAACTCATTGTCTTGCGATAACGAAGGACTACAAAAAATAGCAATAAATAGAATAACTAAAACGATCGAATTGTAATTTAGTTTCATATATGTTAAAATTAGCTCAAAGACTCCAACTCTAATAACTTTCTCTTTATATCAAGCCCCCAGTGATAGCCTCCTAAAGTTTTATCAGACCTTATAACTCTATGGCAAGGGATTAAACAAGAAATAGGATTTTGCCCAACTGCCGTACCCACAGCTCTTGCAGCTTTGGGAACTCCAACATCTTCCGCAAGCTGTTTGTAACTCTTAACTTGTCCCGGTTCTATTTTTAATAATTCATTCCACACCTTAATTTGAAACTCGGTACCTTTAATATGTAATGGAATTTCCATTTCAGCGGCGGGCTCATTGATGTATGAAAGGCACTTGTAATGTAAATCGATATTCTGCTTCACCAAATTTGCAAAAGGATATTCTCTCATAAGCTCATCATACATGAATCTTTCTTCTCCCAAAGCAACAAAACAAACGCCTTTGTCAGAGGATGCAATTAATGCTTTTCCACACGTCGTATCATAAATTTCATAATATATAGTCATCTCCATTGCTTCAAAAGCAGCCATCCTAATTAAATTCTTACAATATGTTTTCATTATACATAATGATTATAAATTGATTATTACTCTGCAAGAAACTGCTCAAAACCATCTGAATGAATTGTGCCGAAAGAGCCATCTTCATTGGCGAAAATAAAATAATAATGTAACCCATCTACCTCTTTCGCAACTTCTACAGACTTGTCTATACCCATCGCCACAAAAGCCGTAGCATAAGCATCAGCCGTCATACAATCATCAGCGATAACCGTGGCACCCAACAAATCTGATTCTGCAGGATTGCCTGTGTGAGGGTTTATGGTATGAGCATATTTCTTACCTTCTTTAACATAAAAGTTTCTATAATTACCAGAGGTTGCCAATGATTTATCGCAAAGTGATATAATAGTTTGAAGATCATGTTGAATAATAATTGCATCATCCATTGGCTTGTCAACACCAATTCTCCAGCAAACACCCTTTTCATTTATTCCTTTTGCACTTATCTCACCACCAATCTCAACCATGTAATCTTCAATTCCATAACTCTCCAAAAGATCGGCTACAACATCGCATGCATATCCTTTTGCAATTGCCGATGTATTTATTTGCACACGGTAATCACTCTTGACAACTTCTCCATTTACGTCAATACTTATTTTGTCATAGCCAACAAACTCTCTAAGACTGTCTATCATTTCCGAAGTAACCTCATCCATTTTACTGAATCCGAATCCCCACGCATTGATTAATGGAGAAGTTGTTATGTCAAAAAAGCCATAAGTGTTTTTAGAAATCTCTTCCGATTTTTCTAATACCCTAACAAAAAAAGAATCAACCTCAACAGGCTCATTCCTATTTATCTTCGTAATAATTGAATTCTCTTTAAATGGATTTAAAGAATTATCAAACTTATAGAGTTCTTCATAAATTTCGCTTTTAAGCGATTTATCGTAGGCATATTTAATATTAAATACGGTTGTAAAAATCTCTCCATGATCCTCAAAATAATCACTATATGCTCTTTTGCCACTGTCTGTACTACAAGATATCAGCAGAATAAAAGCAAACAGAAATAATTGAGATACGTGTTTCATATTATCGTTTAATTATTAGTTGTTTTTTATAATTAAATTTCTTCCTCAATCCTGTAAACATTTCTCTCCGGAGAATTCCTCGAAATCAATTCACCAAGAAAGCCTGCAAGAAACAAAAATGTACCAAGAATCATCATTGTAAGAGAGATGTAGAAATAAGGAGAATCTGTAACAAGTTGCGAAGGATTTCCTTGCCTCAAATCATACATTTTCATCAGGCCCACCAAAATAACAGCAATTAGGCCAATAAAAAACATAATACTGCCCCAAAGCCCGAATATATGCATCGGTTTCTTGCCAAAACGATTTAGAAACCAAAGTGTTAGCAAATCTAGATACCCATTAAAAAACCTACTGGCTCCAAACTTGCTCTTTCCATGCTTTCTGGGGTGGTGTTGAACCACTTTCTCTCCAATTTTGGTAAATCCCGCATTCTTAGCCAATACCGGAATATACCTATGCATATCATTAAAAATCTCAATGTCTTTCGCAAGCGTTCTTTTATATGCTTTTAGGCCGCAGTTAAAATCATGCAACTTTATACCCGACAACATTCTTGCAGTAGCATTAAATAACTTAGATGGCAAGTTTTTGGTCAGCTTATTATCATACCTTTTCTTTTTCCAACCCGAAACAAGATCATAACCTTCATTTGCAACCATTTTATATAAACCGGGAATCTCTTCGGGACTATCCTGTAAATCAGCATCCATTGTTATAATAACATCACCCAGAGCTTTTTCAAATGCGCAGTGCAAAGCTGGAGATTTGCCATAATTGCGCCTAAACTTAATTGCTTTTACCTTCTCAGAGATGCTTCTCAACTTATTAATAACATTCCATGAATTATCAGTACTGCCATCATCCACAAAAATTATTTCATAGGAGTAATTATTATCCTGCATAACATTTTTGATTCTATCATGCAATTCTGGTAGAGACTCCTCCTCATTATACAATGGTATTACAACTGATATATCCATTATTTAATCGATTAAATTATCTTCCTTTCTTGTCACTAAATATCGTACCAAAGGAACTATTAATAGCGAAAGCAATAAACCAATAAAAACATCTGCCAATATTACATTACTAAAAACGAATGAAAAAGCAGTTGGCAAAGGCTGATTTATAAGTTGCGTGGTAAGTGCTTCGCTTAAATTTATTGACTGTGCAACCTCCACTAAATTATTATATAGATTTGCAATATGTGCCGGGTCAACCCAGTTCACGTGAATAAAAACCACAACCGATTCCCATATGGAGGCAAAGAAAAATAATAAAATTGAAAATTGCACTCCATGTCCAAAACTAATTTTATTATCTGTAAATATTTTGTTATATCTTGTAAGAAAATAATACAGCACAATAGGCGTTCCAATGCTTAAGAAACTATTTAAAAACTGCAAATTCGCAAAATTAGCCAAGAGATATTTAATTATCCAGAAGATTCCCAAGAATAGAGAAGCATAAATTGAATAATTTAAAAGTTGACTTTTGTTATCCTCCATTGATTCTTTCATTATGTCACAAAAGTAATCAAAAAATAAATAAAAACCGTGTAACACAACCGCAACATTAACTAGTCACTCCTTAAAATGAGAGAATTATTTTGCGTAGTTAAACCTTTTGCATACATTTGCGTCTTAATCAGTGCAATAGCAATAATTCTATTGCATGGGTTCTTTAAAATATGGGGCTGTCTGGATTTGACAGCGGGTAGAAGAGGTATGTAAGCATGCAGTGCGTTGTTAATTTGCACTATAATCTCAATTGGCAAACCATTAACTGGCAATAATAATTACGCTCTTGCTGCGTAACCGAAGTATAGTAGGTTAACGCTTAATTCCGCCACTAGGTGGCAGAACAAGACATCACCCGGAAGCTGTGGCTTCGAAGCATTTCGATAAGGTGGTGCAGATAAATCGGAGATAGGTTAGGGGAGGCTTTGGCCCCTTTCCGAAACTAAAGAAGATAAGGTTTGAGTTTGGTAGCTTCAATCGCGCTCATTCCCGACAATCAAAATGAAGCTAAGCATGTAGAAAGCGTATTGCTTCCTCGTTTGGACGAGGGTTCGACTCCCTCCAGCTCCACAATAATAGGGTGTAAATCTATAAATAATTAGATTTACACCCTTTTTTTACACCTTGATTTATTTTATACTACTTTTTTTGCATTGGGAAACCAATGACGTGTATTGTTAGCTATTTTAACTAACCACAACATAACCGGTACTTCCACCAAAACACCCACAACGGTTGCCAAAGCGGCTCCGGAGTTCAACCCGA